>JANOJR010000449.1:0-14369 GCA_031418855.1 Rubrivivax sp.
GGCAACCTCGGCATTGCGGCCGCAGCCATCCTCACCGGCTACCTGGTCGAACACCTGGGCTGGCGCGCGGCGTTTGTGGTGCCGGGCTTGGCCAGCATTGGTTTTGGCGTGTGGTTCGTGCGCGCCGCGCCGCATGAAACCGAGCCGCCGTCGCAGCGCGCGCGCAAGGCCGGGCCGCAGCTTTCGCGCACCGAGGTGCTGCGCGCATTGGCGGTGATGACCCTGGCCTCGGCCTCGGGCGGGCTTATCTTCAACCTCACCACCAACGGCAACGGCCAGCTGCTTGCCGAGCGCTTTCGGGGCGTGGTGGAAGACCCGTCGACACTGGGCCTGCTGCTCGGTGCTGTCTACGCCTTTGCGTCGTTAGCCCAGCTGGTGGTGGGGCGGCTGATTGACCGCTTCGCCTTGCGGCCGCTGCAACTGACGATCGTGCTGTGCCAGGCGCCCATGCTGCTGTGGGCGTCGCAGGCGCAGGGCTGGGCCCTCTATGCAGCGCTCATCGGCGCGATGGTCTTCATCTTCGGCGCCATTCCGTTTACCGACGCCACCATCGTGCGCTACGTGGACGACCGCATGCGCTCGCGCGTGGCGGGCTTGCGCCTGGCCATCTCGCTGGGCATCAGCTCGGGCGCGGTGTGGGCGCTGGGGCCGATGGTCAAGGCCGCCGGTTTTGGCGTTCTCTTCATGGCCATGGCCGGGGTGGCGGTGTTCACGGCGGCCGTGGTGTTGGCGCTGCCGAGCGAAAGGCGCGCCGCCTTCAACCCCACTGCGGCACCGGGCGCGGCACCACCAAGCTGAAGCGCGCGGCGTGGGCTGCGCCAGTGGTGGAAGTCCTAGTCTTTGCGATGCGGCCAGGGGCGCGTTCGCGGGCAAGATGCCAGGCGATCAAAACACCACCCGGAGACACCATGCGATTGTTTCGACTTACCCTGCCTGCGCTGGCCATCAGCGCGCTGCTGGCCAGCTGCGGCGGCAACAACATCACCCCCATCACCATCACAGGCGTGGCCGCCACGGGTGCGGCCGTCGCGGCTAGGTCGGTGACCGCTAAGTGCAGTGCCGGCTTTCCCGTCAGCGCCACCACCGACGCCGCCGGCCGCTACAGCATCACCTTGAACGCGCACGAGCTGCCCTGCATGCTGGAAGTGGACTCGGCCACCATGGGCAAGCTGCACGGCTTCACCAGCAGCGCCGGCCAGGCCAACTTGACGCCGCTGACCGAGCTGATCCTGGCTCGCGCGCTGCGGGGCAACCCGAGCACGGTGTTCGCCACGCTGGACAACGCATCACTGAACACCATGAACGCCGGTGTGGCCGCCGCCACCACGGCCATCGTTGGCGAGTCGGCGCGGCTGATGGGCTGGACACCGGCCGGCAACCCATTGACGCAGACCTTCGCCGTGGGCGATGACGAAGACAAGGCACTGGACAACCTGGGCGCGTCGCTGGGCAATGCCTCGGCCACGCTGGGCACCTTGGTCAGCGCCGCTGCCGCGGGCACGGCGCTGCTGGCGGCGCTGCCTGCCGAGCCACCGCGTGGGCAGGACGGGCGCGCCTATACGCTGAGCGCGGCTGCCAACGCCGCCACCACCTTCGCCGCCATGCCGGCCGCGGCGGGTGACGTGGTCGACATGAGCACCACGCAGCGGGTGGCCGGCAAGCTGGCGGGCTACGACAACAACCCCAGGAGCCCGCTGGCCGCCTACCGTGTGGAGGTGCCGGCCAACTGGAACGGCGAGCTCGTGATGTACACGCACGGCTACGCGGGCGAGGGCGAGACACTGAACGCCAACGACGCCAACATCCGCCGCCACCTGATCCAAAACGGCTACGCCTGGGCGTCGTCGGGCTACAGCAAGAACTCCTTCGACGTGCGCGCGGGCATCGAGGACACCAACAAGCTGGCGCTGGCCTTTGCGTCGATCACCGGCAAGGCGGCGCCTTCACGCTTCTACATCATGGGCATCTCGATGGGCGGGCAGATCGCCGCAGCGGCCGTCGAAGAGGAAGCCCTGGCCACAGCGGTGAACAAGGTGCGCTATGCCGGTGCGGTGCCGATGTGCGGCGTGGTGGGTGACAGCGAACTGGGCAACACCTTTGTCGCAGCAGGCTTGGCGGCGCAGCAGCTGTCAGGCGTGGGCGCGGCATTGCCAGCCTCGCTCACGGCGCGCCAGCGCTACCAGTTTTTGCTGGCGCCCAGCCTGAACCCCAACTCGATCCTGACACCGGTGCACAACGCCTTGTTCAACAACTACCCGACCGCGGGCTACACGCCCAAGGGCACGGCGGGTGCGCAGTACGTCAGCGTGTTGAAGAACCTCACGGGCGGCACGCGGCCGCTCTTCGACATCGGCCTGTACTACGGCGGCAGCTATAGCGGGGCCATGGTGCTCAATTTCGGTTCAGACCTGACGCTGACCGGCATCCTGGCCAAGTACAACAACGACAGCAGCCGCACCGTGTACGTCATCGATGGTGACGCGGCGGCCAGCGCCGCGCTGAACAGCAGCGTGCCGCGTGTCACGGCCGATGCCAACTACAACCCGCTGCGCCGCGATGGCCTGCGTGCCGTACCCCAGGTGAACGCCAGGCCCTATGCCCCGGTGGTGTCGATCCATACGCTGGGCGACATCTTCGTGCCCTTCAACATGCAGCAGGTCTACCGCCAGCGCCTGAATGCGGCCGGCACCGCGCGCGCTGACCGTGTGGTGCACCGCGCCATTCGTGGCGCGACCCATTGCGACTTCACCAACGCTGAAATGGCCGCCGCCTTCGACGACCTGGTGAGGTGGGTGAAGCAGGGCACCAAGCCCGCTGGCGACGACGTGCTCACCGCCGCCCCCGTGGCGGCGGCGACCTACGGCTGCACGCATACGAAGAACACCTTCCACCCGGTGGATGAAGCCACAGGCACGACGCGCACGCTGCGCGGGCTGATCGCGCAGCTGGGGCAGTCTTGCCCGGCGTCTTGATGGAGGTTTGAACGACGGCATTCGGCCGCAAAGTGCTTGGCACTATGCGGCCGTTTTTGTTGCTGCCCAACATCAAATCTAACGCCACACTTTCAGCTTGCAGTGCGCCGCGGCATGCACGAAGTCTTGGTCGGTGGTCAGCAGCGTGAGCCGGTGGCGCACGCACAGCTGCGCCAAGAGCGCGTCGATCGTGCCCAGCTGCACACCGGCGCGGCGGCAGGTGTTGCGTAAGGCCGCAGCGGCGATGTGGTCCTGGCGATCTGGCGTCACCAGTGGCAAGGCTGCCAGTCGCTCCACGATGTCGGCACTGGCACGCGGCCCGGCAAATCCCTGCAGCAGCTCTTGCAGCACAAGTCCCGTGGTGACGACGATCTCTTCGCCGTCCAGGGCGGCGCGCAGCGCGCGCAGTTGCGGCAGGTCGGAAACGTGGTCGCGGCGCAGCGCGAGCGACCAGACGCTGGTGTCGACAAGCAGGGTCACGGCCGCGTCAGCTGCACTTCACTTGCGTGAGCGCTCGGCCTTGTAGTCGAATGAAGTGTCCCATTCAAGCTTGCCCATCAGCTCTGCCACGCGCCTTTGCCCGCGCCGGGCGATGAACTCCTGCAAGGCCAGCGTGACGGCGGCTTTCTTGGTGCGCTCGCCACTGACTTCAAGCGCTCGCTCGATCAATGCCGGATCGATGGATAGGTTGGTGGCCATGTGTGACTCCTTACACAAGAGTCTACACAGATGGTGATGCGACCTCACCCACGCTGCGGCCCTGGGCGCTGGGCCGCCACGCTGAAGCGCGCAGCCGTGCTCACCGCACTCCCCGCATCTCGGGCGTTAGCCACCACGCGCATCTCGGCTTGCAAAGTGTTGGCGTCGAGCGTGAAGCGGGTATAGCCGCGCTGGTCGCTTTGCGCGTGGTGCAAGTGCGGATTGAAGCCGCGCACGGCATCGAGCGCGCTTTGCGCGCGGCCGTGGCTGGAGATGGACGTGGCGCAGAACTCGCTGGCGACGATGGCCGAGTCGGGCTTGTCGAAATCCACGCGCAGGTCGGCCACAAAGCTGGCGTGTACGTCACCGCCGAGCACCACCACGCCGGGCACTTTCTTCTCGGCGACGGTGTGCAGCAAGCGCTGGCGCGCGGGGGCGTAGCCGTCCCAGCCGTCGCTTGAATAACGCGCATCGTGCGCGGGGTCGCTGCGGCTCAGCCGCGCCATCAGGGTTTGTTGTGCGACGAGGTTCCAGGGGCGGTCCAGGCCCCAGCTGTCGGCCAGCCAGCGCTCTTGCGCCGCGCCAAGCAGGCTGCGCTGCGGGTCCAGCAGTTCGGGGCATTCGCTCAGGCGCAGTTGGCGGCTGCCACCAAGCCCGGGCCGGGGGCAGGCTTGCGCGTCGCGGTACTGGCGGTCGTCAAGCAGATGAAAGCGCGCCAGGCGGCCCCAGTCGACGTGGCCGTAAATGCGCATGTCCGCGCCGATGGGTTGGGCCGAATGTGGAAACGGCATGTGTTCCCAATAGGCCTGATAGGCCGCTGCGCGCTGGCGCGCAAAGCCGCTGGTGACGCTGCGGCCTTCCAGGCTGGCGTAGTCGTTGGCGACCTCGTGGTCGTCCCACACCATCAGCCAGGGCGCGGCGGAGTGCGCGGCTTGCAAAAGCGGGTCGCTCTTGTACTGCGCATAGCGACCGCGGTAAGCGTCAAGTGTGCGCACCGTGCTGCCGCGGTGCATGCGCACGGGGCTGGGCAGGGCGGAGTACTCGTAGATGTAGTCGCCGAGAAAGAGCACGAGGTCCAGATTCGATGCCGCCACATCGCGCCAGGCCGCGTAGTGGCCGTGGTCCCAGCGTTGGCAGCTGGCGATGGCGAAGCGTAGCGGCGCCGGGTGGGCGTCCAGCGCCGGCGCCGTGCGTGTGCGGCCCACCGCGCTGCGTTGGCCCAGGGCGGTGAAGCGGTAGAAGTACCAGCGTGCGCTTTGCAGGCCCTGCGGTTCGGCGTGCACGCTGTGGGCCCAGGCGGCAACGGCACTTTCGCTGCCGCGCGCGGCAATGAGCGTGAAGGCTTCGTCGTACGCGAGCTCCCATTGCACGTCCACACGCTCGGGCAGGTCGTCGCCCATCAAGCGCGTCCACAAGACCACGCCATCGCTGCGCGGCTGGCCCGACGCAACGCCGAGGGTGAAGCGCTCGGTGTCGGCGGCGCGCGCGTGGCGCACCCAGCTGGGCGCAGCGATGGTTGCGGCCAGCAGCAGCGAGCGACGGCCAATCATGTGGGGCGTTTGGTGCGTGGTTTGGCGCGTGGCTTGGGCACGGCGCTGCGCAGGCGCTGAATGCGCGCACGCAGTTCGCTCTCGGGCATCGTCATACCCATGGCGCGCATGCACTGCTTGAGCCGGCCCTCGCGCTCCAGCAGCCGCTGCTGAGCTTTGGCCAAGTCGCTGAGCACGCTGTCGCCGTAGGCGTGGCGCGCTTTGGCCAGGGCCGGCGCGGGCAGTCCGCCGTCGTGGCTGAGCATCGCCAAGTCCATGAGGTCGCGGCTCATCACCGACTCGTCGGCCCAGCGGTCCGAGTTGGCCATCAGCTTGGTGGCAACTTGGTCGTCATGCGTGAGCCGCCACACGCCGGCGATGCGGTCACCCGGCAGCGGGTCATCGAGTGTGATGCGGCCTTCGAAGATCAACTCAAACTTCACCGGCGCGCCGTCGACCTCAAACGCGCAACGAATGCCGTATTGGTCGATGCGTGGCTCGCGCAGCAGCGCAAGAGGCGCTTTGCAAAGTGCTGCGATGCCGCCACGATTCACCCGCCCACGCAGCTCGCGGTAGCCCTCGACCGACGCGCAGATGAAGTCCACGTCCACCGACTCGCGGTACTCACCATGCGCCAGCGCGACGGCCGTGCCGCCGCCAAAAAAGCAGCGGTGCTTGAGCAAGAGCGCAGCGTCCAGACTCGCCAGCACGCGCGCGATGCGCTGGTGGTGTGGCCGCTCAAACAAGCATCACTCCGTGGCCCAGCGTGGCTGTCAGGCGCTTGACCAGCGCGCGCTCGTGCGCGGGCATCGCGGCTTGATCAACGTGGCGCCATTGGCGCTCGTACAGCGCGAAGGCTTCCGTGGCGCTGAGCTCAAGCGCATCGGGGCCGAGGTGCCAGGCGAGCTGGCGCAGTTGCGGATAACGCGCCAAGGCCACGGGGCCGGGAGGTTTGGCGCCGGGCTTGGCGGCGGGGCGGTTTGTCGCATGGGCCGCATTCGCCGCAATCGCTGCGTTGACGACGCGCCGCTGCGGCAGCCGTGCGTCTTGCAAGGCGTGGCCGGTGCTGTCGTCGCGGGCCAGGAGTGCGAGGTCATGCGCCAGGTCCAGCGCGCCCATGATTTTCACGATGGTGCCTACGGTGATGGCCGGCGCGCCGGCCTCGGCGCGGTGCACGGTGACGCGGCTGACACCGGCTGCCTGCGCGACCCACGCGGCACTGAGCCGGCGGCGCAGGCGCGCCTTGCGCAGGCGCTCGCCGAACTCACCAAGCAACAGGGCTTGTGGTCGGGTGCTGAGGGAGGCGCGGGCTGGCATGTATCGCATTATAGGCAAAATGACACATCTTGGCTATAACATGAGACAGTTAGACGCTCAGCTATGCAGCGAGCAATCGCCCGCAAGGGCTTGACTATCATCCCCCGCCCTGCGCAGCCGATGTCGGCTCCCCACCTCCCGCCCTACGCCCATGCCCGCCCCCGTCTCGCTCAACCCCGCCCAGCTGCAAGCCGTCTACCACCTGAGCGGCCCTTGCCTGGTGCTGGCAGGTGCGGGCTCAGGCAAGACGCGGGTGATCGTGCACAAGATCGCCAAGCTCTTGAGCACGGGTCTCGCGGCCAAGGAAATTGCCGCCATCACCTTCACCAACAAGGCCGCGGCCGAGATGCGCGAGCGTGCCAAAGCGCTGGTCGGCCCACGTGCGGCCAAGGACTTGGCGGTCAGCACCTTTCACTCGTTAGGCGTGCGTATCTTGCGCAGCGACGGCGAGCGCATCGGCCTGAAAGCCAACTTCTCCATCCTCGACAGCGACGACGTTGCCGGCGTGCTGCGTGACGCCGGTGGCAGCAGCGACTTGGCGCTGGCGCGGCGCTGGCAATGGACCATCAGCCTGTGGAAGAACCAGGGCTTGAACGCCGACATGGCCGAGGCCGCCGCGACGGATGACGACGAGCGCGTGGCCGCGCGCGTGATGCGTCGTTATGAAGAGCGCCTGGCGGCCTACCAGGCGGTGGACTTCGACGACCTCATCGGCCTGCCATTGAAGCTCTTACAGCGCGACGACGAGGTGTGCGCGAAGTGGCAAGCGACGTTCAAGCATGTGCTCGTCGACGAGTACCAGGACACCAACGCCGTGCAGTACGAGCTGCTCAAAACACTGGTGGGCGAGCGCGCCATGTTCACGGCGGTCGGCGACGACGACCAGAGCATTTACGGCTGGCGCGGTGCCACCATCGACAACCTGAAGCGCCTGCCGCGAGAGTACCCCCAGCTGCGCATCATCGCGCTCGAGCAGAACTACCGCAGCACGGGCGCCATCCTGCGTGCGGCCAATGCGGTGATCGCGCAGAACCCGAAGATCTTCGAGAAGAAGTTGTGGAGCGAGCTTGGTGACGGCGAGCCCGTGCGCGTGGTGGAGTGCGACGGCGAAGAGCACGAGGCCGAGCGTGCGGTGGCGCGCATTCAGTCACTTCGCGCCGCAGGTGGTGAGGTAAAGCTCAGCGACTTCGCGGTCCTCTACCGCGCCAACCACCAGTCGCGCGCCTTCGAGCAAAAACTGCGTGCCGCGCAGCTGCCCTACAAGGTCTCGGGCGGGCAGAGTTACTTCGACCGTGCCGAGATCAAAGACCTCTGCGCCTGGCTGCGCCTGCTGGTCAACCAGGACGACGACCCCGCCTTCCTGCGCGCGGTGACGACGCCCAAGCGCGGCGTCGGCCACACCACACTTGCGGCCTTAGGCGAGTTCGCGTCGAAGTGGAAAGTCAGCCTCTTCGAAGCGCTCTTTTCACCCAGCCTGCCCGCCGCACTGAAGGGCAAGGCGATCGACGCGCTGCATGAATTCGGCCGCGCCGTGAACGATCTCGAAGGCCGCGCGCGCCACACCACGGGGGGTGACGCTGCGCGCGTGTTGCTGCTGGGTTGGTTGAAAGACATCGGCTACGAGCAGCACCTGCATGACGGCGAAGACAGCGCCAAGCTCGCCACCGCGCGCTGGGCCAATGTGCTGGACTTTGTCGACTGGATCGCCAAGCGCTGCGGAGGTGTGAGCCGCGATGACGACACCGGTGAGCAAAGCGATACCAAGAGCGTGCTCGAAGTAGCACAAAGCATCAGCATCATCATCAGCCTGGCCGAGCGCGGTGACGAGCAAGACGTGGTGACGCTGTCGACCCTGCACGCGGCCAAGGGCCTGGAGTGGCAACACGTGGTGCTGGCCGGCATCAACGAGGGTGTGCTGCCCTTTCGCTCGGGCGACGAAGACATGACACCTGAGACGACGCAAGAGAGACTGGAAGAAGAGCGCCGGCTGATGTACGTCGGCATCACGCGCGCCCGCCGCACTTTGGCGGTTAGCACCTTGAAGCGACGCAAGCGTGGCCGCGAGATGGTGCTGGGTGTGCCCAGCCGCTTCATCGCCGAGATGGGTCTCGACGAAGCCACGGTGAAGGAAGACCCACGCGAGAAGTTGAAGCGGCTGCGGGCGGAGATGGCGGCCACACCCGCGCGGGTGCTGGACGCCGCCCGGCGCGGTTGAGTCAAGCGCGTCGGTAACCGCCGAGTCACGGCCCACGGCTACAACACAATCGACCATGCCATCGCGGGTCCGCAGCGGCTGTCGCTGCGGCGAGCATGGGCATGGGACACCTTGACGATGCCCGCTGCCAAAGCGCCGAAGTCTTTAGCGACCACGACTGCGAACCCACCGCGGGCGAGCGCCGTCTCGCCGTGGTGCCTGCGGCTGCTGGGGCGGCCCTGTCTGCAACGCACGCAGCCCGCAGCCCAGGTCTGGCTGACCCCCAAAGACGCCGCCCTGCTGGCCGTGGTGGCGCTGGACGGGCCCATCGCCGCAGCCCACGTGGCCGCACTGATCTGGCCCGAGGCCAAGGCCAAGCGCGCTGACACCAGCCTGCGCCAGCGCCTGTTTCGCCTGCGCCGCGACCACGACGCGCATGTCGTCAGCGCCGGTGCCCTGTTGCAGCTGAGCCCGGGCGCGCAGACCGACCTCGCGGCCGCCTTGGCGGCGATGGCGGATGACGCCGAGGCGGGCCGCGAGGCCTTGCTCGGTGACCTGAACTTCGACACCCTGCCGGACCTGGCCGACTGGCTGCGCGGCGCGCGCGAGCGCTGGCGCTCGCAGCGCGACGCGGCCCTGGCGGCGGCCGCAGCCTTGTGCGAGGCCAGCGGCGCCGTCGTGCGGGGTCTGGCCTATGCGCAGCGGCTGGCGGCGAGTGAGCCGCTGTCGGAACACGCGCAGCGCCGCTTGATGCGCCTGCACTACCTGCGTGGTGACGCCAGTGCCGCCATTGCCGCCTTCGAGCGTTTTGAGGCGCGACTGAAGGACGAGCTCGGCGCGCGCCCGGGTGCCGAGACGATCGAGCTGCTAACGACCATCGAGCGCGGTGCCATCGCCTTGCCGCTGCCCACGCAGCGTGCCGTCGCGCCGGCCAGCTTGATGCGCCCGCCGCGCCTGGTGGGCCGTGCTGGGGAGACCGCCGCGCTGGCCCAAGCCTGGGCCAGCCAGCGCGCGTTTGCCCTGCACGGCGAGGCCGGCATCGGCAAGACGCGCTTGCTTGGTGATGTGGCGGCAGCCAGCGACGGCGTGCTCAGCGTGCAAGCGCGCCCGGGTGACGCGAGCCTGACCTACGCGCTGCTGGCGCGGCTTCTGCGTGCGCTGCTGGCGCGCTTTGGCCCGCCCGTTGATGCTGCGCGGCGCCAGCAGCTGGCCCTGGTGCTGCCCGAGCTGGGCCAGGCCGTGGCGCTGGCCGGTGACGCGCAGCGGCTGCTCTTGCAGCGCGCGGTCGAGGCCACGCTGGCGCAGACGCTTTCGCTTGGTCTGCACGCGCTGATCGTGGACGACCTGCACTTCGCCGACGACGCCAGCGTTGAGTGTTTGCAAGCGCTGAGCTTGTCTGAAGACTTGAGCGCGTTGCGCTGGGGTTTTGCCCTGCGAGCGGCGGAAGCCGGCGCGGCGACTGTCGCCTTGCAGCGCGCGCTCGAAGACACGCAGCGGCTGGAGACCGTGCGCCTGGCGCCCCTCAACCTGGCGCAGATGGCCGAGCTCATCGCCTCGCTGGCGCTGCCCGGGCTGGACGCGCCGACACTGGCCGCCGCGCTGCTCAAACACAGCGGCGGCAACCCGATGTTTGCGCTGGAAACGCTGAAGGACATGGTGCTCGCGGGCGCTGGCGACGGTGGGGATGGCGGCACGCGCAGAAGCCGGCGCCTGCCCCAGCCCAGCACCGTGGCCGCGCTGGTGCAGCGCCGCCTGGCGCAGCTTTCGCCGCCCGCGCTGAAGCTCGCACGCGTGGCCGCGCTGGCGGGTGCCAGCTTCAGCGCCGAGCTCGCCGCCACGGTGCTTTCGTTGCACCCGCTGGACCTGGCCGAGCCCTGGCATGAGCTTGATATGGCGCAGGTCTTTTGCGAGCACGCTTTCGCGCACGACTTGATCTTCGAAGCCACGCGAGACTCGGTGCCCGCGCCCATCGCGCGGCTGCTGCACCGGCACATTGCCGAGGTCCTGCTGACGCAGCAGGCCGCGCCAGCGAGTCTGGCCGTGCACTGGGCCGGCGCGCAGCAATGGGCCCGCGCTGGCGAAGCCCACATTGAGGCCGCGCACCAGGCACAAAGCGCTTCGCAGCGCAGCCACGAGATCGAACATTGGCAGCAAGCGCAGGCCTGCTTTGAGAAGGCTGGTGACACCCAGCGCGCGTTTGAGGCGCGCTGCGACAGCATCCAGTCGCTGATCGTGGTGCAGGGCGTGGCCCATGCCGACAGCGTGATCGACGGCCTGATCCAAGACGCACGCGGCGACGCGCAACAGGCCGCCGCGCTGACGGCGCGCGCCATGGCCGCATTGATGTCCGCCGACCACGAGCGCGGCGTCGCGGCGGCCACGCAAGCCGTCGACATCGCGCGGCGCTTGGCTTCGCCCTGGCCGCACTTCGAGGCCGCACGCCTGCATGCGCTGGGCTTGGCGCAGGCCGGCCGCGCGGTCGAAGGCCTGGCTGAAATCGAGCCGCTGCGTGAGCTGGTGGAACGCGACGGCAACGCCGAGCAGCGCGGGCGCTTCTGGGCCGACTACGCCTATGTGCTCAACAGCGCGCGGCGCCTGCGCGACACCGCCCACGCGCTGGGCCGTGCCATCGACAACGCGCAGGCCTTGGGTGACCTGGCTGAGTTGGCCACGCTGACGTCCAACCTGGCCACGGTGCAGGGCAACCTTGGGCATGTCGGCGAAGCGCTCACGCTGGCGAGGCGTTCCTTCGCGTTGCAAGCCGAGCTTGGCGCCACCGACGGCCCCACGGGCGGTGTCGTCGAGACCTACCTCGGCCTCTACTGCGGCATGAGCGGCGCGTATGACGAAGCGCTGGAGCGGCTGGGCGCGGCCGTCGCGCGCTTTCGGCGTGACGGGCAGGTGCTGTGGGTCGCCGTGGCCAGCAACCATCTGGCGCAGCTGCTCATCGAGCTGGGCCAGTTTGCGCGCGCGCGCCAGGCACTGGCCTACGAGCCGCCGTCGGTGGTGTCGGTGCAGGCGCGTGGTGCGCTCATGGCGGCACGGCTGGACCGTGCCCTGGAGCATCACAGCGCCGACGCGGGGCCCAACGCGCTGGCCTTGCTGGGCCCCGGCGGCGACACCTACACGCGCATGCTGGCGCTGCTGGAGGACAGTGAACGCCTGGACGCGATGGCGGCGGTGAGTTGCTGCGAGCAGGTGCTGCGCATGGCCGGTGAGCTCGAATACATGGCCGTGGCCATGCGCGCCGAATTGCTACGTGCTTTTGCACTGCACCGCGCCGGGCGCTCGGCGCAAGCGGCCACGCAGCTGCGCCGCCTGCTGCCGCGGCTGGCGAAGATTCAGCCGGCCGACATGTACCTGCCCGACGCCTGGTGGGGCGCTGTGCAGGTCTTTAACGCCTGCCAGGCGCAGGACGATGCGGCCATGGCGTTGGCACAAGGCCTGGCCTGGGTCCACCAGCGCGCACTGCCACATGTGCCCGACGCGTTTCGCGACAGTTTCTTGCAGCGCAACCCCACCAACCTCGCGCTACTGTCAGTGCCAAGTCGGCGTTAGCCAAGACGGCCCATGATTGACGTGCGCCCGGGCCTGTTGATGCCGGCTGGCGACGACGGGCTCGGCTTGGTGCGCTCGGCGTGCTTTCGGAATCGCAAACACCATTGCGCATGCGAAAGCCCGGTGGTACCGTCACCGTGACAGGGCGGCTCGACACAAGGAGTTGAGATGGCGGTACCCGATTTTTCTGTGGCCGGCCAGCACGTGCTCATCAGTGGCGGCTGCGGTGGCATCGGTTCGGCCTTCGCGCGAGCCTTCCTTGCCCATGGCGCGCGCGTCACGTTGACCGACCTGAAGCCGCCCAGCGCGGAGCTCAGCGCCGCCGGCGCGGCATATGAGCTGCTGGACGTGACCAGCGACGACGCCGTCAACGCGCTGGCGGCCAAGATTCCCACGCTGAACGTGCTGATCCACTGCGCCGGCCGGCTCATCCGGTGGGAGGAGCACAAGCCCGAGGTCTTTCGCGAGATCGTCGACATCCACCTGTTCGGCAACGTGCGCCTGGCGGCGGCCTTTCGTCCGCACCTGAAGGCCACGCGCGGCTGCATGATCAACATCGGCTCGATGTACAGCTACTTCGGCGCGCCGCAAATTCCCGCCTACGCGGCGGCCAAGACGGCCATCGTGGGCTTGACCAAGTCGCTGGCGCTGGCTTACATCGACGACGGCATCCGCGTCAACGCCATCGCGCCGGGCTGGATCAACACCGACATCAGCCGCAACGGGCGCGAGAACCCCGAGTTCAACGACAAGCTGATGCAGCGCCTGCCGCCCAAGCGCTGGGCCGAGCCCGATGAACTGGCGGGCACGGCGCTGTTCCTGGCGTCGCCTGCCTCGGCGCTGATCAACGGCGTCACGATCCCGGTCGACGGCGGCTACGTCGCGGCCTGAGAGCCTGATTCTTCCCAACGACAACGATTGGAGACACGACATGCAACGACTTGGAGCTCTTGCCGCCGCTGCGGCCACCCTTCTGTTCACCGTGCCCTCGGCGCAGGCACAAGCCTTCAACTGGAAGCAGCACGACGGCCAGACGCTGAATCTGCTGCTCAACAACCACCCCTGGTCGCAGGCGGTGCGCGACATGGCCGGTGAGTTCACCGCCAAGACCGGCATCAAGCTGCGCCTGGAGATCTTCAACGAAGAGCAGTTCCGTGCCCGCTTGACGACGATGATGCAGGCCAAGTCCAGCGACATCGACGTCTTCATGTCGCTCAAGTTCCGCGAAGGCATGACCTACGACAAGGCCGGTTGGTACGCCAACCTGTCGCCGCTGCTGGCCAACCCGGCAGCGACCGCGCCGGACTTCAACTTCAACGACTTCGGCGAAAGCCTGCGCCGCTCAGAAACCGTCAACGGCAAGCTCGTGGGCCTGCCCATCAACCTCGAAGGGCCGCTGTTCTATTGGAACAAGGAGATCTTCGGCAAGTGCAATGTCGCCGAGCCGATGTTCCTGGAAGAGATCCCCGAAGCGGCGGCCAAACTCAAAGCCTGCGCCGCACGCGGCGACGCCACGGTGTGGGCCGCGCGCGGCATTCGTGGCGCCATCTCGTACGCGGTCTCGGCCTTCATCTACAACAGCGGCGGTGACTTCGCCACGCCAGACGGCAAGCCCGGGCTGTGCCAGAGCGGCAGCGTCAAGGGCGCCGAGATGTACGCCAACCTGCTGAAGGACTACGGCCCGCCGGGCGCAGCCAACCACACCTTCACGCAGGTCATCGAGATGCTGGGCCAGGGGCGGCTGGCGATGACGCACGAGTCGTCCAACGAGTTCGCCAACATCATGAAGTTTCCCGGCCGCCCGAACGACATCGGCCTGAAGGTGCTGCCGCGCGGCAAGGCCACCGGCATCAGCAAACCCATCGTCTTCGGCTGGGGTGTGTCGGTGTCGAACTTCAGCACCAAGAAGGATGCCGCCTGGACCTTCCTGCAATGGGCCACCAGCAACGAGATGCAGACGCGGCTGGTGAAGAACGGCGTGGCGCCGCCGCGCGCTTCGGTCTTCAATGGCCCTGAGTTCAAGGCCTGGACCAGCGAGCTGCCCATCCGCCAGGCCTGGGCCAACGCGCTGATCGAGATCAGCCGCACCGGCACCTCGGT
>JANOJR010000450.1:0-2940 GCA_031418855.1 Rubrivivax sp.
GTGTTCGCGCAGCCAGGGGATCATGGCGTCGACGACGCGCGGGTCGCAAGGCGTGGTGGCGCCGTAGTCAAGGTAAATGGGCAGGTGCGGGGTCATGTGCGTACAGCTTTGACGTTATTGGCGTTATTTGTTGAAGGTGCCGCTGAAGGCACTGCCCAGCGCGAAGACCGAATTGGGCGCGGTGATCTTGATCGGCTTGACCACTGGCTGGGACGAGAACGCGCGCTTCATCGGCGCTTCGTCGCTGACGACACCCTTGGCCAGCTGCTCGTCGACCAGGCCTTTGAGCTTGATCGAGTTCAGGTGGTCCAGCATCTTGGTGTTCAGGCTGGCCCACAGGTCGTGCGTCATGCAGCGCGTGGCGTCTTCGCCCATGCAGTTTTCTTTGCCGGCGCAGCCGGTGGCGTCAATCGGCTCGTCGACCGCGATGATGATGTCGGCCACCGTGATCTCGGCCGCGTCACGGCCCAGCGCGTAGCCGCCGCCTGGGCCGCGTGTGCTCTCAACGAGCTCGGCGCGGCGCAGCTTGCCGAAGAGCTGCTCCAGGTAGGAGAGGGAAATTTGCTGGCGTTGGCTGATGGCCGCCAGCGCCACCGGGCCAGCGCCCGAGCGCATGCCCAAGTCGATCATGGCGGTGACGGCAAAACGACCTTTGGTGGTCAGTCTCATGGCTTCTCCTTGGGGAGTGGGTAGGTGCCGCGCGGGGCCTTGCAGCCAGCTGCCGACGCGCTTTCAGAGGCGGCTGCGGCGGGATTCCGAGCGATTCGCTCAACTATAGCAGAGGCCGAGTAAATCCCTCGTCTTCTGGTCAGGGTTAGCCCTGAACTACACAGGCCGGCCGCGTTGCTCCACGAGTGAAAGCAGCAGGTCCTGGCAGGCCTGCTCGATCAAGGTGAGCACATGCTCAAAGCCTTCAGGCGCGCCGTAGTAGGGGTCGGGCACGTCTTGCACCATCAGGCCAGCGACCTTGCCTTCGATGCGCGCGGCGGGCTGCGCTTGCAGCCAGCGCAGGTTGTCGTCGTCCATGACCACGATGCGCTCAAAGCGCTCGAAGTCAGCGCTTTCGAATTGGCGCGCGCGCAGCTTGGACAGGTCGTAGCCCCGCCGCGCCGCTGCGGCCTGACTGCGCGCGTCCGGCGGCGAGCCGCTGAGTGCGTGGGTGCCGGCGGAATCAACGCCAATCACCGCCTCCAGCCCGCGCTCGGCCAGCAGCTTGCGCAGCACGGCCTCGGCCGTGGGCGAGCGGCAGATGTTGCCGGTGCAGACCATCAGCACCTGCGTCTCATAGTTCAAAGGTTTGGGTTTCCACGGCCACATCCGGGCAGGATAGCCGAGCGCTTGTGTCCCGCCCGTGGTGCACCACCAGACCGTAGCACTCAAGGCTTGGGTGTCAAGGCCGAAAAGAAGCGGTATGAGCCGCTATGCCTCACAGCGCCACGGTCTGCGCTGCCCCGAATGCGCCGGCAAGACGACGCGCGTGCGTCGTGGCTGGCTCGATAAGCTGCGTGGCCTGGCGGGTATGTCCACGGCACGCTTTCAATGCCGCCAAGTGCGCTGTGGCTGGAAGGCATTGATGCGGCGCGACGGTGCGAGCTGGGTGCCGTCGGGGCCTTGGCTGGCACCGCTCTTGCGCAAGTTGCGGCCGGCCTTGGTGGCCGTCGCTGGGGTGAGCGTAGCGGCCACGGGTTGGGCCGTTTGGCGGCATCAACAGCCACCGGCCATTCAGTTCGTCGACGTCGGGCCACGCCAAGTGGCACGCGGTGTCAGCTACGACGGCGACGCGCTACCGGCCGATCACCCGGTGCTTGTCAAAGCGGCGTTGCGCAGCCCGGAAAGCGCAGTGGCGCCGGCGCCTAGCGCCCACGCGGTTCCATCGACACATGCCGCGTCGCCACCGAGCACGCAAACCCGTGCGCCTTTGGCCATGCGCCGCCACTGCGCATGGGGCCAGCCAGGCCGCAGCCCTTACCAAGGCACGGTTGAGCAAGCTTTGACCAGCGCGCACCTGCCGCAAGACGTGGTGATCCAGTTCGCCGCCGACATCGCCGCGCGGCGCAGCGTGGACCGCGTGCGCATCCACAACGACGCCATCGTGGCCGAGCGCAGCGGCCGCCGCTTCGACCACCAGCATGTGGCCATGACCTACGGCATGACGCTGTGCGCCGACACGCGGGTGAATTTCAAGGCCGGCCACATCGAGCGCGCCGACCTCTTCGAAGCCAAGGCCGCCGACGGGCGCAAGTTCTCGGTGATGGTGCCCGACGTGTGCGGCAACGTCTCGGTGCTGGCCGAGACCGCCGATGCTAACGACAGCGCGGGGGACGCCGGCGCTGGCGATGGCACGGTCAGAAGCCGTTTGCCCGACGAGCTGATCTACCGCGATTCGGGGCAGCAAGCCGGGCCGCGCAACGCCAGCGTGCAGCAGGTACCCGAGCCCGGCACGCTGGCCTGCGTACTGGCGGGCCTGGCGCTTGCGGCGGGGCTGGCGCGACGGCGCATTAGGGTTCAGGCGCGCCGTGTCGGCACGGGCTGCACTTGCTGCAAAAGCGGCACGACATGGTCCCGCACCGAGGCGCCAAAGGCCTGTTCACGCAGTAAGGCGAGTTGGTCGCGCACCTGAGCCGCCCGCTCGAATTCGAGGTTGCGCGCGTGCTCAAGCATCTGCTTTTCCAGCAGCTTGATGCGCTTGCCGAGGTCGCGCTCGCTCATGGCTTCGATCTCGAGCGCGGCCTTGGCTGACTTCAGGTCGTCACGTGCGGTCTTGTCGGAGACGACGCTGTCGATCATGTCGCGAATGCGCTTATGCACGCTGCGCGGCGTGATGCCTTGTTCCAGGTTCCAGGCGATCTGCTTGTTGCGCCGCCGCTCGGTTTCGCCCATGGCGCGCTGCATTGAATCGGTGATGCGTTCGGCGTACAGGATGGCGCGGCCGTTGATGTG
>JANOJR010000451.1:0-2152 GCA_031418855.1 Rubrivivax sp.
CTGACACGCATCACCATGATCGGCAACGACCTTGAGCTCGACAGCGGTGTGGGCGTGTGCGGTAAAGAAGGCCAGAGCGTGCCCGTGGGCGTGGGACAGCCGACGCTGCGCATTGAGCGACTGACGGTCGGCGGCACAGCATGAATCCCCAGGTCGTGACGCGGGCGGATATCGACGCCGCTGCGTCACGGCTGGCCGGCCAGGTGCTGGACACGCCCTGCGTCGAGAGCAAGACGCTGTCGCAGATCACCGGCACGCAGGTCTTCCTGAAGTTCGAGAACCTGCAGTTCACGGCCTCGTTCAAAGAGCGCGGTGCGCTCAACAAATTGCTGGCCTTGATCGACGCCGGGCAGGCACAGGCCGGCGTCATCGCGGCTTCCGCCGGCAACCACGCCCAGGGTGTCGCGCACCACGCGCAGCGCCTGGGCCTGCGCGCGGTGATCGTCATGCCGCTGGCCACGCCGCTGGTGAAGATCGAGCGCACGCGCGGCTTTGGTGCCGAGGTGGTGCTTTTTGGCGCGAGCTTTGACGAAGCCCACGCGCACGCCATGCAACTCGCCGCCGCGCAGGGCCTGAGCTTTGTGCATCCGTTTGACGACCCGCTGGTCATCGCCGGCCAGGGCACCATCGGATTGGAGATGCTGCGCGCCGTGCCCGAGCTCGACACGCTGGTCATCGCCGTCGGTGGTGGTGGCCTCATCTCGGGCGTTAGCATCGCGGCGCGTTCGATCAAACCTGGCATCCAGATCATCGGCGTGCAGACCTCGCGCTTCCCGGCCATGGTCAACGTCATTCAGGGCACGGCGCATCCCCAGGGCCTGAGCACCATCGCCGAGGGCATTGCCGTGGGCCAGCCCGGGCGCATCACGCGCGAGATCGTGCGCACGCACGTCAATGATCTTGTGCTGGTCGACGAAGGCGATGTCGAGCAGGCCATCGTGATGCTGCTCGACATCGAAAAGACGCTCGTTGAAGGCGCCGGTGCGGTGGGCCTGGCGGCACTCATGAAAGAGCCCGCGCGGTTTGCCGGCAAGCGCGTCGGCCTGGTGCTGTGCGGCGGCAACATCGACCCATTGCTCTTGGCCAGCATCATCGAACGCGGCATGGCGCGCGCCGGTCGGCTGGCACGCATTCGTGTCGCCGCGCGCGATGCGCCGGGTGTGCTGGCGCGCATCACCACCATCGTGGGCGAGCTCGGCGCGAACATCGACGAGGTGCACCACCAGCGCGCGTTCACGACGCTGGCGGCGCAGAACGTCGAGGTGGAGCTGGTGCTTCAGACGCGCAACACGGCACACATCGCCGAGGTTGTGGCCGGGCTCAATGCCGCCGGCTTCGAAGCGACTTCCTATTGAGCCACCACACCGGCTGCGCGCGCAGCCCAGGTGCCGACTTCTTCGTACAACGCCACGATGGGCTCGCCTACACGCGGGTGCACGCGGTTGGATAAGAAGACGTAGAAGCTGCGCGAACGCGGGTCGAGCCACATCGCGCAGCCGGTGAAGCCGGTATGGCCGAAGCTTCCCAGCGGGTAGACGCTGCCACGCGGTCGCGAGAAGGGCGAGTCGATGTCCCAGCCGATACCGCGCTGCGCCAGGCCTGGTGGCGCGGCGTTGGTGGTGGCGAGCGCCACGCTGGCGGGCTGCAGCACCCGTGCGCCGTCAAGTTCACCACCACCGAGCACCATGCGTGCAAAGCGTGCCAGGTCGGCCACGGTGCTGAAGAGTCCTGCGTGTCCCGCCACGCCACCCATGCGCCGCGCGGCAGGGTCGTGCACCACACCACGCAGCATCTGCGCGCCATCAAACTCGGTGGGCACCAGGCGCGACAAAGCGTGCTGGCGCAGCGGCAGGTAGCCACTGTCGGCCATGGCCAGGGGCTTGAAAATTTCTCGCGCCGCCAGCTCATGCAAGGGCGCGCCGGCCCGGCGCTCGATCATCGCGCCGAGCAGGATGTAGTTGATGTCGGAGTACACGAAGCGTGTGCCCGGAGCATGCGTCGCGCGCGCCGCCAGCGCCAGCGCGTGGGCCGCTGCGGCGCCGCTCCACACGGGCGTTAGCGGCAAGATGGGCGGCAGGCCCGAGCTGTGCGTCATCACATGGCGCCAGGTGATGGTGTCGCCGCCGCTGAAGTCTTTGAAGAGCGCCAGCAC
>JANOJR010000452.1:0-3009 GCA_031418855.1 Rubrivivax sp.
TGGTCTCAAAGACGTGCTCTTCGGCCGCACCGGCCCGCGTGGCGGTGTGCACGAAGGGCTGGCGCAGTCGGCCGCACGCTCGGCGGTGCGCTCCATTGGCTCGGCCGTGGGCCGCGAGATCATTCGCGGCGTGCTGGGGTCACTGCTTGGCGGCTCGCGCCGTCGCTGAAAGGTCGGTCATGTGGATCATCAAATGGCTCGCCATCGTGGCGCTGCTGCTCGTCGTGGCGGTGGTTCTCGCCGGCCAGCTCGGCTTTTTGCGTGGCCAGCCACCCAGCAACATGGGCGTGAACGACGGCCGGCTCAAGCGCCCATCAATCACACCCAACAGCGTGCACAGCCAGGCCGATCTCTGGCCCGGTGACGCCCAACAGGCCTACGCGCGCGTGGCGCCGCTGGCGCTCCAACGCGACGGGCCCGCCACCATCGCACGCTTGAAGACCTTGCTCGAAGCCATGCCCGGCGTGGAAATCGTGCAGAGCCGGCCCGACTACATCTACGCCACCTGCCAAACCAAGCTGCTGAAATTTGTCGACGACATTGAAGTCTGGTTCGACCCCGCCGCCGGCGTGGTGCAGGTGCGCTCGGCCTCGCGCATTGGGCGCAAGGACTTGGGCGTCAACCGCGCACGCGTGGAAGCCCTGCGCGCCGCGCTGGCGGCGAGCTGATCCAGACCCGGCGCCGCGCTGGCGCCGCTTCACGAAGCCCGGCGGCGTTTGATCACCCGCCACTGGCAGGCCCGGGCCGCGCGCGCCACCATGCGCGCCATCACACCGGGAGCACACCATGATCTTCGAGATTCTTCGCCACACGCCGCTGTGGGTTTGGGGCCTGTTAGCAGTCTTGATCGGGCTTGGGCTGACGCAATGGCGTGACCGCGAAGTCACACCCGCGCGCATCGTCGCCATGCCGTTGGTGCTGGGTGCGCTGGGCGTCTCGATGCTGTGGCCGGCGCTGCGCGTCATGCCCATCAGCGCCGCGCTGTGGCTGGTTTGTGTCGCGCTGGCCTTCACGGCGGCCGCACGCTGGCTGGTGCCGCAGGGCACGCGCTGGAACACCGTCACGCAGCGGCTGCGAGTGAGCGGCAGCGGCTGGCCGATGGCGCTGATCCTGGCGACCTTCTTGCTGAAGTACGCCATCGGCGTGTTCCAGGCCATGCAGCCGGTCGCCGCCTCGTCGCCCGGCTTTCTCGTCGGTCTGGCCGTGCTCTCAGGCGTGTTGTCGGGCCTGTGGTCGGGCCGCGCCTGGGCCATGCTGCGATTGGCGGGCTTGGGTCAGGCACCAGCGCCACACAATGCACAACCATGCCCGTGAGTGATGCCGGCCTTGCCGCTCTAGCCCCCAAGTCACCTGCCCGAAAGCTGCCACAACAGTGGCTGCTGTTTGTGGGTGTGTGCGTGGGCATCGCCGTCTTCCTGACGGTGCTGCGCGGCCGCGGCTTCGTGCCCCATGCCGTGTACTCGTTCGCCATAGGCGGCAGCTGCTGGGGCCTGACCACCGCGCTGCGACACGGCACCGCCTGGTGGCTGCGGCGCCAGCGCGGGCTGCGTGGCCTGAGCGCTGGCGACGAGCCCGAGGTCGGGCTGCTGCAGACCTTGCCGCTGCTGCTGCTGGCCGGCCTGCTCGGCGCACCGCTGGGTATGGCCTTGGGCGACGCGCTGACGGGCAACCGGTCACCCAGCCTGCTGGAGTGGCAGTCTGCCGGCACGCGCATGACGATCGCCTTGACGGTGCTGGCCTCGCTGGTGGTGGCCGTGGGCATCGCGCAAATGGAGCGTCTGGCCGGTGCACGTGCCGACGCCGAAGTCGCCAAGCGCCGCGCGAGCGAAGCGCAGCTCAAGCTGCTCGAATCGCAGCTAGAGCCACACATGCTCTTCAACACGCTGGCCAACTTGCGCGTGCTCATAGCCATCGACCCCGCGCGTGCCCAGACCATGCTAGACCACCTCATCGCCTTCCTGCGCGCCACGCTCAGTGCCACGCGCAGCGACGCGCACACCTTGGCCGCAGAGTTCGCGCGCGCGGCCGACTACCTGGCGCTGATGTCGCTGCGCATGGGGCCGCGGCTGCGGGTCGAGTTCGATCTGCCGCCCGCCTTGCGTGAGCTGTCCACGCCGCCCTTGCTGTTGCAGCCCTTGATTGAAAACAGCATCCGCCACGGGCTTGAGCCGCAGGTCGCGCCGGGGCGCATCAGCATCGCGGCCCAGATGGCTAACGGCCAACTGGTACTGACCGTGCGCGACACCGGCATCGGCCTTGCGCCGGGCACGGGTGCCCGCAGGGGCACGGACGGCAAAGGCAGCGACAGCGGCTTCGGCCTGGAGCAAGTGCGCGCACGCCTGGCCGCGCTCTACGGTGCTAACGCCGACTTGACGCTGACTGCTGCGGCCGACGGCGAAGGCGGCACGCTGGCTAGCGTGCGCCTGCCCTTGGCGCGGGCGGATGCGTCATGAGCCGCGTCAGCGCCCTCATCGCTGAAGACGAGCCGCTGCTGGCGCAAAGCCTGCGCGACGAACTCGTCAAGCTGTGGCCCGAGCTGGACATCGCCGCCGTCGTGGGCGACGGCGCCAGTGCACTCGCCCACGCGCTGGCGCTGCGGCCCACGGTGTGTTTTCTCGACATCCGCATGCCCGCGCTCAGCGGCCTGGAAGCTGCGCAGGCGCTGGCCGAAGAGTGGCCGCAAGACGCGCCCTTCCCGCTACTTGTCTTCGTCACGGCCTACGACCAGTACGCCTTGAAGGCGTTTGACGTGCAGGCGGTGGACTATCTTGTGAAACCGCTCACCACGGAGCGCCTGGCCGCTTGCGTGCAGCGGCTGCGCCAGCGGCTGGCAGGCGCGCACGCGCATGGTGAAGCCTTGCAGCAAACCATGACGCAGCTGCGCGCTCTGCTCTCGGGGCCAACGGCCGCCGTCAGCCAGACCGGTACGCGCTTGGAGGTGATCCAGGCTCAGGTCGGCGCGCTGGTGCACCTCGTGCCCGTCGACGATGTCGTGTACTTCGAGGCCGC
>JANOJR010000453.1:0-9555 GCA_031418855.1 Rubrivivax sp.
TGGGCCGAGTGGTACGGCCGCAACCTCGTGGTGTGCCTGACCATCGGCTACCTCATCCACGGCCTCTTTGAGCTGACTATCCGCTTGATGGGGCCACGGCGCATGCGCGCGCTCAAAGGCTGGCGCGCGACGGTCTTTCACACCGCCGTGCCGCTCACCGGCGTGGCCATTGGCTGGCCCTTGGGTGTGCTACTCGCGCTGGGCCAGGTGCCAGCGTGGTTCAAAGGCGCGCAAGCGGCCAACACCATTGCCAGCGCGGTGCTCATCTCGGTGTTCATCACCTTCGGTCTGCACCTTTACTTCGCGGCCAAGGCCAAGCAAATCGAGGCCGAGAAGCGCGCCAGCGAAGCGCAGCTGCGCCTCTTGCAAGCGCAGATGGAGCCGCACTTTCTCTTCAACACGCTGGCCCATCTGCAAACGCTGATCGACCACGAGCCCAGCGCTGCCAAGCAGATGCTGGAGGCCTTCACCGACTACCTGCGCGCGACCCTCACGCAGCTGCGTGGTGAGCACAGCACCCTGGGCGCCGAGCTGGCACTGGCCGAGGCTTATCTGCAACTCATGACCACGCGCATGCACGAGCGGCTGCGCTTCAGCGTCGATGCCAACGCGGCCGCGCGTGCTGCCGTGCTGCCGCCGCTGCTCTTGCAGCCGCTGGTAGAAAACGCTATCCACCACGGCCTGGAAGCCAAGGTCGATGGCGGCGTGCTAACGATCACGGCACGCGTGCAGGGCAAGGCCTTGCAGATCGACGTACACGACGACGGCCTGGGCCTGCACGCGCCCACGCGTCGGCGCAGCCGTGTGGGTTCGGGCGTGGCGCTGGCCAACCTGCGTGAACGCTTGCAGTCTCGCTATGGTGACGAGGCGCGCTTTGAGCTGCTGGACGTTGGCCCAGGCACGCTGGCGCGCATCACGCTGCCTTTCGAGGTCGAAACCGCCAGGAGCTGCTAACGATGCAAGCAAGCGCACTCATCGCCGACGACGAACCGCACCTGGCGCGCGCCCTGGCCGAACAGCTGGCCGCGCTGTGGCCCGAGCTAAACATCGTGCACATCGCGCGCCATGGCCTGGAAGCGGCCGACAAGATCGCCGCGCTCAAACCCGACATCGCCTTCCTCGACATCCAGATGCCAGGCCTGAGCGGGCTTGAAGTGGCGCAGGGCATCGAGGGTGCGACGCAGGTCGTCTTCGTCACCGCCTTTGACGACTACGCCGTGCAAGCCTTTGAGCAAGAAGCCTTTGACTACGTGCTCAAGCCCGTCAAGACCGAGCGCCTGGCGCGCACGGTGCAACGTTTGCAACAAAGTCTGGCGCACGCCGCCGGTGACGACGGCGCGCGGCTGCTGGCCGTGCTGCAACGCCTGGCCCCAGCGGCGCCGGCGCAGGCGCCGCTGCGCTGGATACGCGCGAGCATGGGTGAGCTCACCCACCAAGTCGACGTTAGCGAGGTGCTCTTCTTTCGCGCCGACGAGAAGTACACCTGCGTGCAAACGGCGACAGTCGAGCACCTGATCCGCACGCCCATCGTGGACCTGGCCGCGCAGCTCGACGCGCGCCAGTTCCAGCAGGTGCACCGCTCGATCATCGTCAACCTGGCGCAGCTGGCGGGCACGCGGCGCGACGAAGCCTCGCGGCTTTTCCTGCGCGTCAAAGGCCACTCGCAAGAGCTGCCGGTGAGCCGGGCCTACGTGCACTTGTTCAAGGCGATGTGAACGCCGACGACGCCCCCCCGGGATGGGGGTGCGATGCGTGTAAACGTGGTCGACAAGGGGCTGCCCTTGCCCTAGCGTGCGCGGCTTCCCTTTCCTACCGAGACACACTATGAACCAAGGCCGCTTCCGCCTCGCCGCCCTCAGTGCTGCCCTTGCCGGGTTGACGCTGAGCGTCACCGCACCCGCCTTCGCGGCGCAGCGCAGCAACAGCCCCGACAGCAGCGCGCGCGCCAAAGAAGACACCGGTTTTGCGCTGGTGCAGTTGGCCGGCGAGCCGCTCTCGACCTACGTCAAGACCAAGCCGCCGCAAGGCAAGAAGATCGACTTCGACCAAAGCTCGGTGAAGAGCTACCGCGCGCAGCTCTCCAAGCTGCGCAATGACTTCAAGGCC
Source organism: Rubrivivax sp. (assembly GCA_031418855.1). Taxonomy (GTDB): domain Bacteria; phylum Pseudomonadota; class Gammaproteobacteria; order Burkholderiales; family Burkholderiaceae_C; genus Rubrivivax. Next base: position 2,107 of record JANOJR010000453.1, read on the forward strand.
TGGCTGCGCGTGAACGTGCCGCAGGCCAGCGTGACGGGCGAGTTCGACATCTCGCTGAATGCCGTGTCGATCAAGCTTGGTGGTGCCAGCCTGGCGCAGGTGGCGGCGTCGCCGATGGTGCGCTTGGCGCAGTACCAGGGGCTGTATTACCCGACCGTGGCTGACCCCGATCTGGCCATCATCAAAGCAGTCGAGGCGTGGGGCGCGGGGGGCGCCGCAGGCGCTGGCGCGGGCGTGAAGGTCGCGATCGTCGATTCGGGCATCGATGTGGGCCATCCCTGCTTCAACGACACCGGCTATGCCCCAGCCACCAAACTCGGCGATGCAAGCTTCACCAACAACAAGGTCATCGCCGCACGCGTCTTCAACAACAAGACGCCCTCGCGCCGCTACACGCCCGAGGCCATCGACTCGCACGGCACCCATGTCTCGGGCACGGTGGCGTGCAATTTCGAGACACCAGTCGTCGTCGACGGCGTCCTGCTACCTTACAAAATGAGCGGTGTCGCGCCGCGTGCGCTGCTCGGCAACTACAACGTCTTCCCCGGCGCGGTGGGCAACGCGCGCTCTGAGGACATCCTCAACGCACTGGAAGCCGCCTACCAGGACGGCATGGATGTCGCCAACATGAGCCTGGGTGGTGGTGCGGCCGGTATCCAGGATCTGCTGACCATCGCCGTCGACAACCTCGACCGCGCCAACATGGTGGTGGCCGTGGCTGCGGGCAACGAAGGGCCGGGTGCGCGCACCGTGGGCTCGCCGGGTTCGGCGGCGCGCGCGCTGACGGCGGGGGCGAGTTCGGTGGGGCATCAGATCGTGCACCAGGTCACCGTCGGCGCGGCCATCTACGCGATGGTCAAGGGTGATTTCGGGTCGGGCCCAGTGACAGCGCCGCTGCGCGTGCTGGTTGATGCGACGAGCTTGTTCAACGGCCTGTCGCTCGCATGTGCGTCCCTGCCCGCGCTGAACGGCAGCATTGCCCTCATTTCGCGTGGCACCTGCGACTTCAGCATCAAGATGCGCAACGTGCAAGCCGCTGGCGGCGTGGGCGCCATCGTGGTCAATCGCGAACTTGGCGCCTTCGTCATGGGCACCAACGGCGACGGTCTGCCAGACGCCACGATCCCTGGCTTCATGGCGCGTCAAGAGGATGTCACCGCGCTCAAGGCTGCGGGTGGTCAGAGCACGACGCTGCCGCAGCTGGGCACCTACCTCGCCGACATCGCCAAGAACGATGTCATCGCCGACTTCACCAGCGAAGGCCCGACCGATGTCGACTTCCGCATCAAGCCCGATGTGATGGCGCCGGGCGTCAACGTGGTCTCGTCGATCCCGCGCTCGTATTGCGGCGGCGCGCCATGCTTTGCCTTCTTCAACGGCACCTCGATGGCCACGCCGCATCTGGCTGGCAGTGCGGCTATCGTGCGCCAGGCGCAGCCAACATGGACGGCGGCGCAGGTGCGCTCGGCGATCGTCAACACAGCGGATCGCAAGGTCGTGAAGGCGCTGGACAACAGCACCATCCTCACCGACGCCAACAAGGTCGGCACCGGCCGCGAAAACCTCGTCTCGGCGCTGGCAGCCAAAGTGGCGCTGGACCCGGTGAGCCTGTCGTTCGGCGCGGTGCCCTCGGGCAGTGGGCAGAGCATGACGCGCAGCATCACGCTGACGAACATCTCGGGCGGGGCGCAGACGTACGTCCTGGCCGTGATCGAACCGCAAGGTGCGGGTGCTGGTTTCACCGTGTCGCCGTTGCCGGTCACGCTGGCGGCAGGTGCCAGCGCCGAGGTCGCGGTGACGATGAGCGCGCAACGTGGTGCGGCGGGCGGGGGCAAGCAAGCCGTGCTGAAAATCAGCACCACGAGCGACGGGGTCGTTGCCAACGCTATGCTGTTCACGTTGATCAAGTAGGCCCGGCAACACTCGACCCCCATCCCGGCCTTCCCCCTGTCAGGGGGAAGGAGGAATGCATAGGTCCGAAAACGGCGAGTCTTGGCGTGGCGGCTGCCGATAATGGCCTTCATGCCCCGCTTAGCCGCCCCCAACCCCGACACCACGCGCGACGCCAGCCTCTACGCCATGCTGCTGGCGCGCGACGCACGCTTTGACGGCCGCGTCTTCGTCGGCGTCAAAACCACGGGCATCTATTGCCGCCCCGTCTGCCGCGTACGTACGCCGTTAGCGCGCAACTGCCGCTTCTTCGACAACGCCCCCAGCGCCGAAGCCGCCGGCTTTCGCCCCTGCATGCGCTGTCGGCCCGAGCTGGCGCCGGGGCTGTCGCTGGTGGACTCGTCGCAGGCGCTGGCCGAGCACGCGGCGCGCCAGATCGACAGCGCCGTGCAGCATGGCCAAGACCTCTACATCCCCGCTGTCGCCGCGCGCCTGGGCGTGACCGACCGCCACCTGCGCCGCGTCTTCCAGGCCGCGCATGGCGTCACACCACTCGACTACCTCAGCACCCGGCGCCTCTTGCTGGCCAAGCAGCTGCTCACCGACACCGCCCTGCCCGTGACCGAAATCGCGCACGCCAGCGGATTCGCCAGCCTGCGCCGCTTCAACGCCGCGTTTCAAACCCGCTACCGCATGAGCCCCACAGCGCTGCGCCGTGAGCGCGACGATGGCGACGTGGGAGCCACCCGTCACGGCATCGTGCTGCGCCTGGGCTACCGCCCGCCCTATGACATGGCCGGCGTGCTGCGCTTTTTTGCCGACCGCGCGTTGCCTGGCGTCGAGGCCGTGCACGGCATGGAGATTCGCCGCACGCTGGCCTGGGCGCACAGCGGCAAGCTGATCGACGGCTGGCTGAGCTACCGCTTCGTGCCCGAGCGCCACGAGGTGCATGTGCGCGTGGCGCCGCAGCTCGTGCCCGCCCTGGGCAGCCTGCTGCCGCGCCTGCGCCAGGCGCTGGACCTGGACGCCGACCCCGCACCCATCGCGCCCATGCTCGCGCGGTTGCCAGTGCAGGTGCCCGTGCGCGAAGGCGTGCGCGTGCCCAATGGGCTGGACGCCTTCGAGATTGCCGCGCGCGTGATCCTGGGCCAGCAGGTCACGGTGGCCGCCGCGCGCACGCTGAGCAAGCGCCTGGTCGAGGCGCTGGGCCGGCCCGTGCAGACGCCGTTTGCCGATCTGCAACGCCTCTTCCCGAGCGCGCAAGCCGTGGCCGAGGCCGACCCCGAACTCATCGGCAAGCTGGGCGTCGTGCGTCAGCGTGTGCGTGCGCTTCAAGCGTTAGCGCGTGCGCTGCATGAAGGCCAGATCGAGCTGCACCGCAGCGCGCCGCTCGAAGCCACCATGGCCGCGCTGCGCGAGCTGCCCGGCATCGGCGAATGGACCGTGCAGCTCATCGCCATGCGAGCGCTGGCGTGGCCCGATGCCTTCCCGGCCACCGACATCGGCGTACTCAATGCCCTGGGCACACGTGACATCAGGGCCGTGAGCGCGGCGGCCGAAGACTGGAAGCCCTGGCGCGCCTACGCCGTCATGGCGCTGTGGCAAACCCTGGAGACCGGCACATGACATCCACCCTGAAAAAGAACTCGCTCGAAGGCCTGGCCATCGTGGCGCGCACTGAGATCAACACCCCGCTGGGCCCCATGACGGCGCTGGCCACCGAGGCCGGGCTCGCCGTGCTGTGGTTTGACGCGCAAGAGCGTTTTGGCCTGCCCCACGGTGAAGCCATCAAGCCCAAGCATGCGCATCTGGTCGCCACCAAGCGCTGGCTCGACGCCTATTGGGCCGGCGCGCCCACGCCCGACGCCGAGCTCACGCTCGACCTGCATGGCAGCCCCTTCCAGCAAGCGGTGTGGCGACAACTGCGCGCCATCGCGCATGGCCGCACCAAGAGCTATGGCGAGGTGGCCAAGGCCGTGGGCCCAAACGCCGTGGCCCGCGCCACCGGCACCGCCTGCGGGCGCAACCCGGTGGGTGTGATCGTGCCTTGCCATCGCGTCGTCGGCGCCAACGGCTCGCTCACCGGCTTCTCCGCCGGCCTCGAGCGCAAAGAAAAACTCTTGCAGCACGAAGGCGTGCTGTTGTTATGAGTCGGCTGCAATTGCCTGTGAATCACCCATGAAAACGCGCGACGCCATCGACCTGGTGCTGCTGGCCGCGCTGTGGGGTGGCTCCTTCCTCTTCATGCGCCTGGGTGCCCACGAATTCGGTCCGGTAGCCATGGTCTGGGTGCGCGTCACGCTGGCGGCGCTGGTCTTGCTGCCCTTGCTGATGATCAAGGGGCTAACGCCGCAACTGCGTGCACATTGGCGGCCCGTCGCCACCGTGGGCCTGGTCAATACCGCCGTGCCCTTTCTGCTCTTCACCTACGCCGCACTGCACCTCAGCGCCGGCCTTTCCTCGGTGTTCAACGCCACCGCGCCGCTGTGGGGTGCGGTGGTGGCGTGGGTCTGGCTGCATGACAAACCAGCGGCGCCGCGCGTACTGGGCCTGGCCGTGGGTTTCGCCGGCATCGTCTGGCTGTCCTGGGAAAAGGCCGGCTTCAAACCTGGCGCACCCTTGAGCGACACCGCGCTGTCGGTGCTGGCCTGCCTGGTTGGCACGCTGTTCTACGGCGTAGGCGTCAACCTCGCCAAGAGGCACCTGGCCGGCGTGGCGCCGCTGGCGGTGGCCGCCGGCAGCCAAACGGCCGCCGCCCTGGTGCTGGCGCTGCCGGCAGCCTGGTGGTGGCCGGCGCAGGTGCCCTCTTTGATGGCCTGGTTGTGGGTCAGCTTACTTGCCGTGTTATGCACCGCCTGGGCCTACCTGCTGTACTTCCGCCTCATCGCACGCCTGGGCCCCACGCGCGCCATCGCGGTGACGTTTTTGATTCCCCTCTTCGGCATGCTGTGGGGCGGCCTGTTCCTCGGCGAAAGCGTGACGCCAGTGATGCTGATGGCCGGCGCGGTGGTGCTCATGGGCACGGCGCTGGCGACGGGGCTTGTCAAGCCGACGGCATGGCGGGTCGCGCGCAAGGACTCGTGAACGCAACTCGCCGGCACAATGAGCGTGAACCAAGCGACTACTCAGCCAAGCTGGCCATGACGGCCGCGGCTTTGGTGCAACTTAGGCTCAAACATGGACCCGAACTCGAAACCTGGTGGCAGCACAGATTCGGTCACGCCTTCGACGCGCTTACTGAAATAGAAGCTCGGTGTCTCGCCCGCGCCGAGGATGCTGACACCGTCAGAGATCGACTTGCTGCGGCAGAGCAAACAGGAGATCGCGCAACGGGTGGCTGAGCGACAGGCGGCGCGCAAGCACTGAGCTTGCGACGCCACGCTGGGTGGCGCATCCGACGAGTCATCGAACGGCGGATACGACGAGGGCGAACGCGGATCAACCCGCGTGCCCGACCTCAAAGTCATTGAGCCCGCAGCGGTCCACACCGCTCACCAGCCAGATGGGCCGCCGCGCAAAGCTCACCGGCACGCCGGTCTGGCCATCGCTGGGCTTGAGTGAGCGGTCGAAGTGCGAGCTCGCCGGCATGTAGCGCAGCGCCACGCCGGTGCGGCGCATGGCGCTCGTGTTAGCCGCCGCGCCGTGGATCATGTGGATGTCGTGCAGCGACATTTGGCCGGGTTCTAGTTCGAGGTCCACTGCCGCAGATTCATCGAAGCTGTCTGCCGCCAGGCGCTGGTTCAGCGTGAGGTCGCTTCGATCTTCGTGCAGGTGCGCGTGCAAGACCTTGGCCTGGTGTGAACGCGGGATCACGCGCAGGCAGCCGTTGGCCTTGGTCGATGGCTCAAGTGCCAGCCACACCGTGCAGTTGGCCAGCGGGCGGATGGGCCAGTAGTGGCCGTCTTGGTGCCAGGGCGTCTCGAAGCCGTCGCCCGCGGGTTTGCAGAAGATGTGGCAGCCCCACAAGATGATGTCGTCGCCGAGCACACCGCTGACGAGATCGACGATCTGCGGGTCCATCGCCAGATCGAGGAAAGCGCGGTGGCCACGCACACCTTCGCCGTTATCTTTGGCGTCAGGCCGACCTTCAATGTGCGCCGACACCAGCTTCTCGGGGCGCACGTCAGGGTTGTTGCGCAGCAGTTCGTCAAGGGCTTGCACCAGCGGCGCCACGCGCTCGGCGCCCAGGCGGAACTGCGGGACCAGCCAGCCTTCACGCTCGTAGTGCTGGCACTCCGTCGGCGTGAGCTGCGCCACGCTCAAGCCGCAACGTCCAGCGTCATGCCCGCCGCGCGCAGCCGCGTGGCCAGCACCTCGCCGAAGGCCACGGCGGGGGTGATGACGCCTGCGGCCTTGGGCAATTCACGCTCGTTGAGCGCCAACGCGAGTGCGGCTTCGCAGACGAACTTGGTGGTGGCGCGGTTGCCGGGGTCGCCCTGGTCGGCCACCGTGGCACGTACGACATGGCCGTGTGCACTTTTACCGATGAGCTCACACCGGAAGGAGCCGCCGTCCATGGTGGCCACACTCGGGCCTTCGCCCGGCTTGGGGCCTATCGAAGCAAACGAGGTGATGAGCTTGCGCATGGGCGACATCTTCACCATGCCCTGCCCCGTCAAGGTGGCCGCGCTGATGCCGGCGGCGGCCACGGCTGCGGCGGCACCGCGGCCAAAGCGCATGTACTCCTGGTAGTGAAAGCCCGCACCGTAGCCCAGCAGCGCGGCACTGCGGCGCACCACGCGGGTGTTGATGGGGCCCATCACGAAGGGGCCGAGCCAGGCGTCGAAGTCGGCGTCATGGTGCGGCGCAAAGGGGTCGGCGTGGGTGCTTTGATCGGCGGGCGCGCTGCCTGCGGGGTTGAGCAAGAAGGCTTGGTTGAAGCGCTTGTCGTCGCCGCCGTCGAGCATGTTCAACATCGACGCCACGGTGCCGCCATTCAAGCCGCCCTTCATGGCGTGGCTGGCCTTGATCAGGGTGCAGTCTTCGCCGTGACGCTGCTGCATGGCCTGCACCACGAGCCAGGCGCCTAGGTCTGAGGGCACCGAGTCGAAACCGCAGCAGGGCACGATGCGCGTGCCTTGCGCGTTAGCTGCTTCATGATGGCGATCGATGAGGTCGCGCACCCAGGGGGTCTCACCCGTGATGTCGACGTAATGCGTGCCGTGCTCAACGCAGGCCGCGACGAGCTCGCTGCCGTACATCGCGTAGGGCCCGGCGGTGGACAGCACCACGCGCGTTTGCGCGGCCAGCGCGCTGAGCGCGGCGCGGTCGTGGGCGTCGGCAACGATGACCGCCACGTCGCCCGCGCCCGCGTCCTTCAAAGCGTCGCGCAGCTTGGCTTCATCGCGCCCGGCCACGGCCCAGCGCACGTCGTAGCCATGCTGGGCGAAGTAAGCCACCGTCTGGCGGCCGACGAAACCGCTGGCGCCGTACAGCACCACGTCGTACTTGATGGCCATGGTTTCTTAGCGCACCACAAGTCGCGGCGCACCGCTGGCTGCCGCCACCTGGCCGATGGCCGCAGCAGCGTTGAAGCCATGGCGATGGAACACCGCCAAC
>JANOJR010000454.1:0-11769 GCA_031418855.1 Rubrivivax sp.
GCTTCATAGAACTTTCGAGTTTGAGCGTATTCGGGGCTCTTGCCAGTAGCTGCGACCGTCTTGACCTGCAAGAGTGTGACGCCGCGTTGGCGAAGCCACGCTTCCGAGTGTGCGAGTAGTTGAGAGCCAAGATGCTTGCCGCGGGCGGGTGCCTCGACCGCCATGCAGTGGACTTCCCACGAGCTTGGAAAGTGTTCGCGAAGCGTCAGGAAGCCGATGACTCGCCCGTCTTGTTCAATCGCAAAAGTCGGCAGCTTGGTGGTGTCTTCAACGTACATCAGGAGCGCGTGCTCGATGCCGAACCACGCGGGTAGCGTACGCAAAACGGCCTCGCATTCTGCGGCGCGTTGCAGGTGAGGGCCTAGGACATCCATTTTGCCGCCTAACGTTCGAGTTGAGGTGGAGACTACGGGATAACGCCAGGCCCCAAACTGGTAGCGCGCCGCTGGCGCCACGCCAGTGCGAACGCCTGGACCGCCGTCGGCTCAGGCCACCTGCGCGGCCTTTTCAAACAGAAAACGTCGGGCCTCAGTGGGTCTTACGCCTAGCAGCGACAGCGTGCCATCGGCTGCGACAGGCAAGGTCGTCGAGGCGAGCCAGTTGAGCCCCATGATGTTCGAAGCGGCTACCGAGAACGGCCGCATCAACAGTTGCTGCAGCCGGAACACCGCACCGGGAACGCCGAGCACGCGCACGGGGCGACCGAGTACCTGCGCGAACAACGTCGCCACTTGCCCCCAGCTCAGCATCTCCGGCCCGGCCAGGTCGCGTGTGGCGTTGCGCAACCCCGGATGATGGACAGCCGCGATCAGCGCTGCGGCGACGTCGTCAATCGCAATGAACGCGTGGCGTGTCGCGGCATTGCCTGGCACCAGCGCAATGCCGTGACGATCAATCAACTGCCCGGTGAGCCCAACGAAGCGCTGCAGGAAAGGCCATTGGCGTCGAATCAAGGGTGCGGCATCACCGCGCGCCGGTAAGGCGCTGCCAATCAGTGCAAACCAATCGTCCATGAACGGGCCAGCGCGCAGCACCGCGTATTCGAGGCCGCTCACGGCGAGACGCTGCTCGATCAGCCGTTTCGTGCGGAATAGCGGCACGGCCGCGTCGTGTGCGGTCACCGGCACTGAAATCAGGACAAAGCGCCCGCAGCGGTGGCGTGCACAGGCTTCGAGCAGAGCGGCGTAACCGCGGTCGTCTACGGCCGCGAAGCTGCTGCCGTGGGTCGGCGCCACAGCGTTCGCCGTGGCAATCACCGCGCCAGCGCCTCGGCAGGCAGCGTCGAGTGTTTCGGGTCGCATTAGGTCGGCCAGCACGAGCTCAACGCCTGGCCTTCGCAGATGGGTCACGACGGATGTTGACCGCACCATGGCCCTGACCGGCTGGCCTGCGGCCACAAGCTGGTGAACGATGCGCGTGCCAAGCTGGCCGCTCGCGCCGACGACGAGCACGGGTCGTGGGTCCATCGGGTTGTCTCCTTGTAGGGTGAAGGCGCTCACAGTGGGCGAGGTCCATGCTGGCAAGACTCAGGCCGCAGCTTACCGGGTTGCCAGAAGGTGGTGGCGCAGCGCATTGTTGAAGGCTGCGGCGCTCTGTAGCGGTGCCGCGTGGTGCGAGTCCGCAATCTCGACCAGACGGGACTGCGCAAGAGCCCGGTGTGCGGCTTGAACTTGAACCAAGAAGAATGGGCTGGTTCGTGCGCCAACGCTGAGCGTCACAGGCACGGTGATGCAGCGCAGGTCGTTCGCCACAACCTTGGGCGGTGGTGCCGTGAACGCCAGGCTGACCGTTCGCGCGTTGTCGATGAAGATCGCTTGAACGTCAGCTGGCAACGATTCGAAGCCATCAGGGAAGGCTGTCCAGTCGCAAAAGAGGCGGACCGCAAGCACGGAGTCCCCGTCCGCGAGCGCTGCGAAAACCGGCGCCCATGCCGCCCGTGCCCGCCTAAGGACTGCAAGGTCTTCGGCTTGCGTGACCAGCGAGACAAGGGCCGGCTCGTTGAGAAACAAGCTGGCGCAGGCTTGAGGGTTGGCGGCTGCCCAAACAAGAGCGACTGCCGAGCCATACGACGTGGCGACCACATGCGCGGGCGCCCCTGCAACGGACGCGATGAACTCACTGATCTCCTCGGCGTGCGTCGTCAAGCTGTACGCATCCGCCGGCTCCATCCATGACGCACCGTAGTACCGCAGGTCGATGGCCAAGCAGCGGTGCGTTTTAGCCAGCTCCTGAATCTGCATGGCCCAGAAACGGTGGTCAGAGAAGGCGCCGTGGACCAGGACCACCGGGTCTCCCGTGCCGGCCTCGACGTAGGCCAGGCGCGCGCTCTTGAGGTCTGCGAACTTCGGCTTCAGCATGCGAACTCCCTTCTGGCCGGTTTCTAGTTTGAAGCGCAACGACGGTGTGGTGCCGCGCCACAGCGCGGCGAAAGTATGCCCGGCGCACTGCCACCGTTAGGCGCCAGGGCTCGCTCGCCTGAGCTTGAGCGCCTTGAAGATCACCCCCGCCGCAGCCTTGGGCTCATCGTCCTCGGTGCTCAGCGTGAAGTGACGGTACGCGATAGGCAGTTGCCCATCGCTGTTCATACGGTAGCGCGCCACCATGTCCACCTGCCTCGTCTTCGCAGCGGCCACATCGCGCTGCGCAGGCTTGAGGCCGGCTCTGAATGCCAACCCTTCGCGGCCGATACGCGCCCCAAGGCTGGCGGTGAGTTCAACGAAGCTTGCCTTGCCACCATGACGCTCGAAGAGGGCGGCGTACCTCGCCATCGTGGCGGTCTCGCCTTCGCTGCACAAGTCCCAGACGTAGGTGAAGATCACGCCTGGGATCGAGACATCTGCGGCAGCCTCCTCCAACAAGACGTCTCTGATGGTGTCGACCATGCGACCGAATTGCGCCCCTCCCCAGCCGAACAGCGCCGCCGCCGGGTCGGCAGTGAGATGGTTGTGAAAAAATGCGGTAGCCGGTAAGCGCAGCGAGCTCATGCCCGATGGCTGCTTTGCCAACGGCGGGCGGGCCGAAGATGACAACGAGGTTGGGCATGGGTGTCGTTGTGATGCCTAATGTTTGAGATGAGCGGTGGCTGGACGGATGACGCCAAGCCCTGGCTGGCGAAAATGTACTGCGCACCGCCAGACTGAGCATCACGGCCTGCCGTAGGTGCAGCCGCTCAATCTAAGGGCTCGGCGACATTCGCAGGCGTTCGAGCGTTCCGCATTCGAATGATCGAGAACGCCACGGTCGAGGCCACAACGGCGGCGGCGTGTTCATGAAGATTCACAACGGTCTGGAGCACGCCACCATGAGCCGCGGGCGCCACCGCCGCAGAGGGTACGACAAGTGAGTCTGCGCGATGGCCCAGATGATCGGCGCGCCCGAGTTGCTCAGCATGGTGGCCGAGACCCGTGGAACAAATCGATCGATGCCCCCGCGCTCGCTGACGTGCAAGAGCTTCATCGTCGTCTACCGCTTGAGGCGAGGCGGGACCGAATGGCTACATCAACTGCCTGCCTCAGGCGGCCTCTAGCAAGAACTCAACCTTGACAGCGTCATACGGGAATTCAACCTGGCCAGCCTCCGTGCGGCTCAATACGCCGGCCGATAGAAGGGCTGACAAGTCTGTGTGAACCGCCTTGACATCCCGGCTGACACGGCGTGCAGCCTCGCGGACCGTAACCGGACCTGCGCCACAAAGCGCCTTGAGAAGTTCCCAGCGCTTCGCGGTGAGCACCTTCCACAGAAGCTCGGGTGTGGCGAAGGAGATTCGATCCGACTTCGACCCCTTGCCGGCCTTCCAAGCTTGGGCGAAGTCGGCCATCGCCGCAGTGGGCGGCCGAACATCAAGCGTCACTGTCTTCACGGTTGATCCTTTCAATGTCACGTTGGAAGGCGGCAAGAAGCTTGTCGACGCCACCAAAGACGTAGCGCGACTCCTTGTCTCGGAAGTGTCGATGGTCGCCTTTACCGGACTCGTTGTCGTACCTCAGAACACAGACGCCATTGACCACATACGCGAGTCTGTACTTGTAGGGGTGGGCTGAGCCAGCAAGCGGCGCTTGGAGCTGCCAGAGCACGAGTTCGGCAAAGGCCGACTCGCTGTATGAGATACGTCGCCGAAGCAACTCGGTGGCCTTCATGTTGTTCAGTCTGCCAACAAATCAGGCTGTTGTCAACGATGACAACGAAGAGTGACGGGACGCAAGACCGTCTAGAAGGGACTCACCCCCGCGCAGCCCGCCACACCACCCGCGAGCTCTCTTGCGCGCTGCGGTTCACCGCCGTCACCACCACGGCGTCGGCCGTGCCGCCTTCAACCGCCAGCGCCACGCGCGTGTCTAACGCCGGTTGCACGCGCAGCCGCCAGTTGCCCGCCACGCGCAGCCACACCGCCCAGGTGGTGACGGACGAACCCGCCGCCGCCGCGATGTGCAGCTGGCCGCCGTCAAGCCGCAGCGTCGGCGCCGCAGGCTGCTGGCCACCCAGCCAGGGGTTGGCCGGCGGCAGCACGGCGTCGCGGTAGGTCTGCTCGCGCAGCTTGGTCGCGATGCCGTCGCGGTCTTGCATCAGCGCGGCCATGCTGAAGTGCACGTGGCCGCCGGCAGGGCTGTGGCCGCGCTGCAGCTTGATCTGGTTGAGGATCTCGTCGGCCTTCCAGTTGCGTGCGTTCGGTGAGGTCGGTGCGGGCGTGGCACCGGGGCGTGGGATCGAGCTCGTGTACAGCCCCGGCCACATGTGCTTGAGCTTGCCCACACGGCCGCCCCAATAGTCTTGCAGCACGGCGAAGGCCTGCTTTTCGCGGTCGATGGCCCAGTAGAGCTGTGGCACCAGGTAGTCGTACCAACCCTGCTCGATCCAAAACTCCACATCGGCATAAAGCTTGTCGTACTGGCTGAAGCCTTCAATGCCGGGCGGGCGCAGGTCGGGGCGGCCCAGGCCGAAGGGGCTGATGCCGAAGCGCGCCGCCGGGCGGATGCGGCGCACGGTTTCAAACATCTTGCGCACCAGCACGTTGACCTGCTCGCGGCGCCAGTCGTCGCGCGTGAGCTTGCCGCCGCCGTCAAGATAACGCTGGAAAGGTGCGGCGTCTGGGAAGTCAACGTCATTGCCGTCGGCGCCCTTGATGGGATACGGATAGAAGTAGTCGTCGATGTGCACGCCGTCGATGTCGTAGCGCGTCAGCACGTCGGCCACCACGGCCAATGTCTGCGCGGCCGCTTCGGGCTCGGCGGGGTCGAGCCACTGCGTCTCACCGTAGCGCCGCACCAGGTGGGGTTTGGTGCGTGAGACATGGTTGGCGGCCGGCACGCCGCGCGCGCTTGGGTGCCAGGCGCGGTAGGGGTTGAACCAGGCGTGTACTTCAATGCCGCGGCGGTGGGCTTCTTGCACCCACTGCGCCAGCGGGTCCCAGCCAGGCTCGGGCGCGCGGCCCTGCTCGCCACTGAGGTATTCACTCCAGGGCTCGATGCTGGAAGGGTAGATGGCATCGGTGGCCGGGCGTACTTGCAGCATCACGGCGTTCAGGCCAATCGATTGCGCGCGATCGAGCATGCGCAGCATCTCGGCGCGCTGCTCGGCCGCGGGCAGGCCGCGGCGGCTGGGCCAGTCGATGTTGTCGACGGTGGCGATCCAGGCGCCACGCATCTCGCGCGGGGCCGCTGGCGGCATGCGAAAGCCCCCTGGGCCGGCATCTTCCACCGGCGCCAGCACGCCCGTGGGCGCGGCGCAGCCAGCCAGCGCTAACAGCGCAGCGGCACTGACTTCGCGGCGCCTCATGGCCGCGCCACCGGGTTGGTGAGCACATGCAGCATGGCGGCGGTCTCGGCGTCAGGCTCGCCTTCAATCTGGCTCGGTCGGTACTTCATCTGGAATGCCCTCAATACCCTGCGTGTGACGCCGTCCAGCGTGCCGCTTGGCGCGAGCTGGAAACCATGGGTGGCCAATGCCATTTGGAACCACGCGATGTCGGGCAAGGCCGCGTCGAAGACCTTGCGCTGCTCCGCCACGCGCGCTTCATCGGGCCAGGCCACGAGGCCCAGTGCGGCCAGGCGCTGCCACGGGAACAGCGGCCCGGGGTCGTCGCGGCGCATGGGCGCAATGTCGCTGTGGCCGACCACGTTTTCCGGGCGGATTTGGTGGCGGCGCACGATGTCTTGCACCAGCGCCACCACGGCGTCTTCTTGCGCCGGTGTGAAGGGTTGCCAGCGCTTTCCATCGCCTGTCGCCACATTGCCGGGGTTGACGATTTCGATACCGATGGACGAGGCGTTGAGCATGGTCTGGCCGCGCCAGAAGCTCTGCCCGGCATGCCAGGCGCGCCGGTTTTCGTCGACCAGGCGGTAGGTGCGCACGGGGCTCTCGTCGGTGACGAGGTAGTGCGAGGAAACGCGGCCGCCATGCGCCAGGATGTCGATGGAGCGCTCCAGGCTTTCTGCGGTGAAGTGCAGCACCAAGAACTGCACGCGGCTGTCCTGGCCTTTGGCGCTCAGGCTCTCATCGAAGCGCAAGGCGGCGGGCCCGCTCGCGCAGCCTGTTAGCAAGACAAGCAGCAGCGCCAGCCACAGGTCAGCGATCGATCGACGCATCAAGCTCAAGTCTCCTTCAAGGCGATGACGGCGGCAGCGTGATGGGCGGCGAGCTCGCCAGGTGACGCAACGGCCGTGCCCGGCGGCAGCGTGGTGCGCACGGCCGCTTCAATGCAGGGATGCAGCTCAAACACACGCCCGGCCAGGCGCAGTGCGCGCGGGCCGTGGCGTTTGATGAGCGCATGACCCAGTCGCGCCAGCTCTTGCCCCGCTGCGTGCAAGATGGCGTGCGCGGCGGCATCACGATCAGCCGCTGCGGCCACCGCCAGCGCCAATGCACCGAGCTGCCCGCGCGACGCACCGTAGACCCAGGCGCGTGTGAAAGCCCAATCACTGCCGCCCACGACCTTGAAGACCTCTTGCGCCAGCGCTGACTCGCGCCACGCGCCGGGCGCTTCGTCCTCGGCGCGCCAGATCTGTCGCAGCGCTTCGCGCGCGATCCAGGTGCCGCTGCCGCCGTCGTCGATGACGCCGCCACGGCCGCCTGCGCGGTGCAGCACACCTTGCTCGTCCACATAGGCCGCGATGGAGCCCGTGCCGGCGTAGACCAGGTAGCCCTGGCCTGGTGCGAAGGCCGCACGGCAGGCCAGCTCGACGTCGTTGAAGAGGCGCACGCGCAGCGCATCGACATGCAAGGCGCTGGCCATCAGTGCCGCCAAGGGACCTGCGCTGTCCCCGTCAAACCCGGTCACGCCGGCACACACGCCGCGCACCGTGCCGCCACCCACCGAGACACTCGCCGACGCCCACACCTTGGCCAGCGCGTCCGCAATGGCCTCGCGGCCGGGCGTGTCGGCCACCTGCAAGCCACTGAAACCGGGGGCCTCGCCCTGCGCTACCAGCGCGCCACTGGCGTGCGCCAAAGCCCAGCGAGTACGCGTGCCGCCAACGTCCAGGCCCAGGCCAAGTTCGGTTGATGTCGACAGGGTTTCAGGCATGGATGAAGGGCTCGGGGCAGAGGCGCCATTGTGGTTCAGCACGAGGCCGGTCCTAGGCAAGCGCGGGGCAAAATGTCGCCATGCCAAACGTCTTCATGCCCGTGCCGATTGCGCTGCTGGTGCTCCTCATCAGCGCGTCGCCAACGCATGCGCAGCCCTTGCCCGAGGCAGTGCGAGACGCGCTGCAACGTGCCGGCTTGACCAGCGAACATCTCGGCGCCGTGGTGCTGCCCCTGGCCGGCGGCGAGCCCTTGGTAGCGCACCGCGCCGACGTGCTGATGCAGCCGGCGTCGGCGCTCAAGCTCGTCACCAGCGCGGTGGTGCTGGACCGCTTGGGGCCCAACCATCGCGGCCGCACTGAGCTGCTCTCGGTCGCCACACAAAACGGCGACGTGCTCGAAGGCGATCTCGTGCTGCGTGGTGGCGCCGACCCCGAACTCGGCGTGCCGCAGCTGTGGGCCTTGCTCGCCGAGCTGCGCTACAAGGGCATCCGCACGATTCGGGGTGACGTCATCCTCGACCGCAGCCTCTTCACGCCCGCGCGCAGCGATGTCGGCCTGCCGCCATTTGATGAAGCCTCGGAGTTCCCCTACAACGTCATCCCCGACGCGCTGAACCTGGCGGGCAACCTGCTGTCGCTGGAGCTGGAGTCCGACACGCAGCAGATCAAAGCGCGCGTGCTGCCGCCATTGGCGCGTGTCGAGATCGTCAACAAGCTCGAACTGAACGACGCGCCCTGCGACCAATGGGGCCGCGGTGGCCGCTGGTTGACACCGATAACGAGCAAAGTACGCGGTGTCGTGATGATCGAACTCAAAGGCAGTTTCCCAAGGAACTGCCAGCAGCGCCCTTCCCTGCAACTGATGGACCGCACCGACCTCGCCGACCGCCTGCTGCGCTACACCTGGGCCAGCCTGGGCGGCCAGTGGCGCGGCCAGGCGCGTGAGGGCATCGCGCCGCCTGAGGCCAAGCTGCTGGCCAAGCGCGAGTCGCGGCCTTGGGGTGAGGTGCTGCGTGCCGTCAACAAGGAGTCAGACAACCCGCTGACGCGCTTGATGTACCTGTCGCTGGGCCTGGCCGCCGCCAAGACCGAGCCCACCGTACCCACAGCCGAGCTCGCCGAGCGTGAGGTCGCGAAGTGGTTCGCCGAGCGCGGCATACCTAGCCAAGGCCTGGTGGTGGACAACGGCTCGGGTCTGTCGCGCAGCGCGCGCATCACGCCCATGCAGATGGCGCGCGCGATTCAGGCCAGCCTGAACGGCCCTTATGCGAGCGAGCTTTTGATGAGCATGCCGCTGGTGGGTGTGGACGTCCAGCGCTTCAAGGGCAGTGTGGCGGCACAACGCGCGCGCTTGAAGCCCGGCGGGCTGCGCAACGTTGGCTCATTGGCGGGTCAGGTGCTGGACGCCGACGGCAAAGCCTACGTGATGGTGGCCATCGTCAACGCCGACATGCCGGTGCGCGGGCGCCTGGCCGTCAACGAACTGGTGGAGTGGATCGCGCGGCAGCGTTTGTCGGACGTGGCGGCAGGCAAATAGCAGCCCTGGATGCCGGCGCGATGTGTCGCGCGGCGGGGCCACGTGCGAGACCTACCAAAGCACGGCATCACGCCAGGTACACCTCGCGCCGATGCCCGACGCGGACCACCTCGACCACGATGAGTGCGTCGTCGACGCCGTAGACGATGCGGTAAACGCCCTGGCGCACGCGATAGTGCGGTTGCCCGCTGAGCTTTTCGCAGCCATACGGCCGCGGGTCGTCGCACAAGTCCTGCATGCGCTTGAGCAGCCGCTTGACGTCGGCCTTGGGCAGGCCGCGCAGGTCCTTGGCGACCGAGGCCTTCAGTCGCAGCTCATAGCGTGCCATCGGCTTTGAGTTTGCTCAGGAACGCCTCATAGCCCAGCGTGCGCTGGCCAGCGCGTGAACGCACAGCGCGCAGGTCATCTTCATCTTCGCGCAAAGCCTGGCGCAGCGCGTCGTTGACGATCTCGGACATGCTGCGCTGGCTGTGTGCAGACTTCAGGCGCAGCGCTTGATGCAACTCAGGGGCTAGGTACACGGTAGCGCGAACGGACTCGGCGGCGGACATCATGGCTCCTTGGTGGGTGGAAGCACTATAACGTCAGGACGTTATGACGTCGTAACGTCGTCAACGACGCACCGTCAGATCACCGCGCTTTGCAGCAAACGCAAGCTGCCCGCGTCGGCGTCGATCTCCACCGGCAGCCCGATCGGCAGCGTGTACTTTCGCTTGATGTGGCCGAAGGCCGCGCCTGAAAAGACAGGCACGCCCAAGTGCAAGAAGTAGTCGTCAAACACTTCGTCAAGCGTGAAGCTGCTGTAGCCGCCTTCGCCCGAGCTGCAGTTGGTAAAGCCGCCCAGCACCACGCCGGCCAGACGCTCGAAGACCCCCGCGTTGCGCAGCGTCGAGAGCATGCGGTCGACGCGGTAGATGGCTTCGTTGACGTCTTCCAGCGCCAGGATCGCGCCGTCGAAGGATGGCCAGTAGCGCGAGCCCGCCATCGCCGCCATCACCGACAGGTTGCCACCCACCAAAGGCCCGCTGGCACGGCCGCCACGCAGCGTGGTGGTGCGGCCGGCCGGGTTCACCAGCAGCTCCGTCTTCTCCGTCACGTTGCACAGCGTGCTGACTTGCGCGTCCATCACCATCGCGCGCAAGGCGTCGACGCTGAAGGGGTTCCATTCTGAGAGGCCCAGCGGCGAGTGGAAGGTGACGAGGCCGGTGCGTGCGTGCACGGCGTTGATGAGCGCGGTGAGGTCGGAGTAGCCGCCCAGGAATTTGGGGTTGCGGCCGATCAGATCAAAGTCCACCCGCGGCAGCATGCGCGTGCCGCCCGAGCCGCCGGTCAGGGCCAGGATGCCGTGCACGCTGGTGTCGGCAAACATGGCGTTGACGTCGGCCGCGCGTTGCGCGTCGGTGCCGCCGTAGGGACCCCAGCGCGCGCGCAGGTTGGGTGCTTCGCGCACCGTAAAGCCCAGCGCTTGCAGCGACTCGGTGGCGCTGCGGTAGGGCTCACGCTCAAAGATGGCGTTAGACGGGTTGATGAGTGCCACGGTGTCGCCCGGGCTCAGACGCTTGGCGCGCAGCAGGGGCAAGTGGCTTGTAGGCTCAGGTGCGGTCATCGGTTGCAACGCTTTCAATAAACCCTGGGATAGTGGCGGCGCACCTTGTCGCGGTCGCCGAAGTCGAAGTGCCACCACTCGGTGCTGATGCCTTGAAAGCCGCTGCGCGACATCGCGGCCGAGAGCCAGCCGCGCTCCATCAAATGCTCGGGCTTGAGCACGCCCAGCGCCAGGTGCTCGGCATGCAACGCGGGGTGAGACGCCAGCGTCATGGCGTCAAAGCCCGTGCCCATGTCGCACTCCTGGCCCTGCGGGTCGAGCAGCGTCACGTCCACGGCCATGCCGTACGAATGCACGGAGCCGGCATCGGGGTTGGCGAAGTACATCTCCATGGCGGTGCCCTCGGCCTGCGCCCAGATGGCCTCTTGCACGCGCTGCGGGCGCAGGGCGTCCAGCACCTGCAGCCGGTAGCCCGGGCGCTGCACCAGCAGCCAGGCGACGGCGAGCTCCAGGCCTTGCGCGGCTTCGCGGCGCACCCAGCCGCAGTCAATGTCGCGCCCGCTGTCGCGATACAGCACGCGGTCGCAGAAGTTGTTGGTGCCTGCGTAACGCAGGTCAATCACCAGGCCCTCGATGCTGTCGAGACGGCGAAAGTCGGGGTGGCTGGCAATGTCTTCGCAGCGGATCATCGGTGGCTCAAACGACGGGCGGGGGGCGCAGATTTGCGGCGGCGGCCGATGATAGCGAGGGGTCGCCGAGGCTATGCTCGAGACCATGAAACCGCTTGTAGAACTGCGCCGGCCTCTGTGGCTTTCGATGTGGCTGCTGCTGGGGGCATGCGGCGGCGGTGGTGGTGGCAGCCCGGCGCCTGTGCCTGCACCACCACCCGCACCCGCACCACCGCCCGCCCCGAGTGCCATCGTCGTTAGTGGCCTCTCGCCCATCGCCGCAGCGTGCGGCATCGGCGGCGCCGACACCGTCTTCGTCAACGCCGAGGTCGAGCCTATGGTCGCCACGTCACCGACCAACGCCAACCTGCTGGTCGCCGCCTGGCAGCAAGACCGCGCAGTGGCCGGCGGCGCGCGCGCGGTGATGAGCGCTACCTCCAGCGACGGCGGGCGCAGCTGGACGCGCATGTTGCAGCCGATGTCGCGCTGCGGCGGCGC
>JANOJR010000455.1:0-6520 GCA_031418855.1 Rubrivivax sp.
CCACGGCTACCCCGCGATCATTCACAAGCTGACGTATCGGCGGCGCAACCACGACAACATCCACGTGCGTGGCTACAAGGAAGAGGGCACCACCACGACGCCGTTTGACATGGTGGTGCTGAACAACGTTGACCGCTATCAGCTGGCACTCGATGCCATCCGGCGCATCCCGAGGCTGGCCTCACAAGTCGAGGCTGAGACCGCGCGTTTCGACGCCACCATGCAGCGCCACAAGCGCTACATCGGCGAGCATGGTGACGACATGCCGGAAGTGCTGAACTGGCGCTGGACGCGTTGAAGGCCGCGCAGTTGCGCAAGATCAAGCCGCAAGCTGGGGCGTGCACCGAGAGTCCACGCTTATCCGTGTTGAAGCGAGCACCACGAGCGATGGACGAAGCGATGCACGGTATGCAAGAACGAGCCCGCTCGCCATGACCCCACCCGGCGAACCTTGGCTTATGACTGGCGCGGCGGCCCTGGTTCAGCTGGAATCCTCGGCCCAGGGGCTGGCTGCCGCCGAAGCGCAGCAACGGCTCACCCGCTTCGGCCCGAACCGTCTGCGTGCGAAGCCGCCGCGTCCGGTCTGGCTCAAGTTCATCGATCAGTTCAAGAACCTGCTGGTGCTGGTGCTGATCGGTGCGGCGGCGATGGCCAGCGCCATCGGCGATATCAAGGACGCGGTGGTGATCCTGGTCGTGATCGTGCTCAACGCGGGCCTGGGGTTCTATCAAGAGCATCGCGCCGAGGCGACGCTGGCGGCACTCAAGCAAATGCTGGCCCGGCACGCCCGCGTTCGGCGTGGCGGCGAGGTGGTGCAAGTGGCTGCCTCGGCGCTGGTGCCGGGCGACATCGTGCTGCTCGAAGCGGGCGACCGCGTGCCCGCCGACGCGCGCGTGCTGGCGGCGCACAACGCCGAGGTCGCTGAGGCGGCGCTGACCGGCGAGTCGCATGCTGTGGCCAAACACGCCAAGGCGCTTGCGCCTGGCGAACATGCGCTGGCCGAGCGTCTCAACATGGTGTTCATGAACACGGTGGTCACGCGTGGCCGCATCGAGGCCCTGGTGGCCGCCACCGGCATGCACACCGAGATGGGCCGCATCAGTGGCCTGCTGGAAGCGGCGCTGGAACAGCCGACGCCCTTGCAGGTGCAGATCGACGCGTTGGGCAAGAGCCTGGCCGGCATTGCCGGCGCCGTGGTGACGCTGATCTTCGGGCTGGGCATCCTGCGCGGCGATCCCCTGACGCAAACCATCATGACCTCGATCGCCCTGGCCGTGGCGGCCATCCCGGAGGGGCTGCCGGCGGTGGTGACGGTGACACTGGCCATCGGCATGCACCGTATGGCGGGTAAGCGCGCGATTGTAAAAAAACTCTCGGCGGTGGAAACGCTGGGTTCGACCACCGTGATCTGCTCCGACAAGACCGGCACGCTGACGCTAAACCAGATGACGGCGCGCGAAGTCTTCTATCAAGGCCGGCACTTCATCGTTTCCGGAGAAGGCTACGCCGGTGCAGGCGCCATCACGACGCAAGACAGCACGCAAGACGGTTTGCCCTTGCCGGACTTCGAGCCCCTGTTGACCCCGGCCGCGCTGTGCAATGACAGCAGCATCCGGGCCGGCTTGCTGATCGGCGACCCGACCGAAGGCGCCTTGCTGGCGCTGGCCGGCAAGGGCGGTGGTGGCCATGAGAGCCACCGCGAGATCAGCGCCGCCAGCCTGGCAGCGAGCCGCCCGCGAATCGCTGAGATCCCGTTCGACTCGGTGCACAAGTTCATGGCCACCTTCCACCGCGATGGCGAGCATGTGCGCATGCTGGTGAAGGGTGCGCCCGACGTGTTGCTGGCGCGTGCCAGCCACGTCCGTGGCGCAACCGGCGACGCGCCGCTGGACGCGCCCGGCCGCACTGCATTCGAGACCGAGACCGCCCGTCTTGCCGGCCACGCCATGCGTGTGCTGGCCGTCGCGCAGCGAGACATCGCGTTGCGCGATTTCGACCCGGCTGCCGACTTGATGCCGTGGGCGCAGCAGCTCAGCCTGGTCGGCCTGGTCGGCCTCATCGATCCGCCGCGCCCAGAAGTGCGCGACGCGATTGCGCTGTGCAAGCAGGCCGGCATCCAGGTCAAGATGATCACCGGCGACCATGCCCTCACCGCAGGGGCCATCGCCCGCGAGCTGGGCCTGCACGGTGCGGTGCTGACTGGCGCCGAGCTCGACCGCATCGACGTGGCCGAGTTGTCGCGCCATATCGAAGAGACCGCCGTGTTCGCACGCGTGGCGCCGGAGCACAAGGTCAAGATCGTGCAGGCACTGCAGTCGCGTGGCCATGTCGTGGCGATGACGGGCGACGGCGTTAACGACGCCCCGGCCTTGAAGAACGCCGACATCGGCATCGCGATGGGCATCACCGGCACCGAGGTCACCAAGGAGGCCGCGGCGATGGTGCTGGCCGACGACAACTTCGCGTCCATCGTCGGGGCCGTCAAGGAAGGCCGCACCATCTACGACAACATCGTCAAGTTCGTGCGCTTCCAGCTCTCCACCAGCGTCGGCGCCATCCTCACCGTCTTTGGGGCCCAGTTGCTGGGTCTGCCGATGCCGTTCACGGCCATCCACATCCTCTGGATCGCTCTCATCATGGACGGCCCGCCCGCGGTGATGCTGGGCCTGGAGCCTGCGCGGCCCGGCATCATGAACGAGCCGCCGCGCCGCAGCGATGCACGCATCCTGACGCTGCGGCGCCTCAGTCGCTTGCTGGCCTACGGCAGCACCATGGCCGTGGGCACGATCGGGGTGTATTTCCACGGTTTGCAAACCGGCACGCAGGCCTATGCCTCGACGCTGGCCTTCACCACCTTCGTGCTGTTCCAGTTCTTCAACGTGATGAACGCCCGCTTTGACGCCGGCACGGTGTTCAACCGCCAGTTGTTCCACAACCGCAAGCTCTGGCTGGCGCTGGCCGCCGTGCTCGTGTTGCAGGTTGTGGTCGTGAACTGGGGGCCGGCCCAGGCCGTCTTCGACACGGAGTCGTTGAACCTGGGCGACTGGCTGCTGGCCACCGGCATTGCGGCCAGCGTGCTGTTGCTGGACGAAGCGCGAAAGCTCGCGGTGGTTTGCTGGCGCTGGATGGGCGCCAGAAAGTCGCTGCAAGGCGAAGGAGTCCATTGATGAAAGTCCTGCTGCCGGTCGACGGGTCTGAGGCGGCACTCGAAGCCGTGCGCCATGCCTTGCACCTGCAACGCGAGGGCCTGCGTGCCAGCTTTGTGCTGGCCACGGTGCAGGAACCCACCTATGCCTTCGAGATGATGCAGGCCCCGGATGCAGACACTCTCGAACGTGTCACGGGTGCTGTCGGCGCGCGCGCGCTGAAGCGTGCCGAAGCCTTGTTCGAGGCGGCAGGTTTGGCCTTCGAGCGCGAGATAGGTTCGGGCGATCCGGCGCAGACGCTGCTGGAAATCGCGCAACGCTGCGGGTGCCAGGCCATCGTCATGGGCGCGCGCGGCAGAAGCGCGCTACACAGTGTGTTGCTAGGCTCGGTATCGTTGGCCGTTTTGCAGGCTTCAACCCTGCCCGTCACGATCGTTAAAGACAAACCCGGGCCCACAAGCCCTTAACTTTTACCTCAACCAGGAAGACCCCCCATGCGAATTCTCATGCCCATCGACGGCAGTAGCTACAGCAAAGCTGCGCTGGCTTTTGTCGCTTCGCGCCGTACCTTGATCGAAAGCCAGCCGGACGTCGAACTGCTCAATGTCCAGTACCCAGTGCCACCTCGCGCTGCACGTTATGCAGGCAAGGAGCTCGTACTGTCGTATCACGAGTCGGAGGCGAAAAAAGTCACCAAGCCTGCCTTGGCCACACTCAAAAGGGCAGGTTTGCTGGCGCGCGCCAAGAACGTGGTTGGCAGCCCGGGTGTTGAGGTCGGCCACATTGCGGCGGTGGATGCCGCCGACCTGATCATCATGGGCTCCCATGGCCACACTGGCTTCAAGAATCTGCTGTTCGGATCGGTGACCCAGGCCGTGTTGGCGTCCTGCACGAAGCCGCTGTTGGTGTTGCGCAGCGATACGGCACCCAAACAGGACTCCCTGAGGCTGGGCATCGCACTCGACGGCAGCAAGTACGGGCTTGCCGCAGTTCGCTTTGTCGTCAAGCACCTTGCGCTTTTCGGCCCGGCGCCAACGCTCACGCTGATTCACGTGGCGCCGGACCTGTCGAGCCTGCGCGTGCCGGGCGTTTTTGCCGACGCGCTGGTGCCCGGGTTCAAACCGAAGCAGGTCGCGGAAATGCAGCGCGCGGCGTTCGAGCGCGCCTTCGCGCCAGCGCGAAAGTTGTTGAAAGCCACAGCGCTGCAAGTCACCGAAGCTCAGCTCACGGGCAACAACCCGGGCGATGTGATCGCCGCGTACGCAACGAAGAGCAAGCTCGACATCCTTGCCTTGGGTTCGCACGGCGAAGGGGCTTTTGTCTCAACGGTGCTCGGATCGGTCGCCACCCGTGTCGCCGCCAAATGCCGCAACGCGCTGCTCTTCATTCAGGAGAAGTAGTCGAACGGCTGATGCACTGGGGTCAACGCGTACGCAAGATGCACACGGTACAAGAAGTGGCGAGAGCTCGTGTCATCTGGCGCTCGTCGATGATGTGGCCACGGGCGCTAACAACGGTCACGCCACCCTTGCGCTCACAGGCTTCCGCCATGAGGCGATCAGGCTTTCGCCGCCATGGCAGCACTGCGCGCCACCAGCAAACGAAGCTGCCCGGACAAGACCGCCATCTCCTCGCGCGCGACCGTCGCATGGCGCGCAACGACGAGGTCGGCAAAGGCCGTGCGCAGTGCCCATTGGCAAGCACGAACGAGCAGCCAATCGGGCAAGAGTTCAAGCCCACGCAGCTTTGCCGGGGTGATTGGGATGCCTTGCGCGCCCAGCGCCAAGAATGCCTGGCGGATGGTGTGCAAGAGGGCGACCACGCGTGCCCTGCTGCTGCCTAGCGCGTTGAGGTCGCCGCCCGCCGCGTAGAACGCATCGGCGATTGGGCTCACGACCGCGACGTGCGTCTTCAGCCAGGCGTCCATGTTTCTCGAAAGGGCCGTGGGGAAGCCGGCCTCCTTCAGGGCCGTCGCGAGCAGCCGAACCCGCGGCGTGAGCTGGCCGTCGAGTTCGCCGAGCGTGGTCCTCTGCATCAGCGCGGGCAGGACCGTGGCCACGACACTCCCGTCAGCGGCTCTCGCACCGGCCGCACCCGGGAAGCCCAGCAACACGCGTTCACGGCCAAGCGCCTCAATCAAGCGCTGGGGACCGTGCAGGTTGTTGAACATGAATACGAGGCTGGGTGTTCGCTTACTCGCGGCGAGCGAAGGCAACACCGACTCGACCTGGTCGTTGCGGACGAGCACCAACACATAGTCGTAAGGCGCTTCTGGCTCCAGCGTCTCAATGACGCTGACGCGCGCGCGCCGACAGATCCCTTTGTGCTCCTGGACCACCAGACCATCGACTCGAAGCTGTGACGCCCGGAGGCCGCGGGCAAGGACCGTCACATCGTGTCCGCAAGCCAGCAGTTTCACGGCGTAGAAGCTGCCCAGCACACCGGCTCCGAAGATCAAGAAGCGCATGGGAGGTCACTCATGCGCATTCATGCGTATCTTGAGCTGGGCGATGCTTGTGGACCGCGCAGGCGGTGCTGCATGGACTCACTGCTTCGCGCTGCGCAAGGCGCATCACGATGCGTGCGTCGATGGCCCCGCTGCGCGAGCGCCGTTCACGTCACTTGACCAGCAGCACAGGCACGTCGCATTCGGCGACCACTCGTTGCGCAACGCCGCCCATCAGCATGTTGCTGATCGGGCTGTGGCCATGCGTGCCCATCACGATCAGATGCGCCTTCGCGCTCTTGCTGGCCGCGACGATTTCCGCAGCCGCTGAGCCCACGACCCATTCGCAACGGTAGCGGATGGGGTGTTTGTCCAGAAACGCCTTGATCGGATCCAGGACGGCGTTTGCCTCGTCGCGGTAATAGGCATTGACAAGGTCGGGGCTGACGATAGGCCGCATGCCGAGCAGCACGCGGGGTTGCACGTTCAACACCAGCAGTTCGTCCTCAGCCCCGACTAGGTTTTCGTGCGTGACGAGGAAGGCCAAAGCCTTCTTGGTGCACTCGCTGCCGTCGGCAGCAAAGATGATGTTCATTCAGGTGGCCTTCCATAAGACTTACGTTGCATTCGCAACACTTGCGTGCTGACTCTCTCGACTGCGTATATCTGCAATCCGCGACGGTGTCGGTGCGCCAGAGCACACAGCCGAAAATAGACACGCAGATGGCGTCGATGAGCGCGTTCTTAAGCGTTGCCGCGGAGGTCTCCAAACCGAGCCGCCTCATCGTCTGTGCGTGTGTGCTCCTGGGCGCGTGTACACGGCGCCGCAAGCCGCAACGGTGTGCATAACCCGGCCGAGTTTGTCTTGCTGACGCGCGCCTTCGTGATTCTTGAATCGATGATCGGGCAGCTCGACCCGCAGCACGAC
>JANOJR010000456.1:0-5276 GCA_031418855.1 Rubrivivax sp.
GGCAGCACCCAGCGCGACGCTAACGCCAAGGGTGATTGTGGGTC
This sequence comes from Rubrivivax sp., assembly GCA_031418855.1. Taxonomy (GTDB): domain Bacteria; phylum Pseudomonadota; class Gammaproteobacteria; order Burkholderiales; family Burkholderiaceae_C; genus Rubrivivax. The sequence continues at coordinate 45 of JANOJR010000456.1, forward strand.
GTTGACGACGGCCACCGTGGTGGCACCACCCGCGCCGAGGAAGCGCGTGGGCGCCACCAGGTCGGGGCTCTGGCCCGATTGAGAGAACGCAAACGAGGCCAGGCCTTGCGGCTTGAGCTTGGCGGCGTACAGCGTCACCAGCGACATGGGCAGCGACGTCACGATCTCGCCCAGCCGCGCCATCGCCAGATAAGCCATGTAGTGCGCGGCGTGGTCCGAGCTGCCGCGCGCCACCGTCAAGACACCACGTGGCGGGTAGGCGCGCAGTTGCGCGGCCAGGTCGATGTAGGTGGCTGTGTCCGCCGCCAACAGTTCCGCCACGGTGGCGGGGGCTTGCAGCGCTTCAGCCAGCATGCGTGAGCTCAATCGCTTCTCCTTCCACAAAAACTTGGCGTAGTTGTAAATCGGTGTCGAGCACGACGATGTCGGCCCAGGCCCCGGGTGCGAGCACGCCGCGCTCGGACAGGCCCAGATGTTCGGCGGCGATGGTGGCGGTGCGTGCCGAGGCGTCGCGCAGCGTGAGGCCCAGGCCGACGAGGTTGCGCAGCGCCTGGTCCATCGTCAGGCTGCTGCCGGCCAGGGTGCCGTCGGCCAGGCGCACAGCGCCCAGGCACTTGCTGACGCGGTGGCGGCCCAGGCGGTAGTCGCCGTCGGGCATGCCCGCGGCCGAGGTCGAATCGGTGACGCAATAGAGGCCGGGGATGGCGCGCAGCGCGGCGCGGATGGCGCCCGGGTGCACGTGTTGCAGGTCGGCAATGATCTCGGCGTGCTGTGCGTGCGCCAGCGCCGCGCCCACCATGCCGGGCTCGCGGTGGTGCAGGCCGGTCATGGCGTTGAAGAGGTGGGTGAAGCCGGTGGCACCGGCATTCAAGGCCGCCACGCCGTCTTCGTAGCTGCCTGCGCTGTGGCCGATCTGCACCACAAAGCCGTGCGCGCGCAGTTGCACGATCAAGGCCAGATGGCCGGGCATTTCTGGCGCGATGGTGATGAGCTTGATCGGTGCAATGGCGTGCAGCGCCAGCACCTCGCCCAGCGTGGCCACACTCGCGAAGTCGGGCTGCGCGCCAAGCCGGCCGGGGTTGATGTAGGGGCCTTCCAGATGTACGCCGAGCACGCGCGCGCCGCCTGGGGGCCGGTCAGTCACGGCGTTAGCAAGTCCGTGCAGCGCGGCTTCGATCTCGCCGCGCGGCGCCGTCATGGTCGTCGCCAACAGCGACGTGGTGCCGTGCTGCGCATGCGCACGTGCAATGGCCGCCACGGCGTCGCCGCCCTCCATGGTGTCGCAGCCGTGGCCGCCGTGCACGTGCAGGTCGATGAAGCCGGGTAGCACGATGGGCAAGCCGCCCGCGCGCACCTGCGCTTCGTCGACGGCGTTGCCTTGCAGCGCGCTGATGCGACCCTGCACTACCTGCAACTCACCAAGCACCCACCCGTTGGGGGTTAGCAGGTGGCCTTGCATCGTGCTCGCCATGCCGCTCAGCGCACCAGGTTCACGCCACCGTCCACCGTGAGCGTGGTGCCCACCACGTAGTCGCCCGCGCGCGACGCCAGGTACACCGCCGCGGCGGCCATGTCGTCGTCGACACCGATACGGCGCGCCGGGATGCGCTTGGCAATTTCGTCGCCATGGTCGCGCGCGTCGCGGTTCATCTCGCTGGCGAAGGCGCCGGGGCAGATGGCGTTGACGACGATGCCGTCTTCAATCAAACGCAGCGCCATGCGCTTGGTGAGGTGGATCAGGCCGCCCTTGCTGGCGGCGTAGGAGTAGGTCTCTTGCGGGTTGACGCTTTGGCCGTCGATCGAGGCGATGTTCAGCACCTTGGCCGGCTGGCGGACAGTGCCGGCCTTGAGTGCGTCGTGCAACGCTTGCGTCAGGAAAAACGGTGTCTTCAGGTTCAGGTCGACGACCTTGTCCCAGCCCTTTTCGGGGAAGGCGTCAAACGGCGCGCCCCAGGCTGCGCCGGCGTTGTTGACCAGGATGTGCAGAGCCTCTTCGCGCGCCAGGAACGCAGCCGCGAGCGCGGCAACGCCTTCGCTGGTGGCGATGTCGGCCGGCAGCGCGATGCACGTGCCCAGGGCTGAGAGTTCACGCGCCGTGGCCTCGCAGACATCGGCATGGCGCGCCGAGATGTAGACCTTGGCACCTTGCTTCAAGAAGCCCGCCGCGATCATGCGGCCGATGCCGCGCGAGCCGCCGGTGATGAGCGCGGTGCGGCCTTGCAGGGAGAAAAGTTCGTTCATGGTGGTGGGGTTCGAGTGGCTGAGTGTGGAGAGGGAGCGGTGCAGAGTTTGCCATCACGCGCAGGCTGCTGCGGCGCCAGCGCTCGGTAGCGCTTGCGAGGGCGTACTCCACGCATTGCGCACCCAGGCACAGCACAGGCTGCATGCAGCGGCAAGGCCTGGGTTATGATTTCGGCCAGATCGGCCAGAATTCCCGCCAACCCGAGGGCGCCATGAACACCGACACCACCTGGCCCCTGCAAGCCGCGAAAGACCAGCTGAGCCAACTCGTGAAGGCCGCTGCCGCGAAGCCGCAGACCGTCACCGTGCACGGCAAACGCGCAGCGATGGTGCTGTCCCCGCAGGCCTATGACCGCCTAACCGGGCGCAGCCAACAGCGGCTGTCGGCCGATCTGTTGCAGCCCGGGCTTGCCGGCCAAGCGGCCGACGATTTGTTCACGCGCGACCGCAAGGCCGACCGGCGCGCCGTGAAACTGTGACGTTCAGGCTGTGACGGTCAAGCTGTGAGCTGGCTGCTCGACACCTGCGTACTGTCGGAATACGTGCGCGCACGGCCGCAGGCCGCCGTCATCGAGTGGCTGGACGCGCAAGACGAATCGCGCCTGTTCGTCAGCCAGCTGTCTCTGGCCGAGCTGGAGCGCGGCGTCGTGAAGCTGCGGCAAACGGACAAGGCGCGCGCAAGAAAGCTCGCGCAATGGCTGGCAAAGGTGGAGAAGCGCTTCACTGAACGCACGCTGCCCTTGGACACCACGACGCTGCGCGTCTGGGCACAACTGTGCGGCGAAGCCGACGCCGCAGGCCAACGCATTGCGGCGCTGGATGCGATGCTGTTGGCCACCGCGCAACGCCATGGCTTGACCGTGGTGACGCGCAACGTGGCGGACTTCGCGCGCTACCCGCTGGTCTTCAACCCTTGGGTTCGGCCTGACTAAATGGCGTTCAGCCAGCGGCGTTCACATCAAACCGCCAACGCCCCCAGTCGCGCGCAAATGGCCCGGAACTCAACCATCGTGCGCTCGATGATCTCGGCCACGGGCAGCACCTCGTGGATCAAGCCCACCGACTGCCCCGCCAACGCGGGTGCGGCCTGCATGTCACCACCGAAGTACACCTGCTGGATACCTTTGAAGGCGTCGGCCGCTAACACGCCCGTCTCAAACATCGGCTGCGTGTAAGCCGTCTTCAAGGCGCGGATACACGGCGTAGCCTTCTTGTTGAGCACCCAGGTACCGGTGGCGTCGGCGTCGACGATGGCCTGTTTGTAGTTGGCGTGCACGGGGCTCTCAAGGCTCGACACAAAGCGTGTGCCCATCTGAATGCCTTCGGCGCCGAGCGCGAAGGCTGCGGCCATGCCACGGCCGTCGACGATGCCACCGGCGGCAATGAGCGGCACGTCGACTCGCTCGCGAATGGCTTGCAGCAGCACCATCGTGCTCACCTCTTCGGGGTTCTTGAAGCCGCCGCCCTCGGCGCCTTCGACCACCAGGCCGTCGATGCCGGCGTCGACGCACTTCAGCGCCGTCTCCAGCGTCGGCACGGCGTGGTAGACCACGATGCCGGCAGCCTTCAAAGGTGCCACGAACTTCGCCGGGCTGCCGGCCGAGGTGGTGACGAAGCGGATGCCCGACTCGCAGACAAAGCGCAGCATGGCGTCGTCTTTGAGGAAGCGGATCGGCAGGTTCACGCCAAACGGCAGCCCGGTGGCCACCATCGCTGTGATTTCAGCTTGGCAGTTAGCGGTTTCGCCCGACGACGTCTCGATGATGCCCAGGCCACCGGCGCGTGAGACGGCGCTGGCCAGCGCGCGCCGGGCGATCCAGCCCATGGGCGCTTGCACGATGGGGTAGCGGGCGCCGGTGTGGGCAAGGACACGGTTCATGGCTTGGGTTTCCGTTCGGTGATGGGAAAGTGCGAGGGCAAAGGGAGCGCACGGTAACGCATGCAGGGTGCCCGACAATCCACCCCGTGCACCTGCTCAACGCCGACCTCCACAGCCACAGCAACATCTCCGACGGCACGCTCACGCCCGAAGCGCTGGCCGCGCGTGCGCACGCCGGTGGCGTGGAGCTGTGGGCCATGACCGACCACGACGAGATCAGCGGCCAGCCGCGCGCCCGCGATGCCGCACTGGCACTGGGCATGCAGTACCTGAGCGGCACCGAGATCTCGGTGAGCTTTGCCGGCGAGACGGTGCACATCGTTGGCCTCGGGTTTGACATTCACAACGCCGAGCTCGCCGCCGGCCTGGCCGCCACACGCGGCGGGCGCCTGGAGCGCGCGCGTGAGATGGCCGAAGGCCTGGCCAAGGTGGGCATCCACGGCGCGTTCGATGGCGCCTTGGCCTATGTGGGCAACCCCGAGTTGGTGTCGCGCACGCACTTCGCGCGCTGGCTGGTCGAGACCGGCGTGTGCTCGCACACGTACGAGGTCTTTCACCGCTACCTGACACCCGGCAAACCCGGCTTCGTGCCGCACCAATGGGCCACGCTGGGTGACGCCGTGCGCTGGATCACGGGAGCCGGCGGTGTGGCGGTGATCGCCCACCCGGCGCGCTACCGCTTCAGCGCCAACGAAGAGTGGGCCCTCTTCACCGACTTCATCGCCCACGGCGGGCGCGGCGTGGAAGTCATGACCGGCAGCCACAGCGTGGCCGAGCAGGTGCGCTACGCCGACACGGCGATTGAATACGGCCTGGCGGCTTCACGCGGCAGCGACTTCCACTCACCCGGCGAAAGCCGCACCGATCTGGGCAGCTTGCCTGACTTGCCAGGTCGGCTGACGCCGGTGTGGGAATTGCTAACGGGCAAAGTACACGCCAAAACTACGGCGTAACGATGCGCGCAAGGGGAGCCCGCACCGCCCTTGCAGCGCCCTACTTCTTGCCCAGCCCCATCTGCCGGCCGACCTCGGTGTAGACCTTGGTGCGTTCACGCATGAAGTTGTCCATGCCCTCGACGCCGACGTTGACGAGCTCGAAACCGCTCTTGGCCG
>JANOJR010000457.1:0-15711 GCA_031418855.1 Rubrivivax sp.
TGCCGGCCAACACGGTGGACGACGATGTCATCGAGATCTATGCCGACGAGACGCGCCAAAGCGTGCTGCTGCGCTGGCAGCCGCTACGCCTGCAAAGCGAGCGGCCCACAGTCGACGGGGTGAAGAGGCCCAACCGCAGCCTGGCCGACTTCATCGCGCCCAAGGGCATGAGGCCGGACTACATCGGCCTCTTCGCCGTCACCGCCGGTCTGGGCATCGAAAAGAAGGAAGCCCAGTTTGCTAACGACCATGATGATTATTCCGCCATCATGCTCAAAGCCCTCGCCGACCGCCTGGCCGAAGCCTTTGCCGAACGCCTGCACCAGCGTGTGCGCATGGATTTTTGGGGCTATGCGGCCGACGAGCAACTGAGCAATACCGAGCTCATCGCCGAGAAGTACCGAGGCATCCGGCCCGCACCCGGCTACCCAGCCTGCCCGGACCATTCGGTCAAGCGCGGCATGTTTGAGGTGCTGCAAGCCGCCGACATCGGCATGCATCTGACCGAAAGCCTGGCCATGACGCCGGCGGCGAGCGTGAGCGGCTTCTACCTCGCGCACCCCGAGGCCGCGTACTTCAACGTCGGGCGCATTGGCGACGACCAGGTGCGCGACTTCGCGCAGCGCCTGGCCATCGAGCTGGCGCTGGCGCGGCGTCTGCTGGCGCCTGCGCTGGCATGAAAACGCAAGCCTTGCAAGTGACGGTAAGTCGCGGGGCGTTCGACAACGATTGATGACAGAGCTCAGCCGCGCTTGCGGCGATGATGCTGTGCTTACTTCGAGGGGAAGACCTTGAAATCACGAATCGCACCGGCTCTTGCGGTGGCCTTCTTCGCGCTGCAGCTCGTTGCTTGCGGTGGCGGCGGTGGTGGTGGCACGAGCAACCCGCCGCCCACACCCGCGCCACCGCCCGTGGTCATCGAAAAGCCCGCCACACGCGCCGAGGCGGCGCGCTTCCTCACGCAAGCCACCTTCGGCCCGACCGACGCCGACATCGACCGCGTGATGAGCGTGGGCTACGCCGCCTGGATCGACGAGCAACTGGCCTTGCCCGCGAGCTCGCACCGCACGACCTGGGAAGCCGCCGACACCGCGATCAAGCTGGCCACGCCGACGGCTTCGGCGGGGCAAAACGACGTGCTCTACAGCTTCTGGCAGCAGGCCATCACCGGCCCCGACCAGCTGCGCCAGCGCACGGTGTTCGCGCTGTCGCAAGTCTTCGTCATCTCCATGCAAGAAGGCACTGTCGGCGACCAGCCGCGTGCCGTGGCGGCCTGGCTCGACATGCTTGGCGACAAAGGCCTGGGCAACTACCGCGAGCTGCTCGAAGCGGTGTCGCTTCACCCGTTGATGGGCGCCTACCTTTCGCACCTGCGCAACCAGAAGGCCGACACGCGCACCGGCCGCGTGCCCGACGAAAACTACGCGCGCGAAGTGATGCAGCTCTTCTCCATCGGTGTCGCCAAGCTCGACGAAGGCGGGCGCGAAAGTGCCGAGCCGACCTACAACTCGGCAGACATCAGCGGCCTGGCCAAAGTCTTCACCGGCTGGAGCTACGCCTGCCCTGGCTTCCCGCAGAACAGCTGCTTTTCGGGTGGCAGTTACAACGGCGTGAGCGACCCCGACCGCTGGCTCAAGCCCATGCTGGGCTACCCGCAGTACCACAGCGCCGAGGAGAAGAAGTTCCTTGGCGTGACGGTGGCGGTGCAGTCGCCGGCCGACCCAAATGTCAGCCTCAAAGCGGCACTCGATGCACTCGCGGCACACAGCAACGTCGGGCCCTTCCTTGGCAAGCAGTTGATCCAGCGCCTGGTCACCAGCAACCCAAGTGAAGCCTACGTGACGGCCGTGGCGCGGGCATTCGCGAATAACGGTGCAGGTGTACGGGGTGACATGAGGGCGGTGCTAAAGGCCGTGTTGATGCACCCCGAGGCGCGGCAGAGCAGTGACCGTGCGGGCAAGCTGCGTGAGCCGCTGCTGCGCTTGTCGGCGCTGCTGCGGGCTTTTCCGCATGCCTCGGAAACTGGCAGCTGGCGCATCGGCAATACCGACAACCCGGGCACGTCGCTCGGGCAAACCGCCCTGCGCGCCGGCTCGGTCTTCAACTTCTACCGCCCCGGCTACATCGCCCCGGGCTCGCGCATGGCGCAGGCGGGGCTGGTGGCACCCGAGATGCAGCTGGTGCACGAGACCACCGCCTCGGGCTACATCAACACCCTGCGTGATGTCGTCGCCACCGGGGTGGGCGCAAACGCGCCCAGCGGCAAGCGCGACATCCAGGGCAACAACAGCGCCGAGCTAGCGTTGGCCGACAAGCCGGCCGAGCTGGTCGACCGGGTGTTGGCCAAGCTGGTGATCGGCACGGCGCCCGCCACGCTGAAAAGCGAGATCGTGGCGGCGGTGACGAGCATCGCCATCCCCGCACTCACCGCCAACGCCAGCAACCAGGCAGCGGTGGATACGGCGAAACGTTCTCGTGTCAACACGGCATTGCTGCTGACGCTGGTGTCGCCCGAATTCCTGGTGCAGAAGTAGGAGCGCGCGATGAACCACCACGACGCCACACGCCGCCTCTTCCTGCGCCACAGCGCCCAGCTTGCCGTTTTGGGCGGGCCCGCCGCGCCGCTGGCGCTGAACCTGATGGCGGCAGGCTCGGTGCTGGCGCAATCCGCGCCCGACTACAAGGCGCTGGTGTGCATCTTTCTGTACGGCGGCAACGACAGCTTCAACATGGTGCTGCCGACCGACACGGCGTCATGGGCCGCCTACAGCACGATTCGCAACCAGGCACCCGATTCGATTGCGCTGCTGGCACCAGGCACCGCGCCCGTGGCCAGCGCCGCCGTCGGCTCGCCCGCGCGGCTGGGCGGCGTGTTGCCCATCGTGCCCACCACCACACAAGGCCGCAGCTTCGCGCTGCACCCGGTGATGGCGAGTTTGCAGAGCCTGTTCAACGTCGACAAACGCCTGGCCATCGTGCCCAACATCGGGCCGTTGATCCTGCCCACCACCAAGGCGCAATACGGCCAGGCCAGCCACCCGCGGCCAGCGCGGCTGTTCTCGCACAACGACCAGCAAAACACCTGGCAAGCCCTAGGCCCCGAAGGCGCCACACGCGGCTGGGGCGGGCGCGTGGCCGACATGCTGGCCAGCGCCAACGGCCAACCAATCTTCAGCGCGCTCTCGGTGGCGGGCAATGCCGTGTGGCTTTCGGGCGATACGGTGCGGCCCTACCAGGTGGGCACGGCCGGGGCCATTCGCCCGGGGCTGGACGCCAATGGGCGCTTGTACGGCTCGACGGAAGCTGGCGCCGCGCTCAACCGCATCATCGGCAGCGCACGCGGCACGCACTTACTGGAAGGCGACATCGCCGAGGTTGCCAAGCGCACCATCGACGCCGAAGTCGCGCTGCGCACGGCCCTGCGTGCGCCCAGCGACGCGGCCTTCGGCACGGCACCGGCCAGCGGCGCCTACAACGCCAACAACGACCCCAAGCTGCAGTACGACAACCCGCTCACAGGTGTCAGTGCATTCAACCCGTTAGCACAGCAGCTGCAAGTGGTGGCGCGCATGGTCGACGCGGCGCAAAGCGGCGCCGTGAGCGCGCGCCGCCAGGTGTATTTCGTCTCGATGGGCGGCTTTGACAACCACGACTTGCAAAACCGCAACCAGGCCGACCTCTTCGCGCGGCTGGCGCATGCCATGCGCTATTTCGACACCACGCTCGGCGCCATCAACGCGCGCACCAAGGTCACCAGCTTCACCGCTTCGGACTTCGGCCGCACCTTCACCAGCAACGGCGACGGCACCGACCACGGCTGGGGTTCCCACCACTTCGTGATGGGCGGCGCGGTGCGCGGTGGCGAGCTCTACGGCCGCTTCCCCACGCTCGGCGCGAAGAACGCGACCAACAACAACTTCGACAGCAGCCCGGATCAGTTGGGCAACGGCTCGCTGCTGCCCGAGACCTCGGTCGACCAGCTCGGCGCCACGCTGGCCCGCTGGTTCGGGCTGACGGACGCGCAGGTGGCGGACGTCTTCCCGAACATCGTGAACTTCAACGTGGGGCGAAGGGATTTGGGGTTTATGGGGTGAGGGGGGCGGGTCTGGCGCGACGGCGTGAGATCGCGCCGACGGCCAGCAGGGCGGCTAGCGTTAAGGCCAGGACGCCGGGTTCGGGGACCAGCGCGCCGCGGATTTCACCGCCGGGGAACCTCTGGTTATGGATGTTGACGTAGGCCCTGTGATCAGGCGCGGCCAGGCCCGCCGCCAGAGCCGCTTGCGCACCGGCTGCTGTGCCGCCACTAGCGGTTAGGAAGCCGCCGCTGTAGGTGGCGGCAAGGCTTAGATCAAAGAGTCGGTCGTACACGCCGGACAGGGCGTTGGCCAGTCCCGAGAAGCCAATAGCCACGCCAACGTTCGCACCTGGCGGAGTACAGCAATGGATGTGCCCCGCTGTGGCGGGTGTCGTGAGTCCGCTCCACTCAACATGCACCAGCAGCGTGTTCAGCGCGTCGTCGTAGTCAACCGTAGCGAAGCCAGTGGCTGTAGATGCATTCGCCGGCACCTCGTTTGCGCCAGAGAGAGTCGTCGTGTAACGAATCACGCCCGCCTGCGCCGTCGTCACACCCAGCGCTGAGCTGACCAGCGCCGCCAAGACCATCCATTTGCGCATCATGTGAATCTCCAAGTTGGTTGAGCCGGCCGACAAGCATTCAGCCTGTCTGACGAGGAAGATACGCCTCGTCGTCTTCCAACATTCCTATCCATGGAGCCGCACCCCGCGAACACGGGGCTGGGTTTACGCGAACCCACCCCCACCCCTCACCCCTGCACCGCCCGCTGCATCTGCAAAGTCTCCGCAATCGCCGCCACGCCAACGTCTTGTGCCCCGGCCAGATCCGCAATCGTGCGCGCGACCTTGAGCGAGCGGTGCAGGCGCCGGCCTGACCAGCCCAGGCGCTCGGCGGCGCTCAACAAGAAGCGGTTGGCCGCCACGTCGGTGGCGCAGTGGCGGGCGATCTCGGCGGCGCTCAGCTCAGCGTTGGGCCGACCTTGCCGCGCCATTTGCAGCGCACGCGCAGCGGCCACGCGCGCGGCCACCACGTCGGTGGCGTCGCCCTCGGGCAGCGCCATCAGCGCGGCGGGCGCCACCGCCAGCACCTCGATCTGCAAGTCGATGCGGTCCAGCAGCGGGCCTGACAGGCGCGAGCGATAACGCCCAACTTGATCGGGGCTGCAACGGCATTCACGCGCGGCCTGGGCCCCAGCGCCGAAGTAGCCGCAGGGGCAGGGGTTCATCGCCGCCACGAGCTGAAACTGGGCCGGGTACAGCGCCTGGCGCGCCGCGCGCGACAAGGTGATGTGGCCACTTTCCAGCGGCTCGCGCAAGGCCTCCAGCGCGCTGCGTGGGAATTCGGGCAGCTCGTCGAGAAAGAGCACACCGCCATGGGCCAGTGAGATTTCACCCGGCCGCGGTGGTGAGCCGCCTCCGATAAGCGCCGCAGCGCTCGCGCTGTGGTGCGGCGCACGTAGCGGGCGCTGGCCAAAGTGGGCGTCGTCAAACCCGATCGACGACAGGCCGCGCAGGGCCGCACTTTCCAGCGCCTGGTCTTCCGCGAGCGCCGGCAACAAGCCCGCCAGGCGCAGCGCCAGCATCGACTTGCCGCTGCCTGGCGGGCCGATGAAAAGCAGGCTGTGACCACCGGCGGCCGCCACTTCAAGCGCGCGTTTGGCACTGGCTTGGCCGCGCACGTCGCGCAGGTCCAGGCCGTCGCTGGGCCGCGTGGGGTTTGGTGCGGGCAGCACCTGCACAAGCGGCTGCGCGGCTTCACCGGGCAGCAGCGAGTGCACCACCTGCGCCAGGTTGCTGGCCGTGAGCACCTTGACGCCGCTGACCTGTGCCGCCGCGCGTGCGCTCACTTCGGGCAGCACCAGCGCGCGTGGCAGGCCTTCTCGGCGTAATGCCAAGGCCAGCGCCAGGGCGCCGCGCACGGGGCGCAACTCGCCGGCCAGCGACAACTCGCCCGCAAATTCGAAACGCGCCAGTGCTGCCACGTCGATCTCACCTGCCGCCGCCAGGATGCCCAGCGCAATGGGCAAGTCGAATCGGCCCGACTCCTTGGGCAGGTCGGCCGGCGCCAGGTTGACGGTGATGCGCTTGTTGTGCGGGAAGGCGAAGCCGCTTTGCTGCAAGGCGGCGCGCACACGTTCGCGTGCTTCCTTGACCTCGGTGTCGGCCAGGCCCACCAGCGTGAAGCTGGGCAGGCCGTTGGCGAGCTGCACTTCCACCTGCACGGGCGGGGCGTGCAGGCCATCGAGCGAGCGACTGGCGACGACGGCCAAGGACATGGGTGGCTTTCATGGTGCGCGGCGGCCCGCCGCGTGGGAATTCAGGGCTTGGAGGTGATTGTGCGAAGCCCGCTCGCCGTGCCTATCCGCCAGGGGAGCGAGTTGCATGCCTTGGCAGCTCCCCCTTTCAGGTGTGCGCCCGTCGCTGGTCCAGCCAAACTTGCACCGAAGTTGGGCTTGTCTTGAAAAAACCCCACTACGGTGCGTTTTTCGGCGATGAACTCGGGTCCGAGTTGCCGTTTTGGGGCGCGCTTCCCGTTTGCCGTGCAGCCCCAATGGCTGGCATGGAAGCTGCTGAAGTATTTGCCAGTCCATCTACCCAGTCACGCTCGATTCCCGGAGTTCTTGTTCATGAAAAAGTCGCTACTCAGCCTGACCTGTGCTGCCAGTTTGCTGTCGGCCCTGCCGCTGCTGACCTACGCCGCCGACGAAACCCCGGGCGACAGCCCCGCCACCTTCAACGCCGCGCTGACCAGCGACTACCGCTACCGCGGTATTTCGCAAACCCGCCTCAAACCCGCCTTCCAGTTCGGTGCTGACAAGTCCTTCACCAGCGGCTTCTATGTCGGCGCCTGGGCCTCGACCGTCAAGTGGGTGAAAGACGCCGAGGGCGGCGCCAGCCTGGAGCTCGACCTCTACGGTGGCTACAAGGGCGAGCTTGCCAAGGATGTGGGCTATGACGTTGGCGTCTTGCAGTACATCTACCCGAATGCGAAGACGACGAAGTGGAACGCCGCGTACAAAGACCCCAACACCACTGAGATTTATGGCGCGGTGACCACCGGCCCCATCACGGCCAAGGTCTCTTATGCGCTGAGCAACCTCTTCGGCTACTACGACTTCGCGAAAAAGAAGGACAGCAAGGGCAGCGTGTATGTCGACCTCAGCGGCTCCTTCGACCTCGGCGACGGTCTGATCCTGGCGCCGCGCATCGGCTACCAGAAGGTGGTCGACATCGCGAACGCCTCGTGCGCCGACTACTCGGTGTCGATCTATAAGGACTTCAGCGGCTGGGTGCCCAGCCTGACGCTGGTCGGCACCAACGCCGACAAGTCCTTCTTCGTGCCCGGCGTGGCCGCCAAGAGCAGCAAGTTCCTGGGCAAGACGGCGCTGGTCGCGGCCATCAAGTTCAACTTCTGAGTCGGAGACACCCCATGAAAATGGTCACCGCCATCATCAAACCCTTCAAGCTCGACGAAGTGCGTGAAGCCCTCAGCGGCATCGGCGTGCAGGGCATCACCGTCACCGAAGTCAAAGGCTTCGGGCGCCAGAAGGGCCACACCGAGCTCTACCGCGGCGCCGAGTACGTGGTCGACTTTTTGCCCAAGGTGAAGATCGAAGCGGCGGTTGACGACGCCCTGGTCGAACGCGTCATCGAAGCCGTGGAGAGTGCCGCGCGCACCGGCAAGATCGGCGACGGCAAGATCTTCGTCACCACGCTCGAACAAGTGGTGCGCATCCGCACCGGCGAGACCGGCAAAGACGCGCTCTAAGCGCTGCCGCACAACCTATCAAGAGACACAAACACCATGAAAAAACTCATCGCGACATGGGCGCTGGGCCTGGCCGTCCTGGGCCTGGGTGCCAGCGCCTGGGCACAGCCGGCGTCCGCGCCGGCTGCGGCTACCACGGCCACCGCAACCGCTGCGCCTGATGCTGCGGCTTCGGCCGCTGCCGCACCTGCGGCGGCAGCGTCGGCTGCTGCGGCCGCGCCGGCAGCGTCTGCCCCCGTGCCCAACAAAGGCGACGTGAGCTGGATGCTGATGTGCACCGCGCTCGTCATCATGATGTCCATCCCCGGCCTGGCGCTCTTCTACGGCGGCCTGGTGCGCAGCAAGAACATGCTGTCGGTGCTGATGCAGGTCTTCGTGACCTTCTCGCTCATCACCGTGCTGTGGGTGGTTTACGGCTACAGCCTGGCGTTCACCGAAGGCAATGCCTACATCGGTGGGCTGGACCGCCTGTTCTTGAACGGCGTGTTCGACCCGATGAAGGGTGAGTTCGCGATGGCCGCCACCTTCAGCAAAGGTGTCGTCATTCCCGAAATCGTCTTCGTCGTGTTCCAGGCGACGTTTGCCGCCATCACCTGCTGCCTGATCGTCGGCGCCTTCGCCGAGCGCATCAAGTTCTCGGCGGTGCTGCTCTTCATGACGCTGTGGTTCACCTTCAGCTACCTGCCCATCGCCCACATGGTCTGGTACTGGATGGGCCCGGACGCCTACACCGGCAAAGAAGTGGTCGACGCCATGAACGCCAAGGCCGGGATGATCTGGCAATGGGGCGCGCTGGACTTCGCCGGCGGCACGGTGGTGCACATCAACGCGGCGGTGGCCGGCATCGTCGGCGCCTTCATGATCGGCAAGCGCGTCGGCTATGGCCGCGAATCAATGGCGCCGCACAACCTCACCTTGACGATGGTCGGCGCGTCGCTGCTGTGGGTGGGCTGGTTCGGCTTCAACGCCGGCTCGGCACTCGAAGCCGGCAACACTGCCGCGCTGGCCTTCCTCAACACCTTCAGCGCCACGGCCTGCGCCGTGCTCGCCTGGTGCCTGGGTGAAGCGCTGATGAAGGGCAAGGCTTCGATGCTGGGCGCGGCCTCGGGCGCGGTGGCGGGCCTTGTGGCCATCACACCGGCGGCGGGCAACGTCGGCATTGTTGGCGCGCTGGTCATCGGCACCATCGCCGGCTTTGCGTGTCTGTGGGGTGTGAGCGGCCTGAAGAAGATGCTGGGCGCGGACGACTCGCTGGATGTGTTTGGCGTGCACGGCGTCGGCGGCATCGTCGGCGCGCTGCTCACCGGCATCTTCAACAACCAGGCCCTGGGCGGCCCGGGCTTGGTGACGGATTGGGTCACCGCCACGGTGGGCTCGGTCGGTGTCTTCGAGCAGTTCATCATCCAGGCCAAAGCGGTGGGTGTGACCATCGTCTGGTCAGGCATCGTGTCCTTGATCGCCTACAAGGTCGTCGACATGACCATCGGCTTGCGTGTGGCTGAAGACGAAGAGCGCGAAGGCCTGGACATCACGTACCACGGCGAAACGGCTTACGCCAAGTGACGCTGTAGCGCGCGCCCCGGGGCCAGCCGGCTCCGGGCGCTCTCATCCACAGGGCTGCCTTCGGGCAGCCCTTTCTCAATGGCGCCTATACGTTGGGCATACTTGCAGGATGAAACTGCACCGCGCCCTGCTGCTGCCTATCGTCTTGCTGATGTCTTGCGGCGGCGGTGGTGGCGCAGGCGGCACCACACCCGTGCCGGAACCCACGCCGGTGAGCGCTGCGCCGCCCACCTCGCAAGAGCTGCAATGCCACGCGGGCGGCTGGGCGCGTGAGGTTGTGCCTGCAGCGGGCTTGCAGCGCATGGTCTTGTGGAAGGCGCCGGCCGGCGGCTGGAGTCGCGGCGCCATCGTCGTGATGCACGGCGGCGGCGGCTCGCACACCAACTACTGCGTGGCCAACGTCGACAGCATCGCCGCGCAGGTACGCTTCACCGACATGGCGCTGGCGCAAGGCTTCGCGGTCTTCCTGCTCGACTCGTCAGACCAGGTCAGCGACAACGAAGGCCGTGTCTGCGGCAAGGTCTGGGACGACGAAGTTCGCAGCCGCGCCAACCTCGACCTGCCTTTCATCGAAGACGTGCTGCGCCGGGTGATTCCAGCGCGGCGCCCGGCCGGCGGCCGCGCCGAGATCTTCATCACCGGCCATTCCTCAGGCGGCTACATGACGGTGCGCGCCGCCAGCCGCTTGGGCGAGCTGGTCACAGCGTTCGCGCCCGTGGCCAGTGGCGACCCCTATGGCTGGTTTCGCGACTGCACACGCCGCGCCGGAGACCGCGTGAACGTCGCCGGCATCGGCCTGGACAGCGAGACCCGGCGCCAGATCATCGAGCCCGGCGCGTGCACCGCCACCAGCTATCCCAACGAGCGCACCTGGGACGGCGCGACAACGGCGGTGAAGCCCGCCTTCCGCCTTTTCCACCACGCTCAAGATGGCATCAACGACCGTTCTTGCGTCGACAAAGTGCGCGCGCAGTTGCTCGCTCGCGGCTACCCCGAGCTCGCCCCGTTTACGCTCGACGGCGGCGGCCGCAGCGCCGAGGCGCACAGCTGGCAGGACGACTACAGCGCGCCGCTGCTGGCATTCTTTGCATCGCGCCTGAAGTAGCGCGCGGTGTTGAAGGATCTCTCCATGTCGGCCACCGTGGCCGGCGTCGTCGCAGTACTGGTGGGCTATACCAGCTCAGTGGCCATCGTCTTCCAGGCGGCCGCCGCATTGGGTGCCACGCAGGCGCAAACCGTGTCGTGGATGTGGGCGCTGGGCCTGGGCATGGGCCTCACCAGCGCCGGGCTCTCGCTGGCCTACCGCGCACCCGTGCTCACCGCGTGGTCGACGCCGGGTGCCGCGCTGCTGGTCACGGCCGGTGTCGGCGTGCCGATGAACGAGGCCATCGGCGCCTTCATCGTTTGCGCCCTGCTCATCACACTGGCCGGCGCCACGGGCTGGTTCGCGCGCGTGATGGACCGCATCCCGCAAGCATTGGCGGCTGCGCTGCTGGCCGGTGTGTTGACGCGCTTCGCCTTCGACGCCT
Organism: Rubrivivax sp.; assembly: GCA_031418855.1. Classification (GTDB taxonomy): domain Bacteria; phylum Pseudomonadota; class Gammaproteobacteria; order Burkholderiales; family Burkholderiaceae_C; genus Rubrivivax. The sequence continues at coordinate 10,936 of JANOJR010000457.1, forward strand.
TCCTCTCGGTGCGCAATGAGCCGGCGCTCGTATTTATGATGTTCGCGGCCTACCTGGCGGGCCGGCGCTGGTGGCCACGCTATGCCGTGCCGGGCGTGCTAACAGCCGGTGTGTGCGTGGCCGCTTGGCAGGGCCAGCTGCATCTCGGCGCCGTGCCCTGGCAGTGGGCGCAGCCGGTGTTCACCATGCCGGCGTTCAGTGTGGCGGCCACCGTGGGCATCGCACTGCCGCTCTTTGTCGTGACCATGGCCTCGCAAAACCTGCCCGGCGTGGCGGCGCAGCGTGCGGCGGGGTACGACACGCCGGTGTCGCCAGCCATCACGGTGACGGGGCTGGTCACGCTGCTGCTCGCGCCCTTCGGCGCTTATGCGCTCAATCTCGCGGCCATCACAGCGACGATTTGCATGGGCCGTGAGGCACATGAAGACCCGACTAAGCGCTACATGGCGGCCGTGATGGCGGGCCTGTTCTACGTCGTGCTCGGGCTGCTCGGCGGCGCGGTGGTGGGCCTGCTTGCGGCCTTCCCCAAGGAGCTGGTGCTGGCGCTGGCCGGCTTTGCGCTGCTGGCCACCATCGGTGGCGGGCTGGCCACCGCCGTGAAGGACGAAGGCTCGCGTGAAGCCGCCGTCGTCACCTTCATCGTCAGCGCCAGCGGCTTGGCGCTGTGGGGTGTGGGCTCGGCGTTTTGGGGCGTGGTGGCCGGTGCGCTGGCCTTGCTGCTAACGCGCTGGCGGCGTTGACAGTAGGTTGACTACAAACTCACCACCGCCCCGGCCGGCAGCGGCTCCCAGCCTGCCGGATCGTCGTCCAGCGGCTCCGACGCGATCACCGTGCCATGGCCGACATCACGCCGGTACAAGGTGGGAGGATGGTCGTCGCTGGCGATGCGAAAGGCGTGCAGGCGGTGGCCGTCGGACAAGGCAGCGGCAAAACGCAGTGGCTGCTCGATGCCGCGCCCACGCATGAGCTTCATGGTGTCTTGCAGCACTTCCTGCATGGCGTCGACCGCACTCGCGCCGCGCTCGACTTTGGTCAACGCTTGCAGGAACAGCAGTTCGGAATCGGTGGCACCCCGGCGCGCCGCGTAGTACTCGTCGGGCAACATCGATTCGAGCGTGCGCCGCAGCTGGCCATAGCCGCCGATCTGGCCGTTGTGCATGAAGAGGTAGCGGCCATGGCGGAAGGGGTGGCAGTTTTGCCGCGCGATGCCGCCGGCTGTGGCGGCACGCACGTGGGCGAAGAAGAGGCGCGCTTTGAGCGTGCCCGACAGTGCGACGAGGTTGTCATCGCTCCACGCCGGCATGACTTCGCGGTAGACGCCCGGCTCTTCGCGTTCGCCATACCAGCCGATGCCAAAGCCGTCGCCATTGGTCACCGTCTTGGACTCATCAGCGCGCAGCGACTGACGCATCAGCGAGCGCGCGGGCTTGGCGATGAGCTCTTCCAGGAAGATGGGCTCACCGAGGTAGGCAACGAATCGGCACATGGTCTTAACCTCGGTGGGGCGGCAGGAAACTGAAGGCGCGCAAGGCGGCGCGGCGTGGCTTGTGCCACAGTGGCGCCCCGCACGAGGAGACTGAGCGTGAAACTGTTGTTCGTGGCCGACCCGCTAGAAACCTTCAAGACCTACAAGGACAGCACGTTCGCGATGATGCGCGAAGCGGCGCGGCGGGGGCACGAGCTGCTCGCCTGCGAGCCGCAACACCTGCACTGGCAGCAGGGCCAGCGCGTCAGCGCACGCATGCGCCAGATCGAGCTCACCGGCGACGCACACGACTGGTTTCGCACCGTGGCTGAAAGCGAGCTGGCGCTGGCGGACACCGGCGCCATCGTCATGCGCAAGGACCCGCCATTTGACGCCGAGTACTTCTACGCCACCCACCTGCTGGGCCAGGCCGAACGCGAAGGCGCGCGCGTCTTCAACAAGCCCGCCGCCCTGCGCGACCACCCGGAAAAGCTCGCCATCCTGGAGTTCCCGCAGTTCATCGGGCCGACGCTGGTGACGCGCCAGGCCGCCGACGTCAAAGCCTTCCACGCCGAGCACCACGACATCATCTTGAAGCCGCTGGACGGCATGGGCGGCATGGGCATCTTCCGCGTCGGGCCTGATGGCCTGAACCTGGGCAGCATCATTGAAACGCTGAACCAGGGCGGCGCGCAAACGCTGATGGTGCAGAAGTACCTGCCCGAAATCACGCAAGGCGACAAACGGATTTTGGTCATCGGCGGTGTGCCCGTACCTCATTCGTTAGCGCGTATTCCGCAAGGCAGTGAGATTCGCGGCAACCTCGCCGCAGGCGGCAAAGGTGTGGCGCAGCCGCTCTCAAAACGCGACCGCGAAATCGCCGAGGCGCTGGGCCCGCTGCTCGCCGCGCGCGGGCTGCTGCTGGTGGGGCTGGACGTGATCGGCAGCTCGCTCACCGAGATCAACGTCACCAGCCCGACGTGTTTTGCCGAGATCACCGAGCAGACTGGCTTTGATGTCGCCAAGATGTTCATCGACGCGCTGGAAGCGGCACTTTGATGAGCGGCGTGCTTGCGAGCTTGATCGACGCCGGCGCGCAGCATGACGCCGAGTACCGGGGCGGCCTGAGCAACCACCTGCCCATGGCGCTGCTGGCGCTGCGCCGGCTGGGTGCCAGCGACGCGCGCTTGAGCGCCTTCGCAGCCACCTATGGCACGCGGCTGGAGCCCACGCCCGCCGCGCAAGCCTGGCCCGCTGGCGACCCCTGGCCCGGCCGCCTGGGCCAGCGCGACGCCTGGCCGGCCTACCGCCATCTCTTTGCGCAGTGGCTCACACACGAAGAAGCGCCAGACGTGCTGGCGCAGGTGTTGCCCACGCTGATGACGGGCTGCGGCGGTGGCGCCTTCCACGGCCTGATCCGCACGGCCTACGCGCTGCGCTCGGAGAGCATGGCCGAGTTGACGGACGCGCTGGCGTATTGGGCGTGCATCCACATGCCGCTGCGTGTGCGGGGTGCGGCCGCTGTTGCTGTTGGTGGCACGGCAGAGCTTGCTGACGCGCTGGAGGGCCTGCCGCGAAAGGCTGTCAAGGCGCCGATGATCTCTGTGCGCATGCAAGCGGCGGCAACGCAGCCGAAGTTCGCGGCTGCGACCGACAAGCTACGCATCGACGAACAGACCTTGCCGACCCTGGCGCAACACGCCGCCACGCTCTACGCCGCCAGCGGCAACTTCACCGTGCTGCACCTGGTGACCAGCGCGCACGCGATGCGCGTCTTGCTGCCCTTCGTCGACGAGCCCCTGGCCGCCGTGCACGGCTACTGGCTGGCCTACGCCGCCGGGTGCGTGGCCGCGTCAGCGAACGTTGGCGAGGCCGCGCCGCTGCTGCCGTGGACACGCATCGTCAAGCGCGCCATCGAGAGCGACGATGAACATGTCATCAAGCTCGCCGACAGTTGTCGTGAGGAAGAGCAGATCTATGGCGGCAAGGCCTGGCGGCTCGCGGCGTCGCGGGTGGTGGCGGTCGCGGTCTAGCTGGCGATGCAGCGACCCATCCCTGGCCCGAGCATGACCGCTTCCAACCCAGCGTCCCTTCAAGCCACAACTTGCGCCAACGGCACCACGATCTCCACCGCGTCGTAAGGCACTGACACGGCACCCTCTTCATTGCGCTCGATCAGCCCAAGAACCTCAAGGCGCGCGGTATCGGTGTGCACGTTCGAGTAGTTCCGCTGCGCGGCCTTGGCCAGTGCATACACGCTGCACGGGCCCACGCGGCGTAGCGTGTCGAGCAGATCCACGCGTGCTGGCGTGAGTTCGGCGAAGAGCGACTTCGCCGACTCGAAGCTCAGGCGAAAGTCTGCTGGCTTGCCGCGACGGGAGGCCGCCAACTGTTGGCGCGCCGACGCGATGGCTGAGCCAGCTTTATTGACTTCAACGATGGCCTTCATGACGCGCTCCAGTCTTGGATGTCGGATTCAAAGTCGTCTAGCAGTTGTTCGACCGAGGTGAAGACATAGCCCACTTCGCGACCGCCCAGATGCCGATGGTCGCCTTTGCCACGCTCGTTGTCATACCTCACGCGCTCGAACTCCTGGCCGCCGTAAAAGAGTCGGCACTTGTAGCGGTGCTCGCAAGGCTCAAGCGGCTGCGGCAGTTCCCAGATGACGACTTCAACGATGGTCCCGTCATCGCGAACTTCCTTGGTGTGCGCGAGCAGCCTGGCCTTCATATATTGCATGATAGCAATATGCGCCGCCAACTCAACCCGCTGCCCGCACCCACCTCGCTCTCGCATGCTGGTACAACCGCACCCCCCGCCACGCTACCCTGCGCGCCGGCAGACGCCCCTCCCCGGAGACACCCACCATGAGCACCCGCAGCACGCCACCCTTTCGCGCCGACCACGTGGGCAGTTTTCTGCGCCCGAAATTCCTGATCGACGCGCGCGCGCAACAGGCCATCGGCGCCATCACGGCGGAACAATTGCGTGAGGTCGAAGACCGCGCCATCAGCGAGATCGTCGCTTTCCAGCAAGACGTGGGCTTGCAATCCATCACCGACGGCGAGTTCCGCCGTACCTACTTTCACATCGACTTTCTTGACCAATTGGGCGGCGTGAAGACCGACATCCCGGTGACCATCATCCGCGCCGACGGCACGGAAGAGCTGGCGCCGCCGGCCATGCGTGTGGTGGGCAAGGTACAGCACGTGAAGGACATCCAGCGCGCCGACTTCGAGTACCTGAAGAGCCAGGTCGCGCTTTGCAAAACCCCCGGGCTAACGCCCAAAGTAACCATCCCCAGCCCGACG
>JANOJR010000458.1:0-1587 GCA_031418855.1 Rubrivivax sp.
GGTGAAGACGGCATGAAGCGCGGCATCCGCGTCAAGACCAGCAGCTACACGCGCCACCACGTCAACATCACCATGACGCAGGCCAAGGCGGTGAGCAACTACACCAACTCGATCCTGGCCAACATGGAAGCCACCGACGACGGCTACGACGAAGCGCTGCTGCTCGACGCCACGGGCTTCGTGAGCGAAGGCGCGGGCGAGAACCTCTTCGTCATCAAAGGCGGCGTGGTCTACACGCCCGACATGTCGGCCGGCGCGCTTAACGGCATCACGCGCAACACGGTCTTCAGCATCTGCCAGGACCTGGAGTTGAAGGTGGTTGAAAAGCGCATCACGCGTGACGAGGTGTACATCTGCGACGAGGCGTTTTTCACCGGCACGGCAGCAGAAGTGACGCCCATCCGCGAGCTGGACCGCATCGAGCTGGGCAGCGGCGAATTTGCGGGACGACGCGGGCCGCTGACCGAGAAGATCCAAGCCGCGTTTTTCGACATCGTGCATGGCCGCAACGCCAAGTACGCCGAGTGGCTGACCACCGTCTGAGGCGGCTGCCATGACCAAGCCTCAAGCCATCGTCGAGCTCGCTGCCAAAGACCTGCAAGGCCCGGGTGTGACGTTCTGCCCCAACCCGAAGATGGCCTTGTGGAGCAACCACCCCAAGGTCTTCATCGACGTCACCACCACGGGCGAAGGCAAGTGCCCGTATTGCGGCACGGTGTATCGCCTCAAGGCCGGCGAGACACATCACGCCGCGCATTGAGCGGCAGCGCTTCTAACATTCAAAAGAAGCGCACACGTTGATGAGCCGCCCACCCGCCGCCGTGCTGTTTGCGTCGCCCAATGACGTGGAAGCGCAGTTCTACGAAGCGCTACAGCAGGGTGACCTGGCCAAGCTGATGGCGCTGTGGGCCGACGACGATGAGATCGTCTGCGTGCATCCCGGCGGACCGCGCCTGGTCGGGCCAATGGCTATCCGCGCGGCCTTCGAATCGATCTTCGCCAATGGCGGCGTGCCCGTCGTGCCCGAGCAAGTGCACCGCCTGCACGCCGTGGGCATGGCCGTGCACCACCTGGTCGAGCGCATCAGCGTGCGCACCAACGAAGGCGCGCAAACGGCTTGGGTGCTGGCCACCAACGTCTACCTGAAGACGACGCAAGGCTGGCGCATGGTCGCCCACCACGCCAGCCCGGGCGCGCCCGAGCATGCGCAGGCCGCGCGCGACGGCCCGCGCGAAGGCGGCCCAACGACCTTGCATTGATGTCGGCTTTCTCGGGCTCGTATCGCGCACCGCTTTGGCTGCCGGGTGGCAACACACAAAGCATCTGGCCGGCACTCTTCGCGTCGAAGCCAGCACGGCACACGCTGGCCTACCAGCGCGAACGCTGGGACACGCCCGACGGCGACTTCATCGACGTCGACCTGCTGCCGGCTCCGAAGCCCGACGCACCGCTCTTCGTCATGTTCCACGGCCTGGAAGGCAGCTCGGCGAGCCACTATGCGATGGGCTGCGCGCAAGTCGCACTTGAGCGCGGCTGGGCCTTCGCCGTGCCGCACTTTCGTGGCTGCTCGGGCGAGCTCAACCGCGC
>JANOJR010000459.1:0-7624 GCA_031418855.1 Rubrivivax sp.
ACGCCCATCGCCAAGAGCTGGCCCAGCGAGTGGTGCCTGGAAGCCAACTCGCTGGCCATCCAGGTGCATGGTGGCTACGGCTACACACGCGACTTTGCGGTGGAACAGCATTGGCGCGACAACCGCCTGAACATGATCCACGAAGGCACGCATGGCATCCAGGCGCTGGACCTGTTGGGCCGCAAGGTGGTGATGCAGGGTGGCGCTGGGCTGAAGCTGCTAGCACTCAAAGTAAGCGCAACCATTGAACGTGCCGGTCACATGCAGGGCCTGGCTGAGCCGGCCAACGCATTGGCCGCCGCGCTGCAACAACTGGGCGCCGGCACGAAGTCGGCCTGGGCCACGGGCGTACCTGAAGAAGCGCTGGCCAACGCCACGCCTTACCTGCAAGCCTTCGGCCACGTCGTGCTGGCCTGGCTGTGGCTGGACGTGGCGCTGGCCGCGCAAGCCGCGCCCACGGCCATGAAAGAAGGCAAGCTCGCGGCGATGCGCTACTTCTACGCCTACGAGCTGCCCAAGATCGGCGCCTGGCTGGGCGTGGTCGCCAGCCGCGAAAGCGTGTGCCGCGACATGCAAGATCCCTGGTTTTGAAAGAAGGACATCGCTATGAGCACCAACATCCAGAAACTCTTTGACTTGAGCGGCCAGACCGCACACGTCACCGGTGGCTCGCGTGGCCTGGGTTTGCAGATCGCGCAGGCGCTCGGTGAAGCCGGCGCCAAGATCATGCTGACATCGCGCAAGGCTTCTGATCTCGAAGAAGCTGCGGCCGACTTGCAATCCGCCGGCATCGACGCGCGCTGGATCGCCGCCGACGCCAGCGACCCGGCGCAAGTGCAGCGCGTCGTGGACGAGACCATGCAGCGCCTGGGCCACATCGACATCCTGGTCAACAACGCCGGCGCCACCTGGGGCGCGCCCGCTGAGGACTACCCGCTGGCGGCCTGGGACAAGGTGATGAACCTCAACATCCGCAGCATCTTCCTGTTCAGCCAGGCGGTGGGCAAGGCCAGCATGCTGCCGCGCAAACACGGGCGCATCATCAACGTGGCGTCGATCGCCGGCCTGTCAGGCTCCACCGACGTCAAGTTCATCGCCTACGGCACGAGCAAGGGCGCGGTGGTGAACTTCACGCGCACGCTGGCCGGCGAGTGGGGGCCGATGGGCATCACCGTCAACGCGCTGGCGCCGGGCTTCTTCCCGAGCAAGATGACGCAGGGCACGCTGGAACACTTCGGCATCGACAAGATGACCGAGCGCGTGCCGCTGCGGCGCATCGGTGACGACGACGACCTCAAAGGCGCGGCGCTGCTCTTCGCCAGCGCGGCGGGCAAGCACATCACGGGGCAGATCCTGGCGGTGGACGGCGGCGTCAGCGCCGTGCACGGAGGCTGAGGCTGTGACGCAGAAGCTAACGTTCCCCGTACGCATACCCTTTGTCGAAGAACTTGGACTGGAACTCTGGGGTTTTGGCGGCGGCAAGGCCGAGCTGCGGGTGGACCTGGCCGAGGCCCACCTCAACAGCTGGGAAGTGGCCCACGGCGGCGTGCTCATGACCATGCTGGACGTGGCCATGGCGCATGCCGCGCGCAGCATGCACAGCCACGACCCTACGCACGCGCCGGGCGTGGCCACCATCGAGATGAAGACGAGCTTCATGCGCCCGGCCGAAGGCCAGCTGCGCGCGCTGGGTGAGGTGCTGCACCGCACCAGCACGATGGCCTTCGCCGAAGGCCGTGTCTATGACGAGGGTGGCCACCTGTGCGCACATGCCACCGCCACCTTCAAGTACCTACGCGCGCTGCCTACCTCGGGCGGGCGCCTCAAAACACAACAACGCAACCCGGGCTGAGCACGCATGTCGACCATGAACCAACAGATCCTTCTCGCCTCGCGCCCCACGGGCGAGCCTACGCCGGCTAACTTTCGACTTGTCAGCACAGCGCTGCCCAAGCTCATTCGCGACCAGGTGCTGGTGCGCCACCACTACCTGAGCCTGGACCCCTACATGCGCGGGCGCATGAACGACGCCAAAAACTACGCCAAGCCGCAAGCGATTGACGCGGTGATGGTCGGCGGCACCGTGGGTGAAGTGGTCGAATCCACACACCCCAAGTTCGCGGTTGGCGACAAGGTCGTCGGCTCGGGCGGCTGGCAGCAGTACTCGGTGGCCACGGCCGAGGCTGCTGCGGCCATGCGCAAGGTCGACGACAGCGTGGTGCCGCTGTCGGCCTACCTCGGCGTGCTGGGCATGCCCGGCGTTACCGCATGGGTCGGCATGGGGCAGATCATCGCGCCCAAAGACGGCGAGACGGTGGTGGTGAGTGCCGCCAGCGGGGCGGTGGGCAGCGTGGTGGGGCAGCTGGCCAAAGTGCGTGGCTGCCGCGCGGTGGGCATAGCCGGTGGTGCGGACAAGTGCAACTACGTCGTCAAGGAGCTCGGCTTTGATGCCTGCATCGACTACAAGGCGCACCGTGATGTTGGCTCGCTCGCCACCGCGCTCGAAGCCGCGTGCCCGCAGGGTATCGACGGCTACTTTGACAACGTTGGCGGGGTCGTGCTCGACGCGGTGATGCAGCGCATGAACGACTTTGGCCGCATCGCCGTGTGCGGCATGATTTCTGGCTACAACGGCGAGGCTGCGGCGATGGCAGCACCCATGCTGATTCTGCGTTCGCGCTTGAAGATGCAGGGCTTCATCGTCAGCGAGTACATGCAGCTGTGGCCGCCCGCGCTGAAGGAGCTCAGCGCGCTGGTGGCGAGCAAGAAGCTGAAGTACCGCGAGACGGTGGCCGAGGGCCTGGCCAGCGCGCCCGAAGCCTTTATCGGTCTGTTGCGTGGGCAGAACTTCGGCAAGCAAATCGTCAAGCTGATCTAGGGACGTGAGGCGCAATGAACTGGCGTTGGTCACGCTTTGAGCTGCTCGGCGTCGACGATCTCTACGACGCGCTGGCGCTGCGTTGCCGGGTCTTCATCCTGGAGCAGGGCGCCTACCTCGACCCCGACGGGCTGGACCGCCAAAGCGGGCATTTGCTGGGCCGCGATGACACCGGGTCGCTAACCTGTTATCTACGCGTGGTTGACCCGGGGCTGAAGTACGACGAACCGTCGATAGGCCGCGTCATCGTCGCTTCTGAGGCGCGCGGCACGGGGCTCGGCCGCGCGCTGATGGCCGAAGGCATCACGCGCTGCGAGCAAGCCTGGCCCGGGCGTGACATCCGCATCAGCGCGCAGGCGCACCTGGCGCCGCTGTACGCGAGCTTGGGCTTCGCCGGCGTCGGCGCGACCTATCTCGAAGACAACATTCCCCATGTTGAGATGCTTCGGAGGCACCCATGAACGCCACCCACGACGTCACCAACCAAAGCACGCCGCTGGCTGACGTGAACCTGTGGCGCATCAACCGGCCGCTGCAGGCGGTGCTGGCCGCCGACCACCCCGCGTTCGATCGCGCGCGCTTCGAGCGTTTGGGGGATGAAGCCGGCAGTGCCGCCATGCAAACCCACGCGCGCCTGGCCAACCAGCACCACCCGCAGCTGCTGACGCATGACGACAAAGGCCGTCGTCTCGACGAGGTGGAGTTCCACCCGAGCTACCACGTGCTTTTGGGCGCGGCTCTCAAGCACCGCCTGCATGGCGCGCCGTGGGTGGAAGCCGCGGGCAGCCACATCGAGCGCGCGGCGGCCTTCATGCTCTTCACCGAGCTCGAGCCTTCGGTGCTGTGCCCTACGTCCATGAGTTATGCCGTCACCCCCGCACTGCGCGCCAACGCCGGTGTGCACGCCGAGTGGGGCGCCAAACTCGCGGCCACGAGCTACGACCCACGCTTCCTGCCTGCCGCGCAAAAAACCGCGCTGACCATGGGCATGGGCATGACGGAAAAGCAGGGCGGCTCGGACGTGCGCGCCAACACCACGCGTGCTGAGCGCGATGGCCAAGACGGCTGGGGCGCGCGCTGGCGGCTCACCGGCCACAAGTGGTTCATGTCGGCACCCATGTGCGACGCCTTCCTCGTGCTGGCGCAAACGCCCAGCGGCCTGAGCTGCTTCTTCCTGCCGCGCTGGCTGCCCGATGGCACGCTCAACGCCATCCACATCCAACGCCTGAAGCACAAGCTGGGCAACCAGGCTAACGCCAGTTCGGAGGTGGAGTTTCACCAGGCCGCCTCCTGGCTCGTTGGCGACGAAGGCCGGGGCGTGCCGCAGATCCTGGCGATGGGCGCGCTCACAAGGCTGGACTGTGCTTTGGGCACGGCCGGTTTGATGCGCCAAGCCTTGTCGATCGCGCTGCATCACACGGCACAGCGACAGGCTTTCGGCAAACGGCTGATCGAGCAGCCGCTGATGAAAAACGTGCTCGCCGATCTGGCCATCGAGAGCGAAGCCGCCACGCTCTTGGCCATGCGCCTGGCGCGCGCGGTCGACCGCACCGAGCATGGTGAGGACAGCGACGGCTTTGAAGCACTGATGCGCCGCGTGCTCACGCCGATTGCCAAGTTCTGGGTCTGCAAACGCGGCAGCCACTTCGCGCAAGAAGCCATGGAGTGCCTGGGCGGCAACGGCTATGTGGAAGAGCAGGGGCTCGGCGTGATGGCGCGCATCTACCGCGAGATGCCGCTCAATTCGATTTGGGAAGGTGCCGGCAACATCATGGCGCTGGACTTGCTGCGCGCCCTGCGCAAAGGCCCCGTGGCCGACGCGCTGATGTTCGAAGCTGCGGGCGCACGCGCGGCGCACCCGGCCGTGGAACGGCTGGCCCGACGCGTGGTGCAGAGCCTGGACGGCGCGGCCGATGAGGCCCAGGGCCGCGTGCTGGCGCGCGAGGTCGCACTCTTGGTGCAGGCGGCACAGCTGCATCGCTTGAGCCCGAGCGAGGTCTTCCAGGCCTTCTGCGTCTCACGCCTGGAGCAGGCGGCCGACGCCTTTGGCCTCTTGCCGCCCGGCGTGGACCTCGACGCCATCATCGCGCGCGCCATGCCGCACGAAACTTGAGTCTCCAACCTTTCAACGTTAGCAAGGATCACTTTTCATGAGCATCTTCCAAGGCGGCACCGCCGTCATCACCGGCGCGGCCTCGGGTTTCGGCCTTGAAGCCAGCCGTATCGCCGCACGCCAGGGCATGAACGTGGTGATGGCCGACGTGCAAGCCGATGCGCTGGACACGGCGGCCAAGGAAATCAGCGCGCTGGGTGTGGCGGTGTTGCCCTACCGTTTAGACGTTAGCAAAGCGACCGAGGTCGAGGCCATGGGCGCGGCGGTGCTCTCACGCTTTGGGGCGCCGAATTTCGTCTTCAACAACGCCGGCGTAGGCGCGGGCGGCTTGCTGTGGGAAAACACGCTGAAGGATTGGGAGTGGGTCATCGGCGTCAACCTGATGAGCGTGGCCCACGGCATCCGCGTCTTCACGCCGATGATGCTGGATGCTGCCAAGGCCGACCCCAGCTATCGCGGCCACATCGTCAACACCGCCAGCATGGCCGGCATCTTGAACGCCCCGACCATGGGCATCTACAACGCCAGCAAGCACGCCGTGGTGGCCATCAGCGAGACGCTCTACCAAGACCTGGCACTCGTGACCGAGCAAGTGCACGCGCATGTGCTGTGCCCCTTCTTCGTGCCCACGGGCATCTCAAAGAGCGAACGCAACCGCCCCGGTGAGTTGAGCGAAGACAGCGCCCCCACACGCAGCCAGCTCGTCGCGCGCGCCTTGAGCGAAAAGGCCGTGTCGCGCGGCAAGGTCTCGGCCGCCCAGGTGGCGCAGTTTGTGTTTGACGCGATGGCCGAGAAACGTTTCTACGTCTTCAGCCACCCGAATTCATTGAGCTCTGTGCAAACGCGGCTGGAAGACATCATGCTGAAACGCAACCCGACCGACCCGTTCAAAGAGCGGCCCGAGGTGCGTAAAGACTTGGTTGCAGCCTTAAAGCAGCCGCAGCCGTAAGCGGCCGTAAGCGACGTCAGCAGCCCACTTGCAAGGCCAGCGCCAGCGCTTGAAGTGGCCGCTGCGTGGTGGGGTCGGTGACCACAAAGACGGCGCGGCGTGGGTGCTCGGTGCTGCCCACCGTCACCTCCAAGCTCGTGCGCTGTACCGATGCGCCGGGCCAGCTGGCCACGGGTTTGTAGAGGCGCACAACGTGGTCGTGGCGCAGCGTCTCACCGGCGTTTTCGCCAGCGCGCACTTTGCTGACATGCTGGTCTTCGAGCACGGCCCAATAGCCCGACAGCTGCGGCAAGCCGGGCGCCGCGTCGACGAGTGCAGTGACCGCGACGCCCTGCTGGGTGAGTGTGAGCGTCACGCCTGCCGACTTGTCCGAACGCGGCGGCAGGCGTGGCCAGGCGCGCCAGTCGCGGCCATCGACCACCACCTGCGGTGTGTAGACGACGCTGCTACCGGCCAGAGCCGCGCGCTGATGTTGGCGCTCTGTGAACGCAGGGCTTGCGAAGCGGTCGGGCCAGCCGAGCTTGTCCCAGTAGCTGACGTGAAACGCGAGCGCAATGGTGTCGCTGCGGCCTTTAAGCGTGGACACCCAGCGGTCTGCCGGCGGGCAGGAGCTGCAACCTTCCGAGGTGTAGAGCTCCACGACCATGGGCGCGGCAGCGGACTTTGCGCTGCAGGCGGGTGCTGCCAAGGCGTGGCCCGCGGCAAGGCCGTATGCCAGGCCGTGTGCGAGCGCAGTGATCAAGTGCTTCATGGTTCTTCCTCGGCGTTGTGGTCGCGGTCGTGACCGGTCTCGAACGTAGTCGCGCCACGGTCCCGAATCTGACACGCTTTGCAGCCACGCTTTGCCACAATCGCCGCCATGACTGAACTTACCGTGCGCCGCCTGTTGGTCGATCTGGACACACCCATCGCGCGCCACTGGTGTGGCGGCGACGCCTTTCGCACCGCGCTCTTCAACGCCTTGTCGTTCAGCTTCCCGGCGGGTGAACAGGTCTTCATCGACGCCATGAAGCTCGGCATGGCCAGGCTCGACAGGGCCACGCTTGACCCGGCACAGCGCGAGCGCTTCGCGACCGAGGTCAAGGCTTTCATCGGCCAGGAAGCCACGCACCGGCGCATTCACGAGCGCTTCAACGAGCACCTGCATCGCCAGGGCTTGGTCAACCATTGGGAGCGGCGCATCCTGCACCGGCGCGCCACGCAGCTTGAAGGCATTGACCCGCGCGGCTGGCTGGCAGTGACGGCGGCCACCGAACACTTCACCGCCATCTTTGCCGAGTACCTGCTGACGGTGGACGCGCCGCTGCAAGGCGCCGAGCCGCGCCTGCGCGACCTGTGGTTGTGGCATTCGAGTGAAGAGTCCGAACACCGTAGCACGGCGTTTGAGCTCTACCGCGCGGCCGGTGGTGTGGAGCTTTGGCGCAAGCGCGTGTTCTACGTCATCACCTGGCACTTCAGCACCGACCTGCTGCGCCAGACGGTGCATAACCTTTGGCGTGATGGCACATGGTGGCGGCTGTCGACGTGGACGAGTGCGGCGCGCACGCTCTTCGGTCGCGACGGCTTGCTGCGCTTTCTGGCGCCGCGCTGGAAGCACTACCTGCGTGCCGACTTCCACCCGGCGCAAGGTGACGGCGCGCCCGGCACCGCGTGGCTCGCCGCGCACGCCGAGCTGGCCCCGCCG
>JANOJR010000460.1:0-9259 GCA_031418855.1 Rubrivivax sp.
CGCAAACGAGACGACGTCCTTCAACAGCCTGCCGCTGCCCCCGGCCACGCTGGAAAACCTGCAACGCCTGGGCTACACCAGCATGACGCCGATCCAGGCCGCCGCGCTGCCGCTGGCGCTGGCCGGGCATGACCTCATCGCGCAGGCCAAGACCGGCAGCGGCAAGACGGCGACGTTTGCGCTGGCGCTGCTGGCCAATCTGAACCCGCGGCGTTTTGCCGTACAGTCGCTGGTGCTGTGCCCCACACGCGAGCTGGCCGACCAGGACACGCAAGAGGTGCGCCGGCTGGCGCGCGCCGAAGACCACATCAAGGTGCTCACACTCTGCGGCGGCGCCACCATGCGCCCGCAGCTGGCCAGCCTGGAGCACGGCGCGCATATCGTCGTCGGCACGCCGGGCCGCATCATGGACCACCTGGAGCGCGGCAGCTTGAAGCTCGACGCGCTGAATACGCTGGTGCTGGACGAAGCCGACCGCATGCTCGACATGGGCTTCTTCGACGACATGGCCACCGTCATCAAGCAGTGCCCGAAAGAGCGGCAGACGCTGCTTTTCTCCGCCACTTACCCCGAAGGCATCACCAAGCTGAGTGCGGCCTTCATGCGCACGCCGCAGGAGGTGAAGCTGGTGGAGCAGCATGCGGCGGCGAAGATCCGCCAGCGCTTTGTGGAAGTGCGTGAAGACCAGCGCCTGCATGCCGTCTCGCAGCTCTTGAACCATTACCGGCCGCTCAGCACGCTGGCCTTTTGCAATACCAAGCAGCAATGCCGTGACCTGGTGGAAGTGCTGCGCGCGCAGGGTTTCGTGGCGCTGGAATTGCACGGCGAGCTTGAGCAGCGCGAGCGCGACCAGGTCATGGTGCGTTTTGCCAACCGCAGCGCCAGCGTGCTGGTGGCCACCGACATCGCCGCGCGTGGGCTGGACATCGCGCAGCTTGAAGCGGTCATCAACGTCGACGTCACCCCCGACGCGCCCACGCATACGCACCGCATCGGCCGCACGGGAAGGGTCGACGAAGAAGGCTGGGCCTTCAGCCTGGCCAGCATGAACGAGATGGGGCGCGTGGCGCAGATCGAGAAGGCCGGCAACTTCACGAGCGTGTGGCAGCCACTGGCTGAGCTCACACCGGCGAGCGGCGAGCCGCTGCTGCCGCCGATGCTAACGATTCAGATACTGGGCGGGCGCAAGGAAAAAATCCGTGCGGGTGACGTGCTGGGCGCGCTGACCAAGGACATGGGTTTCGCCGGTGCGGCGGTCGGCAAGATCAACGTCAACGAGTTTTCGACCTACGTGGCGGTGGCGCGCGAGATTGCGCCGCAGGTGATGCGCAAGCTGGCCAGCGGCAAGGTCAAGGGCAAGACGGTAAAGGTCAGGCTGCTGGAGGCTTGACCGCCGCGCTCGCCGCGCGAGAACGACACCAGGCGCGGCCAGCATTACCTGCCCAGGCGGCGGCAGATCTCCAGCGACAGCGCCGACTGGTTCAGCGTGTAGAAGTGAATCCCCGGCGCGCCGCCGGCTATGAGGCGCTGGCACAGCTTGCTCACTACCTCGACGCCAAAGGCGCGGATCGACGCCGTGTCGTCCATGAAGCCTTCCATCTTCAGAGCGACCCAACGCGGGATTTCGATACCGTCCCGCGCCGCGAACTGCGCGATCTTGGCGTAGTTGTGAAAGGGCATGATGCCCGGCACGATGGGCACGGTGACACCCAGCGCGCGCACTTCGTCGACGAAGTGAAAGTAGGCGTCGGCGTTGAAGAAGAACTGTGTGATCGCCGAGTTGGCACCGGCCTTGACCTTCGCCGCGAAATGCTCCAGGTCACGCCGTGAATAACGCTGTTGTGGATGGTACTCAGGGTAGGCCGCGACTTCGATGAACCAGTCGTCACCCTGGCTGCGGCGAATGAACTCGATGAGCTCGTTGGCGTAGCGAAAGTCGCCCGCCGTGGCCGTGCCGCTGGGCAAGTCACCGCGCAGGGCGACCAGGCGGCGGATGCCTTGGGCACGGTAGGTGGCCAGGATCTCGGCGATGCCGGCTTCGGTGCTGCCCACGCAGCTCAGGTGCGGCGCCGCTTCATGGCCAAGGGCGGCGATGTCGCGCACGGTAGCCAGCGTCTTCTCGCGTGTGGAGCCACCGGCGCCGTAGGTGACGCTGAAGAACTCCGGGCTCACCGCGCCGAGCTCCTGCACCACGGTTTTGAGTTTTTCGCTGCCCACCGGGGTGTTGGGCGGGAAGAACTCGAAGCTGATGGGGATGGGCAATTTCATGGGCAGTCTTTCACGCGCTGGAAGTGATGGGGGCGAGGGCAGCGCGCACTTCAACGCAGGGATTCGAGATGCGTTTTGGCCGCCAGCCCGAGCTTCTTGTCAAAGGTCAGCAGCGGCGCGCGCAGCTCGGCCGCCAGCCACAGGTAGGCGGCGTCGTAGCCCGTCAAGCCGTAGCGCGCGGCCAGCGCAAATTGCTCGTCATGCGCCGGGTCGACGATCTCGATGGCGTGGCGAAGGTAGTCTGCGAGCGCGCGCTCCACGGCCTCGCGCGTCGCGCCTAGCCGCAACTTCTTGAGTGCCACGCTGATGACCTCGTAGCCCAGCAGCCGAGGTGCCAGCAAGGACTTGCCGGCCATCTGCGCGAAAGCCTGCGCAGCTTCAGGCTCGTTGAAGAGTGCTGCGCACATCACGCTGCTGTCCACCACGGCCGCAGGACGGAAGGCGTAGGCCATCGAAGGCTCAGCCACGTAGAGCGGCCGCATGGCTTGGCTCATCGTGAATCGCGGTCCTTGCGGATGATGTCCACAGCGCGTGGCAGGCCCTCAAAGGGCTGTGGATAGCGCGCAAGAAGTTCGGCGGCAATTTGCTCGATGCTGACGTGTCCCTGGCGGTGACTGACCAGGGGCCGGCGCGGCAGTTCTGCAGCCGAGCGCATGGCCTCGTGCGTGACGTCGCGTTTGATGTCGTGCTTGCCGTCGTGCTTGAGGTCGACATCCGCCGCCGCGCGCTCGATGATGGCCATCAGCTCACCCTGCAGCGAGCGATGGTTGAGTTCGGCGCGTGTGCGTAAGCGCTCGGCCAAGTTCTCAGGAACGCCCTTGATGGACAAGTTGAGGCTCATTGATGGCTCCAAAATGGATATATGGCGCCATTTTGGCGCCACCATGAGCGCGTCGTCAATGGGCCCAGGGGCCCGCAGCATCAATAGCGGTAGCTGTCCGCCTTATACGGCCCTTGCTTGCTCACGCCGATATAGGCCGCTTGCGCGTCGCTCAGCTCAGTCAGCACCGCGCCGACTTTCTTCAAATGCAGCCGCGCGACTTTCTCGTCCAGGTGCTTGGGCAGTACGTAGACCTTGCCGACCTGGTACTTCGCACTTTGTGTGAAGAGCTCGATCTGCGCGATGGTCTGGTTGGCGAAGCTCGAGCTCATCACAAAGCTCGGGTGGCCGGTGCCGCAGCCCAGATTCACGAGGCGGCCTTTGGCCAGCAGGATGATGCGTTTGCCCGGCTTGCCATCCACACCGGGGAAGATGACGTGGTCAACCTGCGGCTTGATCTCGTCCCAGGTGCAGTCGGCGAGTGCTGCGACATCGATCTCGTTGTCAAAGTGGCCGATATTGCAGACGATGGCCTGGTCTTTCATCGCCGCCATGTGCTTGCGCGTGATAACGCTCAAGTTACCGGTGGCCGAGACAAAGATGTCGGCCTTGTCGGCGGCGTAGTCCATGGTCACCACGCGGTAGCCTTCCATCGCCGCCTGCAGCGCGTTGATGGGGTCGATCTCGGTCACCCACACTTGCGCCGATAGCGCGCGCAGGGCTTGTGCCGAGCCTTTGCCCACGTCGCCATAACCGCAGACCAAGGCGACCTTGCCGGCGATCATCACGTCGGTGGCGCGCTTGATGGCGTCGACCAGGCTTTCGCGGCAGCCGTAGAGGTTGTCGAACTTGCTCTTGGTCACCGAGTCGTTGACGTTGATGGCACGGAACATCAGCGTGCCTTTGACCGACATCTCGTTCAGGCGGTGCACGCCGGTGGTGGTTTCTTCGGTCACGCCGATGATCTGCGCGCTCTTGCGGCTGTACCAGGTGGCGTCGACCGCGAGCTTGGCCTTGATGGCCGCGTAGAGGATGGTCTCTTCTTCGCTCGTCGGCTTGACCAGCACGGAGGGGTCCTTTTCGGCTCGCTTGCCCAGGTGCATCAAGAGCGTGGCGTCGCCGCCGTCGTCCAGGATCATGTTCGGGCCTTCGCTAGCGGTATTGGCCGCGCCGAATTCGAAGATCCGGTGCGTGTAGTCCCAGTAGTCGACCAGCGTCTCGCCCTTGTAGGCGAACACGGGCGTGCCGGCGGCGACGAGTGCGGCGGCGGCGTGGTCTTGCGTGCTGAAGATGTTGCACGAGGCCCAGCGCACTTGCGCGCCGAGGGCTTGCAAGGTTTCCACCAACACGGCGGTCTGGATCGTCATGTGCAAGCTGCCGGTGATGCGCGCGCCCCTGAGCGGCTGCGTGGCCGCGAATTCTTCGCGGATGGCCATCAGGCCGGGCATCTCGGTTTCGGCGATCCTGATTTCTTTGCGGCCCCAGGCGGCAAGGGAGAGGTCGGCAACAAGGTGGTCAACCAGGTGGTCGACGGTGGACGTGGCTTTGAGAACGGCGCTCATGGCAAAAACTCCAGACGAGTGGGTAGGACCCGCGCGGCGCGCGAGATGTCTGGTGTCACCTATGGAAACCAGCCCACCCGCGTTGAAACCGTGCAGGTGAGCGCCGTTGCAATGAAGACTCCGAGCCTGGCCTCATGGAATGAGGTTGCAACGCTCCTCGGAGTGGATGGCATTTTACGCACAGGGTTTGAACGTACGGCGCGGGGATAAGTCGGGGCGTTGCCCGACTTCTCTGCTTTCGGCGAGAAGCGCGGCCCGGGCCGTCGAAACGCACGCATACCGGAACCTCCCGAATCAAGGGGTGAAATCGGCGCGGCTGCAGGGCTATGGTTGCAGCCTGCCGTTGTGGCTCGCCGTCGTGCTGGGAACCATCATGTTGATTCGCTCGCAGATCGCCACCGCTGCGACCGCTGTCGCCGCCATGGTGCTGTCCGTGTCGGGCTATGCCGGCACCCACCCAGGGAATTAGCCGGAACCCGGCACCTGGGCCCTGCTCGGCCTGGCTGCGGCCATCGGTATCGCCGTCACGCGTAAGAAGCGCAAGTAAACCCGCGCCGCCGCCCAACGCATCGGCATGGACAGCCTGCTCGAGCATTCGGGCATGGCGCTGTCGCTGGTGCTGGCGGCGAGCTTTGTCGCCGCCGCGCTTTGGGAGCGGTGGCGGCCGCTGGTGCACTTCACGGGCGACGACCGGCCGCGCTGGTTAGGCAACATCGGTTTGCTCTTCGTGGGCCACGCGTTGGCCTATGGCTTGGTGCCGCTGGTGGCGTGGCTGAGCGCGCTGCTCGCGCAATCGCTCCGCCTGGGTCTGCTGCCATGGCTGCACACACCTTGGCTGTTAGCGATGCTGGTGGCGGTGCTGGCGCTGGACCTGGCGGGCTGGGTCTGGCACCGCTTGATGCACCGCGCGGGCCTGCTCTGGCGCGTACACCGGGTGCACCACAGCGACCTTGAATTCGACAGCTCGCTGGGTTTTCGCTTCCATCCTTTCGAGATCATCTTCGTGGCTGTTGGCAACGGCGCAGTGAGCGCAGCGCTGGGCTTGCCGCCCGAAGGCGTGTTGCTCAGCGCGCTGCTCACCACCGCGCACAATTTCTTCGGCCACGCCAATGCCGCGCTGCCGCCGTGGCTTGAGCGCCCGCTGCGCTGGCTGCTGATCACGCCCGACCTGCACCGCGTGCACCACGCGGCGAATGTTGACGACTCGATGCACAACTTCAGCATCGTTTTCTCGTGCTGGGACCGGCTCTTTGGCAGCTACCGTGAGCCGCGCACGTTCGCGCCTGAAGGCTTCGGCCTGGACGATGAACGCGACCCGCAGCGGCTGGGCCTGCCACGCTTGCTGCTGATGCCGCTGGAGCGCCGCGCGCCGCCTTCCTGAGACACTGGCGGCATGCCGCCTTGTCTTCCCTTCAGCTCGTGCCCCGAAGCGCTGCTGGCGCAAGCCCACGGCGTCTTTACCGACATCGACGACACGCTCACGGCCCACGGCGCCATCGCGCCCGAGGCCTTGCAGGCACTGCATGCCCTGCGCGCGGCCAAGGTGCCCGTCATCGCCATCACCGGCCGCCCCATGGGTTGGAGCGAAGGCTTTGCACGCACGTGGCCGGTGGCGGCCATCGTGGCTGAAAACGGCGCGGTGGCCTTGATCCCCGACGCTGGCGGCGTGCAGGTCGAGTACGCCCAGGACGCGGCCACACGCCAGCACAACGCGCAGCGCCTGCGCGACGTGGCTGCGCGCGTGCTGGCCGACGTCTCCGGCGCCACGCTCGCGCAAGACAGCGCCGGGCGTGTGACCGACATCGCCATCGACCACAGCGAGTTCACGCAGCTGCCGCCAGCCGCCATCGCGCACGCCGTGGCCATCATGCAAAGCGCGGGCATGAACGCGACCGTGAGCTCGATCCACATCAACGGCTGGTTCGGCGCGCACGACAAGCTGAGCGGCGCGCGCTGGATGCTGCGCCGGCTCTTTCAGCGTGATCTCGATGCCGAAATCACCAGATGGGTCTACGTCGGTGACTCAACCAACGACCAGACCATGTTCGCCGCCTTTGCGCTGAGCGTGGGCGTGGCCAACCTGATGCGCTTTGCGGGCCAGCTGCACACCTGGCCGGCCTACATCACCCAGGGCGAACGCGGTGAGGGCTTTGCCGACGTGGCGACACGGCTGCTCGCCGCACGGCGCGCGCCATGAGCCCCGCGCCACCGGTGCTGCGCGCGGCCGTCGGCCTGGCCTTGGCCGCTGCCGTGTCGCTGGGTTTGGCGCGTTTCTCCTACGCCTTGCTGCTGCCTGCGATGCGCGACGACTTGGCCTGGAGCTACCTCACGGCCGGCGCGATGAACACCGTCAATGCGGCGGGCTATCTGGTGGGCGCCTTGCTCATGCCGGCGCTGCTGCGGCGCTGGGACGCCCGCACGCTCTTGCTGTGCGGCGGCCTGGCGTCGGGCGCGCTGCTGCTGGCACACGGCCTTGCGCGCAGCGACGCCGCGCTCTATGCGCTGCGCGGGGCCACGGGCGTGGCCAGCGCGGCCAGTTTCGTCACCGGGGGCTTGCTGGCGGCGCGGCTGGCAAGCTCGCTGCCCGCTGCCAGCCGCATCACGCCGGGCTTGGTGCTGGGCCTCTACTACGGCGGCACGGGCCTGGGCATCGTGATGTCGTCGCTGATCACGCCGCCGCTGCACTGGCCATGGGCTTGGGCCGGCTTGGGCGTCACCAGTGCGGCGTTGAGCCTGCTCACCGCGCATTGGACGCGCGCACTGCGCGCGCCGCCCGTCGCCGGCGCGCCGCGTGTGGCCGTGGCCTGGCGTCCCCTTGCGTGGGCCTTGGGTGGCTATCTGATGTTCGGCTTGGGCTACATCGGCTACATGACGTTTGTCATCACCCTGCTGCGCGAGCAAGGCCTGGCCGCGCCCTGGCGCACGGCGTTTTACGTGCTGCTCGGCGTGGGTGTGATGGCCTCGTCGTGGCTTTGGTCCAACGCCTTGCAGCGTTGGCGTGGTGGCCAGACACTGGCCTTGCTCAACGCCTTGCTTGCCCTGGCCACGCTGCTGCTGGTGTTGAGCCCCAGCGTGCCCGTGGTCTTCATATCGGGCTTGCTCTTTGGCAGTGTGTTTCTGTCCGTGGTGGCGTCGACCACGGCTTTGGTGCGCCACAACCTGCCCGCCTCGGCCTGGCCGGGTGGCATTGCACTCTTCACCATCGTGTTCGCGGCCGGGCAAATCGTGGGGCCCAGCCTGGTGGGTTGGGTGGCCGACGGCCCCGGTGGCCTGGCGCAAGGCTTTGGTGTGTCGGCGGCCTTGCTGGCGCTGGGTTCACTGCTGGCCTGGCGGCAGCGCGCTTTGCGCTCAGACGTCTAAGAAGGCTCGCATGCGCCCGAGCTCGGCGTCGAGCTCGCGCTTGAAGACGGCGCCCTGCGGCGCCTTGCCGCTGACGTAGCCCAACTCGGCGTGCAGCGAGCCGTCTTTCACCGCCAAGTTGCCCCAGCCGACCACCGCGTCACGCCACAGAAGCGGCAGCGCGTAGTAGCCGCGCACGCGCTTGGGTGCGGGCGTGTAGGCCTCGAAGCGGTAGGCCCAGCCCCACAAGAGCTCAAAGCGGCGGCGGTCCCAGACCACGGGGTCGAAGGGTGCCAACAGGCGCACGCTGTCGCTGACCGTGTGGCGCGCGGAGGCCGGGTTTTCGCCCTCACGCCAAAACCACGTCGTGCCGTCAAGTTGAACGTTAGGCAGCCGCGCCTTGGCACGCAGCAGCGCCGCGCGCCGGCCATCGGCCCACTGCGGCGCGCCACCACGCAGGTGGCTCACCAGCTCGCCCAGGCTGCGCTCGGGCAACGGCGCGTACTTGTGCACGATGACGTCGACGAGATGGTCGAGTGCCGCCGCCGCGTCACCGGCCGCAGGCACGGCCTCGCGCGCCGCGTAGGTGCGGATGCCGCCCACGCGCGCGGCGATGCGCAAGAGGCCGCGGTAATGCATGCCGTCGAGCAGCTGGGTGCTGGCGTTGCTGGAGCCGCCAAACCAGTTGCTGACCTTGCCGTGCTGAAAATGCGCGTCGACGTCGCGTGGGTGCACGCAGCCGCGCTCGCGCACAAAAGCCAGCACTGCTTGCGCCTGCGCCCAACGCTTCTTGGTCCACACCGTATGCGGCGTGCGCGGGTGCATCAGGTGGTGCGTGTCGCGCGGCAAGAAGCCGTAGTTGACGAAGTAGTCTTCTTCTACGGCCAGCTTGGCGTAGCGCCGCTCCAGGTCCCCCGCGCGGTAGCCCTGCACGCGGTGGCGCAGCGTCAGGTCTTGCGCGCGCGCCGGTGCGCGGATGGGGTCGGCCTGCACGAAGCCGAGTTTTTCGATCGCCCTCGGTAAGGTGGTCGGCGCGAAGAGCGAGCGCGCCACGGCATGGCGGCGCAAGGCGTCGAGGGTGATGGATGCGGGCTTGGGCAAGGTGCCGGCGATGCTAATGTCAACGCACCCTAGTGTCGTGAGTTAGAAGTTCGCAAACAAAATCTCTCGACACTTGCGAGGATGTCTTCAGCGGTCTTGGCCCAGACAAAGGGCTTGGGATCTTTGTTGTTGACTCGCAGGTAGTGCTTGATTGCCTCTTCGAGCTGCC
>JANOJR010000461.1:0-8861 GCA_031418855.1 Rubrivivax sp.
CGACGACACCGGCCAGCACCACGGCCAGCAACCCTGCCATCGCCCAGAGTGAAACCTGGAAGCCCAACTGGTCGAGCAGCAGACCGCCGAGGAAGAAGCCCACGCCCTTCATCGCGTTCTTGCTGCCGGTGAACCAGGCCACCCACTTGAAGAGTTGTCCCGATGCGGTGCTGGCGGTGAGCTTGATCGCGGATTTGCTGGCGGTCTTGGTGAGGTCCTTCGCGACGCCGCAGACGCCCTGTGACAGGACGACCCAGGCCACCGACATCGTCACGGTCCAACTGGGTGACAGCTGGGACAGCAGCAGGAAGCCGGTGATCTGCGTGCACAGACCCACCGTCAACATGCGCTGGATGCCATAACGCGTGGCCAGCCAGCCGCCGATGAGGTTGGCCACCACGCCCATCGCCTCGTACAGCAGGAACAGGAAGGCCAGCGTGAACGGCGAATAGCCCAGCCGGTAGAAGTGCAGCAGCACCAGCATGCGCAGGGCGCCGTCGGTGAGCGTGAAGCCCCAGTACGCGGCGGTGACGATGGCGTAGTTACGCGCCCCGTTCGATGGCGCGGCGACGGGCGAGCCCGGCGTGGGCGTGACGGCGGGCATGACGCTCTACAGGCCGAGGCCGTCCATGTGGCAGGCCAGGTCCACCATGCGGCAGGCGTAGCCCATCTCGTTGTCGTACCAGGCGTAGACCTTGAGCATGGTGCCGTCGGTGACCATGGTGGACAGCGCGTCGATGATCGATGAGCGTGTGTCACGGGCGTAGTCGGCGCTGACGAGGGGCCGCTCCTCATAGCCCAGGATGCCGGCCAACGGACCCTTCGCCGCTTCTGCGAACAGGCGGTTCACTTCCTCGGCGGTGGTCTCGCGCTTCAGCTCGAACACGCAGTCGGTCAACGACGCGTTGAGAACTGGCGCGCGCACCGCGTGCCCGTTGAGCTTGCCTTTGAGCTCAGGGTAGATCAGCGCGATGGCGGTGGCGCTGCCGGTTGTCGTGGGCGCCAGGCTCAACATCGCACTGCGCGCGCGACGCAGGTCCTTGTGCGGCGCATCGACCATCAGGTTGGTGTTGGTCGGATCGTGGATGGTGGTGATCTGGCCGTGGCGGATGCCCAGGGTCTCGTGCACGACCTTGACGACGGGGGCCAGGCAGTTGGTGGTGCAGGATGCGGCAGTGACGATGTGATGTTGCGCCGGGTCGTACAGATGGTGGTTGATGCCGACGACGATGTTCAGCACGTTGCCGACCTTCACTGGCGCAGCAACGATGACGCGCTTGGCGCCGCGGTCGAGGTGGCCCTGAATGGTTTCGGGGGTCAGGAACTTGCCCGTGCATTCGAGGACCAGATCGACGCCGAGATCGCCCCACCGGATGTGATCTGATGTGGCATGGGAAGAGAAGGCCAGTTTGCGGTCTCCGATCCGGATCGCGCTGTCGCCAACGGCCGCGATGTCCGCGCGCCAGCGGCCCTGTACGCTGTCAAAGGCGAGCAGGTGCGCGGTCGCAGCAGCGCCGCCCTTGAGTTCGTTGAGGTGCACGACTTCAAGCCGATTCGCTGCACGGGGGTCGTCCAGAGGCCGCTCCGCAGCCCCCATCGCAGCACGAAGTGCCAAACGACCGATGCGGCCCATCCCGTTGATCCCGACTCGCATGATGACTTTCTGGCGCGCGCCGAGCGCAGCGACGCTTCTAAAAAGATGGAAGTTTACGAGGCGTTCGTGACGGTCCGGTGAAAAACCGGTGATCGAGTTCAATCGGTTCGCGACTCTGCTGTGCGATGGCAGGCGGATCAGCAAATGCTCCCTCTTGCGAGTTGCTGGTCAGCCCTCAGCGCCACCGTGGAAGCTTTGCCGAGGGTTAGCCGAACGGATCGCTGGATGTCGATCGACTCGGTTGGCGAACGACCAGTTACTGGGTGGTCCGGTCGATCGCTCGAAAGTTGCTCACAGGCAGCAATGGGTCGGTTGCGTGAGTTCGTCACCAAGCGCTGAGCGTCAGCAATGCGCCGTCAGCTGCCTCACTCGACTCCAACTTCCCATGCGATTGAACGCAACGTGGTCGGACAGCGCCGGTATCAGAGCCCCGGCTTCAAGGCCGAGGCGTCAACTCGCTGAGCAACTTGCCTAACTTGAAGGTGCCACTGACACGCACGGCGAGCTTGCCGTCGGCGGTGATGAGGCCCTGCGCGAAGACCATCGTCAGCGTCGAACGCAGCACCTGCGCTTCGCCCTGCACCCAGGCCCCCAGCGGTGCCGGCGCCATGTAGTCGAGCTGCAGGCTGATGGTGGGCAAGAAGCGCTTGGGCGAGTCGTGCATATGGCGGTGTATGCACACCGGCAACAGCATGTCGGCAAAGCTGGCGAGCATGCCGCCGTGGCAGATGCCCATCGGGTTGGTATGGCGCGCTTCAACGCGAAAGCCCAGCTGTACGCGCTCGGCCTCGCGGCGAAAGTAGAGCGGGCCGTTGGTCTTGATGAATTCACCGCCGATGGGCAGCGGGGTAAAGCCTTCTGGAAGGCTCGGCTCGCTCATCGGTTCTCCCGCTCCACGTCGGCCAGGAAGTCGGCTTGGCGCAAGTCTTCGCCGCCTTCGAGCTTGGGGTAGGTCGCGGCAAAGTCGGCCGTCATCTGCGCTAAGGGCACGTCGTCAAAGCTGCCGCGCTGGTGCACGTATTCCATGTGGCGGTTGCCTGCGCGATCAAAGGCGTGGTAGATCGAATCGTCCACGCCATTCCACGCCAGCGGTTGCAATCCAAACCGCTCACATAGCGAGTTATTAAACGCCGGCGTGGCTTTGCGCCAGGCGCCGTCGAGCCAGATGTCGGTGTAGCCGTGCCAGATGAAGAGGTCGGTTTTCAGCGTCTGGCGCATGCGCTCGGTGCTCAAGTGGTTGCGCACGTCGGCATACCCTAGCCGCGCCGGTATACCGATCGCGCGGCAGCTCGCCGCCAGCAGCGCGGCTTTGGTCACGCACCAGCCGTGCCCCAGGGCCAGCACGCTGCTGGCTTTCAGGCCAACAGGTGACATGTCGATGCGGTACATGTCGTAGCGAAAGCCGTCGCGCACGGCGTGGTACAGCGCGACGGCGCGTTCGCGGTCGTTGCTGCCCTGGCTGTTGGCGCGGGCAAAGGCCACGACGGCCGGGTGCTCGCTGTCGACAAGCTCGGTGGCGGCAAGGCTGGCGGCGGTGGGTGGTGTCGACATGGCGTGAGCTCTAGCGAGGGTGTGGGCGGCAGTGTGCCGCATCGCCGCGGGCGCGCCTGTTGTGCGCGCGACGCTATGCTCGCGCCACAACTCATACGGGGAGCCGCGATGCCGATGGCGATGAGCCTGCGCAAGCGCGCACGCTGCTTGATCTGGGGCGCACTTGCGCTGCTGGCCGCCAGTGTGGCCTGGGCGCAAACCACACCGCCCTTGCTGCCCGCCGAGCTCTTCTTCAAACCCGCCGAGGTGCTGGACGCCCAGCTCTCGCCGTCGGGTCGGCGCCTGGCGGTGAGCACCACGCTGGCCGGCGGCCGCGTCGCGCTGTTTGTCTGGGACCTGGAAAGCGAGGGCAAGGTCACCCCGGCGGCGAACTTCAAAGACGCCGACATCGCGCGCTTCGCCTGGGTCAACGACGAGCGGCTGGTCTTCAGCGTCATCGACCTCAGCGAGGGCAGCGGCCAGCAAGTCGCCCCGGGCCTCTTCAGCGTGCGCTTTGATGGCGAGCAGTACCGCCAGCTGGTGATGCGCCAGGGCGTGCCCTTCATCACCAGCGGCTCGGCCATGCCCGCGCGCATGCCGCTGCCCTGGAACCACCGGCTCTTGCACGTGCCGCTAGGTGGTGGTGACGAGATCATCGTCGGTGAGCTTACGTTCTCGGGCAACGACCTGGTGGGCGTCTACCCGATGCGGCTGAACGTCGTCAACGGCCGCAGCTCCACGCTGGCGCTGAACGCACCCACCGGCGTCACCGGTTGGCTCTTCGACAGCCAGGGCCAGGCGCGTGTGGCCATCACGCGCGGTGGCGGCCGCCGCCAGCTGCATTGGCGCGCACCCAGCCAAGACGCGTGGAAGCTCATCGACGACAGCGAAGCCCTGCGCCCGAGCTTCACGCCGGCTTTTGTCGACGACGCCGGCGGCCTCTACGTCACGCGCAGCGAAGGGCCTGCACAGATCCGCGTGCTGGCGCGCTTTGACTTCAACACCGGCAAGCCTGAGCCCAAGGCATTTGTGGTGGCGCCGGGCTTTGACTTCAGCGGCTCGCTCATCACCAGCCGCGGCACGGGAAGCGCGATGGGCGTGCGCCTGGACACCGACGCCGAATCGACGGTCTGGTTTGACGAGCCCATGAAGCGCGTGCAGCAGCTTGCCGACGAGCGCTTGCCCGGCTACGTCAACCGCCTGAGCTGCCGCCGCTGCGACCAAAGCGACCGCGTGGTGCTGGTGCGTTCGTGGAACGACCGCGACCCCGGCTACCTGTGGATCTACCGCGAGCGTGAAGGCCAGGCTGGCAGCTGGAAGCTGTTCAGCCGCGTGCGCAAAGGCATCGACCCCACGCAGATGGCTAACGTTGATTTCCAGCGCATACGCGCGCGTGATGGCCGCGACCTGCCCGTGTGGCTGACCATCCCGCCTGGCCGCAAGATGGGCGACCGCGGCCCGGCGGTGGTGCTGGTGCACGGCGGGCCCTGGGTGCGCTCGGGCCACTGGCGCTGGAATGCGATGGAGCAGTTCCTGGCCTCGCGTGGTTACCTCGTCATCGCGCCCGAATTTCGCGGCAGCGCGGGTTACGGCGGCGCGCACTACCGGGCTGGTTTCAAACAGTGGGGCCAGGCCATGCAAGACGACGTGGCCGACGCCGCGCGCTGGGCCGTCGACAAAGGCTGGGCCGACCGCATGTGCATCGCCGGCGCCAGCTATGGCGGCTACTCCACGCTGATGGGTCTGGTGCGCGACGGCGACTTGTACAAATGCGGCGTGGCTTGGGTCGCCGTGGCCGACCCCTTTCTCTACCTCAAAGGCTCATGGTGGGTCAGCGACGACATCGGGGACGAAGGCCGCCGTTACAGCATGCCGCAGATGGTGGGTGACGCCGAGAAAGACGCCGACATGCTGAAAGCCGCGTCGCCCGTGCTGCAAGCGGCGCGTATCCGCGCGCCGCTCTTGCTGGCCTATGGCGAACTCGACCGGCGTGTGCCTATCGAGCATGGCGAGCGCCTGCGTAAGGCCATGCGCGAAGCTGGGCTGGAGCCACAGTGGGTGAGCTACCCCGGTGAAGCCCACAGCTGGCTCAAGCTGGAAACACATCTCGACTTCGCCCGGCGCATGGAGAGTTTTCTCGACAAGCACTTGAAGTAGGGCGTCGGTAGCTAACGCTCAAGGTGAGCGCCGCCACAAACCCTCAAGCCCCGAAACAAACCAGCGCGCGCTCCATGCCGCCTTCAGTGATGGCCACCATGGCCTGTTCGCGCACGGCGGGCTTGGGGTGGTAGGCGATGGACAAGCCTGCCGCCAACATCATCGGCAAGTCGTTCGCGCCGTCGCCCACGGCGATGGCCTGCGCTGGGCTGATGCCCATCAGCTCGCAGACTTCCAGCAGCACGCGTTTCTTTTCCGCGCCGTCGACGATGTCGCCCCAGGGCCGCTGCAAAAGTGTGCCGGTGAGGCGGCCGCTGCTAACGCCCAAAGTGTTGGCGCGCGCAAAATCAAGATTCAGGCGCTGGCGGATGCGCTCGCTGAAGAACGTAAAGCCGCCGGAGATCAGCAGCGTCTTCAAACCCGCCGCTTGGCATGCCTGCACGAACTGCGGCACGCCGGGGTTGATGGCGAGCTTCTCGTCGTACACGCGTTGCAACGCTGATTCCGGCGCGCCGGCCAGCAGCGCCACGCGCCGGCGCAAGCTTTCCTTGTAGTCGCTGATCTCGCCGCGCATCGCCGCTTCGGTGATCTCGGCGACCTCGGCCTTCTTGCCCACCATGCCGGCAATCTCGTCGATGCATTCGATGGAGATCAGCGTCGAGTCCATGTCAAAAGCCACGAGCTTGAAGTGCGCCAGGCGCAGCGGTGGCGTGAAGCTGCGGATGAAGAGGCCGGGGGCGAGTTCGTGGGTCATGGTGGGATTCGGAGCCGGGGTCAGAAGCCGGGGTCAGGTCTTTAATTTAAAGGTATCGGATTCAACTTGCTTGAATCGCTCCGCCTTGGCGATGAGTTGGCTCACACGGGCCACCGAAATACCTTCTTCGCGCGCGATGATCGTCATCGTCAGGCCGCTGTCAACATGCGCGCGTCGATAGGCCTCTTCGCGCGTTGGCCCCGCATTGAGCCACGCCGCCAGCGACGTGCTGCGGCTGCGTTGCGCGCGCGGCACGCTGCCCGCGCTGGGCATCACACACATTGCCTGCATGCGTTCGACGAAGGCTTCGTCGCCGAGGTAGATCTGCTGGCGCAGGCCTTGCTCCCACAGCGGCACGTCGCGCGCCGTGGCCACCAAGTCGGCATAGGCTGCCTGAGCGCGACGCCGCTGTGCGGCCGTGCTCACGTCTCGGCCCAGCACCTGCGCGTACATCGAGGCCGTGTCAAGCCACATCGGTGCACGCACATCGCCGACGTTAGCGCCATAGCTCGACCATGGCCACTGGCCAGGGCGCTTCACCATCTGCGCGCGCACCGGGTTCAGCTCGACGTAGCGGCAAGCTTCGAGCAGATAGCTCTGCGTATCGATCAAGATGGCCTTGAAGCGGCCCTGGAACACATGCCCCGCCTTGTCGTGGCGACGGTTGAATCGCTGCGTGTGCACGCCGTTGACGTGGCGCATCAGCGCTGAGAGCTTGGCGCCGCGGGTGGTCAGCACCAGGTGATAGTGGTTGTCCATCAAACAGTAAGCGAACGCAGCGGCATCGAAGCGTTCCATCGCACGCGCCAGCACATCGAGGAAGGAGCGGCGGTCACTGTCGTCAGCGAATATCGCCTCTTGGCGGTCACCGCGCGAGGTGACGTGGTACGTGGCGCCGGGGAACTCAATGCGTAGTGGGCGTGACACGGCGGGCTATTGGCTTTCGTCGGTAGGGGTTTAAGTTTAAGACCTGACCCCATTGTCCCCACCAGGCGCCGCCACGACCGGCCCCAGCGCCTTCAAGACGTCGCGAATGAACATCGCGCGCTCGGGCGCGGTGGCCAGCTCGCGCTCGATGCGCAGCTTGTCATTACCCGCCAACTTGATGTGACGATTCTTCTGCACGAGTTCGATGATGCGGCGGGGGTCGATGGGCGGGTTGGGCCGAAAGCTGATGTTCATCAACTTCGGGCCGGCGTCGATCTTCTGCACGCCGTAGGGCTTGGCCAATACCCGCAGGCGGTGCGTGTCGAAGAGCGTTTGGCCTTGCGCGGGCAAGCGGCCGAAGCGGTCGGTGATCTCTTCGAGCATCAAGTCAATGGCCTCGGGCTTGCTCGCTGTGGCCAGGCGTTTGTAGAGCGACAAACGCGTGTGCACGTCACCGCAGTAGGCGTCGGGCAAGAGCGCAGGCGCGTGCAGATTGACCTCGGTGCTGGCGCCAAACACACCGCCCAGCGGTGACAACAGATCGGGCTCGCGGCCGCTCCTGAGCGCACGCACGGCTTCACCCAACATCTCGTTGTAGAGCTGGAAGCCCACCTCCATCATGTTGCCGCTTTGGTTCTCGCCCAGCACCTCGCCGGCGCCGCGGATTTCCAGGTCGTGCATGGCCAGATAAAAGCCCGAGCCCAGCTCTTCCATGTCTTGAATGGCTTGCAGTCGCTGCGCGGCTTGTTTGGTCAGCGCCTCGACATCGGGCACCAAGAGGTAGGCATAAGCCTGGTGGTGGCTGCGGCCGACGCGTCCACGTAGCTGGTGCAGCTGCGCCAGGCCGAACTTGTCGGCGCGGCTGATGACGATGGTGTTGGCGGTGGGCACGTCGATGCCGGTCTCGATGATGGTCGAGCACAGCAGCAGGTTGTAGCGCTGGGCCACGAAGTCGCGCATCACACGTTCAAGCTCACGCTCGGGCATCTGGCCATGGGCTACGGCAATGCGCGCTTCGGGCACCAGCTCGGCGAGCTTCTCGCGGCGGTACTGAATGCTCTCGACATCGTTGTGCAGGAAGTAGACCTGGCCACCGCGCTTGAGCTCGCGCAGCACCGCTTCGCGGATGGTGCTGTTGCCTTCGTTGCGCACAAAAGTCTTGATCGAGAGGCGGCGCTGCGGCGCGGTGGCGATGACCGACAAATCACGCAGGCCTTCGAGTGCCATGCCGAGCGTGCGCGGGATCGGCGTGGCAGTGAGTGTCAGAACATCAACCTCGGCGCGCAGCGCTTTCATCGCCTCTTTGTGGCGCACGCCAAAGCGGTGCTCTTCGTCGATGACCAGGAGGCCCAGGCGCTTGAACTGCACCGTCTGGCTCAGCAGCTTGTGGGTGCCGACGACGATGTCGATCGTGCCATCTTCAATGCCTTCGATCGCCGCCTTGACTTCCTTGGGCGTGCGAAAGCGCGAGAGCTCGGCGACTTTGATCGGCCACTTGCTGAAGCGATCCACCAGCGTCTGGAAATGCTGCTCGGCCAGCAGCGTGGTGGGTGCCAGGATGGCGACTTGTTTGCCACCATGCACGGCCACAAAAGCCGCGCGCAAAGCGACTTCGGTCTTGCCGAAACCGACATCGCCGCAGATCAGCCGGTCCATCGGTTTGGGGCTGACCATGTCTTGAATGACGGCGTGGATCGCCGCGTGTTGATCGGCCGTTTCTTCGAAGCCGAAGCTCGCGGCAAAGGCTTCGTAGTCACTCGGGCTGAAGCGGTGTGCAAAGCCTTCGCGGGCGGCGCGGCGGGCGTAGAGGTTCAGCAGTTCAGCGGCGGTGTCGCGCAC
>JANOJR010000462.1:0-3609 GCA_031418855.1 Rubrivivax sp.
CAAAGAGCACGAGCGCCTGCCGAATCGCATCCACCGACTCCAGCTGCACCGTGCCATGGTCCACCAGCGCGTGGATCGTCAGCGCCTGTTCTTCACGGTCACGGCCATAGGCACGGGCCAGCGTCCAGACGAGCTCAACCATGACCGTGTCGGTGACCCAGGCGCGTTCACCCTGGTTGGCCAACTCATCAAAGAGCCGCCGTGCCCGAGACGCCTGCGTGGCGTCGTCGTTGACCATCAGGCGCACCAGCACGTTGGTGTCGACAGCGATCATGGGCGCTGACGCGCGCGATCGCGCACCTGGTGGGTGACCGCGGCGTCCATTTCAGCCAGGCTTAGGGCTCGCTCAGCAGGCCTGGTGAGTAAGCCGGCCAGACCGGTCGAACCCTGCGCCAGCACGCTGACCTTCAGGCGCCCATCGGCGTCGACCGTGAAGGCAAGTCGGCTGCCGGGCTTGATGCCCAGGCGTTCACGCAAGGCAGAGGGGATCGTGACCTGGCCTTTGTCGCTGACGGTGGCGTTGATAGTTGCGTTCATGCTTGCATTCATGGCCCAGACCTCCAACTTGAAGGCCTTCAGCATACCATCTGCAACTTTTCCGAAATCTTGGCGTTGGTTTGAAACGCATCCGTGTTTCATAAGCCAAAGCACGCGGCGAAGTCAAGACGACCCTCCGCAAGAGCGATCGAATGCCGCTCGCGCCGCTACGTGCCGCTCGGCCCTGCCGCTGTGGACACCGTGGGCGGGTTGCTGATTCGCTCAGACGACCGTCACGTGCGGCCCATATGCCGCCAGCGCGGCGTCGCTGGTGAGCAGGTGCATGGGCTCGCTGATGGCTTGGGCGATCAGCATGCGATCGAATGGATCGACGTGCAGTTTGGGCAGGCGGCGCAACGCGCGCGTGTGCACCCAGGTGATCGGCAGCGGCACGAAGGCCATGCGTGCCAATTCGTCGTCGAAGCGCTCGAGGTCAAGGTCGAGCTTGCCCAAAGCCACTTTGATCGCCACCTCCCACGGCGTGATGCTGCTGACGTAGACGGCATCGGCCGCTTCAATCGTTCGCCGAGCTTGCGCCTTCAAGGCCTTGTCGCCCGCCATCATCCACAGCACGACATGGGTGTCGAGCAGCAGACTCACTTGCGAGCCGTGCGCGGCGCGGTGACGAGAAAGTCTTCTGGCAGCGGCGCGTCGAAGTCGGACGCGATTCGAATCTGACCCTTCATCAACCCATACACGATCTTGCGTTTGGGCGCGTCGTTCAGCGGCACCAGCTTGGCCATGGGCGTGCCGGCTTTGGCGATGATCACGGTGGCGCCGGCATGGGCCTGCTCGACCAACTCGGACAGCCGCGTCTTGGCTTCGTAGATGTTGACTTGCATGGTGGGCCCCGGGTGTTGACCAAGCCTGGTCAGGTGCGGGCAGTATAGCAACGTGTTCAAGGTCTGCGTCGCGGCCCTCATGGTCGGCGGTTCCCCTGCCAGACCACCCTGGTTGCGGGTCCTCACCGGGCGGTTCAAGGTCTACCGGCGACCGCGCAAGGCGCTGCCTCACATAGCCAGTCCCCGCCTCCTATAGACTGCCGCCATGCGCTTGTCTGCACACGATCGAGTCGCCATCCGGCGCGCAACCGCCGAAGTGGCAGGGCCGGACGCGCGGGTCTATCTGTTCGGGTCTCGCACCCGCGACGACCAGCGCGGTGGCGATATCGACCTGTTGGTGGAGTTGGCTGCCCCGCAGTCGGTACACGAGCGCTTGAGGGTTTCGGTGCGAACGGCTGCAACGCTGCAGCGCCTGATGGGTGAGCGCAAGATCGACGTCCTCGTGGCCGACCCGCTGACACCTGAGACGCCGCTGCTGCGCGCCGCCCGCGAACAGGCGACGGCGCTGTGAGCGCGCCGGGCCTGCGCCGTCCAGCGAACGAGAAGCTGCGCTTTCTGGCGCAAGTCGTGCGCGCCGAGGCCGACCTGCTGACGTTGACCGATGGACGACTCTTCGCGGTGCCGATGGAGCCGGCCGATCTTGGCGTGCAGATCCTTCAAATCCACCGCCGGCGCGGCCACCGTGTCGGCCCCGAAGACGCCGGCTGCGCGTGTCAGCAACTGGTTCTTCCAGTCGACGATCTGGTTGGCGTGCACGTCATGCAGTTGGGCTAACTCGGCCAGCGTGCGCTCGCCCCTGATGGCATCCACCGCCACGTTGGCCTTGAACGTGGGTGAGTGATTCCGTCGTGCTCTTCTGCTCATGGTCATCCTGCACTCTCTGCTTGCCGCGGCCCCTGCCGATCAGACGTGATGCTTAGAATAGGTACGTTTTCATATCTATTCAGAGGACAGGAAACGCCATGGTCGCGACCGCCAAAGTCTTCACCACCGGGAACAGCCAAGCCGTGCGTTTGCCCAAGGCCTTCCGGGTCGATTCGCGTGAGGTGTGGATCACGCTCAATGAGCACACGGGCGAGATCACGCTCAAGCCCAAGCCCGATGGCGATGCGCTGCAGGCCTTTCTGCAAGAGCTTCGCAGCCTGCCCGCCAGTGACGAATTCGTACCGGCCCGCATCGATGCGGCGCAGCCCGACCCGCTGGCGGGTTGGTCGCGATGAGCTTGCGCTATCTGCTGGACACCAACATCGCCAGCTACTACCTGCGGCGCAGTTCGGTTGGGCTGGAAGAGCGCGTGAACCAGGGCCTGCTGCAACAGACCGTGGCGCTCTCGGTTCTCACCCGTGCCGAACTGCGCTACGGCCAAGCCGGCATGGCCGCTGACGACCGGCGGCGCGGCCTGATCGACCACTTTCTGTTGCAGTTGCCCACCCTGGCGTGGACACATCAGGCGGCCGACCACTACGGCACGCTGAAGGACGCGCACCGGCGGGGCGGCACGCCGATCGGCGAACTGGACACGCTGATCGCTGCCCACGCGCTGGCCGAGGGGCTGACGCTGGTGACCCACAACACTCGCCACTTCGACCAGGTGCCCGAACTGCACCTGGAAGACTGGATGGTCGAGCCAACCGCCCCGGCCAAGACCCGACGCAGACGAGCATGAGCCCTGAGCAGGCTCAGCTGCAGAGCGCCATCGCGACGATGGAAGGCCAGCGCGTCACCCTGGGCCACGCCGTGGTGGCGCCGGCATAGGCTTGCTCGACCAACTCGGAGGGCCCGGTCTTGGCTTCGTAGCTGTTGACTGGCATGGCGGGCCCCGGGGGTTGACCAAGCTTGGTCAGGTCGGGGCAGTATAGCGATGCGACACGAGGCACCACCGCACGAAAAAATCCGCAGGGTGGCCCCCGCGGCTCTCGCTCTCAATGTCAGTGCAGCTTGAATCCTAGAACTTATATGACGCCCGCACGTAGTACTTGCGGCCTGTCGGATCCGCAAACCGCGGGTCGTAGTTCGCCTGGAAGACGTCACCTTGATTCGAGTACGGTGGCTCGCGATCGGTAAGGTTCTTGATGCCGAGTGTCACGTTCAGATTTTTCATTGCAGCCCAGGACACATATGCATCCATGGTGGCGTAGCTGCTGACCGTATTTTCAGGATCCTGGTCAATGTAGCCGCTCTTGTAGTGGCCAACCGCACCAACCGTCCATGC
Source organism: Rubrivivax sp. (assembly GCA_031418855.1). Taxonomy (GTDB): domain Bacteria; phylum Pseudomonadota; class Gammaproteobacteria; order Burkholderiales; family Burkholderiaceae_C; genus Rubrivivax. The sequence goes on from JANOJR010000462.1 coordinate 3,592, forward strand.
GCCCATGTTCCAGGTGGC
>JANOJR010000463.1:0-9944 GCA_031418855.1 Rubrivivax sp.
CCAGGCGGCGTGGCGGCCTTGATGAGCATGTCGCGCGAAGGCCCGGCCAGGCCGCTGCCGACACCGGCCAGCGCGGTGGCAGCGGCCGCGCCCAGCGGCGAGAGCCAACCACTGGCCACCAGCAGCAAGAGCGTGGCGGCCAGCGCCATCGCCATCGCGATGTTGCGCTCGAGCCTGGCGTCGCGCGCCACCAGGTAGCCGCCCAGCACCATGCCCGCCGCGCTGCACAGCATGTAGGCGGTGACGACGTAAGCCGCGCTCGACAAAGGCAGGCCGTACACGACGGCGAGGGCCGGGCCGGCGAAGCTTTGGATGGCGCTGAGTGCGGCCGTGCTCCAGAAGAAAAACGAGAAGCACAGCCAGACCGAGGGCAGTCGCAGGAAGGCCAGCGCGTGCACGGGTGTCGCCGCCGAACCGAGCTTGACGAGTGCCCCCGCCGCGCTGCGGTCGTCGATGTCATGCCGGCGCCACCACAGCAGCATCCACAAGCCCAGCACCAGCAGCGCGCTGGCGACATAGGCCAGCCGCCATTGCCCCGTGCCCTGCGCGATGCCCACCATGAAGAGCGGCGCCACCGCCCAGCCCATGTTGCCGCAGATGCCGTGCACCGAAAACGCGTGGCCCAGCCGGTGTGGTGAGACGCGCTTGTTCAGCACCGTAAAGTCGGCCGGGTGGAAGGGGCAGTTGCCCAGACCCGCCAGCGCGGTGGCCAGCAGCAGCCCCGAATAACCCTGTGCCGTAGCGGCAGCCACGGAGGCCAGCACGAAGCAGCCCAAGGCCGCAAAGAGCACCGGCCGCGCGCCGATACGGTCCACCAAGAAACCGGCCAGCGCCTGGCCGATGCCTGAGATCACGAAGAACAGCGTGACGAGCAAACCCAGCTGCGACCAACTCAAGCCGAACTCGGCAATGAAGGTCGGAAACAGCGGCGGCAACAGCATGTGGTGGAAGTGCGAGGTGGCGTGCGCCAGGCCCACCAGTGCGATGGTGCGCATGTCTTGCTGCTTGCTGTGGTCCGGTCGATCCATGGCCTTACTTTAGGCGACCAAGACCTCACGCCTGTCCGCATACAGGCATGCCGCTACGATGCACTCTCCTTGCGCCGCGCAAGCTTCAATATCGTCCCAAACCATGGACTCTGTGCTCTTCGACTACACCCGCCAAGACGCCGCCGGCACGTGCAGCACCGCGCAAGCCTGGGCCCGGCAGCCCACGCCACTTTCGCCGCCCGAGCGCACGGCGGTGCAGGCGCGCGCTGCGGCTTTGCTGAAGCAGCACAGGGCCGTGCTGGTGGCGCATTACTACGTCGACGGCGACTTGCAAGACCTGGCGCTGGAAACCGGCGGCTGCGTGGCCGACTCACTGGAGATGGCGCGCTTCGGCCGCGAGCACGAAGCGCAGACGCTGGTGGTGGCGGGTGTGCGTTTCATGGGCGAGTCGGCGAAGATCTTGAGCCCGGGCAAGCGCGTGCTGATGCCCGACCTGGAAGCCACCTGCTCGCTCGACCTGGGCTGCCCACCCGAGCCCTTCAACGCCTTTTGCGACGCGCACCCCGACCGCGCCGTGGTCGTCTACGCCAACCCCAGCGCGGCCGTCAAAGCGCGCGCCGACTGGATGGTCACCAGCTCTTGCGCAGTCGCCATCGTGGAACATTTGAAGGCCCAGGGCCGCAAGATTCTGTGGGCCCCTGACCGCCATCTCGGCCGCTACATCCAGGAGCAAACCGGCGCCGACATGCTGCTGTGGAACGGCGCCTGCATCGTGCATGACGAGTTCAAAGGCCTGGAGCTCGAGCTGCTCAAACACCAGCACCCCGGCGCGATGGTGCTGGTGCACCCCGAGTCGCCGCGCCCGGTGGTTGAGCTGGCCGACGTGGTGGGCTCGACGACGCAGCTGCTCAACGCCGTGGTCAAGGGCAGTGCACAGACCTACATCGTCGCCACCGACAACGGCATCCTGCACCGCATGCGCCAGCTCGCACCCGGCAAGACGCTGATCGAAGCGCCCACCGCCGGCAACAGCGCCACATGCAAGAGCTGCGCGCACTGCCCGTGGATGGCAATGAACGCGCTGCAAGGTGTGGTGGCTTGCTTAGAGCTCGGCCAGGGTGAGATCAGCGTGCCCGAGCCAATACGCACGCAAGCCTTGGGTTGCATCGAACGCATGCTCGACTTCGTGGCTAAAAATCCGAGCAGCGTGGCCGCGCCGCGCGCGGGCTTTGTCAAGAACATCGGCGCCGCGTGATGAAGAACTTCGAGCACAACGAAACGCTGGCGCAAGCGCGCGCACGCAACATCCACGATGCCCTCTTCGAAGACATCGGCATCAGCGACTGGACGGCCAAGCTCGTGCCCGAGGGCCGGCGCGTTGAGGCCAGCGTGCTGTGCCGCGAGCGCGCCGTGCTGTGCGGGCGCGAATGGTTCGACGGCGTGGTGCAAGCGCTGGACGGCGCCGCGCAGATCGAGTGGCTGATCGACGAAGGCGCCTGGATGCAGCCCAACCAGACCATCGTGCGCATCCACGCCGACGCACGCGCGCTGCTCGCGGCCGAGCGCCCGGCGCTGAACTTCATCCAGCTGCTGAGCTACACGGCCAGCGAAACGCGCCGGCATGTCGAGGCCGTGGCCGGCGTCTCGCCCAACGCGACGGGCTGCGCCATCATGGACACGCGCAAAACCCTGCCCGGGCTGCGCCTGGCGCAGAAGTACGCCGTGCGTGTGGGCGGCGGCCAGAACCAACGCCTGGCGCTGTATGACGGCATCCTGATCAAAGAAAACCACATCGCTGCGGCCGGCGGCGCGGTCGCCGCGCTGCGCCAGGCCGTGGCCTTGAACGCCGGCGTCGACATCCAGATCGAGGTGGAAACACTGGCGCAGCTGGAAGACGTGTTGGCCGCGGGTGCCACCAGCGTGCTGCTGGATAACTTCACACTTGAGCGCATGCATGAGGCTGTGCGCATCAACGCCGCTCGCGCCCAGCTGGAAGTTTCGGGCAGCGTGCAGCTGGAGCAGCTGCGCGCCATCGTCGCTACCGGCGTGCACCGCGTCTCGATCGGGCACCTGACCAAAGACGTGAAGGCGGTGGACTTTTCGATGCGCGTGGCGCCCTTGACCAACTCGATTTAAGCGCGGCGCCGCTGCGGCCGATATTGCAGGAACGGCTTCCACCAACCCGAGCACACACCATGGGCGCAGATTTCACCTCCATCCGCAACTTCCACGAGCGCAGCGTGTGCGAAGCCGTCACCGTTGCGGCGCCGCGCTATCCCGGCGTGCAAGACGACGGCGAGTTGCTTGCCGACGTCGCCTGTGTGGCTCTGAACCGCATGCATCCGCGCTATATCCGGCACGAAGTCGACTTTGCCTTCTATCAAAGCGATCGCGAACGTTCTGAAACGGAACGCCAGCTTACCGAGGCAGTAGAGTTCGCCTTCGGTTTTGTCCAGGCGCGCACCGCGATGCGCGCGCGGCGTTAAGCCGGCCCCTCCCGCCACCGGTGTGGCGACCCGTCTCGACGCATGCCGACCCCAGCGCCGCCCCCCCATTCGTCGCCCGCTGAACCCAGCGTGGCCGAGCTCATCGCGCAGGCCTGGGAGCTTTCGTACCTGGACGTGACACGCGCGCTCGAGCTCGGCCGTCGCATCGTGGCGCATACGCGCCATGAGCCTGAAAGTCTGCACGCCGGCTTTGGCTGGCTGCATGTGGCGCTGGCCGAATCACGTGTGGGCGACCTGCAAGTCGCCGCCGACGCTGCGGCCCACGCACGCGCCGTCTTTGCCCGTGTTGCGCATGTACGCGGCACGGCCTTGGCCGACGAGATTCAAGCGATCCAACTGCGCCGCAGTGGCGACTTCGTCGGCTCGGGCGCACTGCACGACGCCATCGACGCCCTGCCCCAGCGCGACTACACCGACCACGACCAATTCATCGCGCACAACTCGCGCGCCATCACTTGCAAGCACCTTTGGCGCGTCGACGACGCTTTGCGCCACTTTTACCAAGCCTTTGCGGCCGCGCACCGAACGGGCTGGCAAGGGCCGCAGATCGTGGCGCTGGGCAACCTGGGCGGCTTTCACCAAGACCTTTGTAACCTTGACGACGCGCGCAGCCTGAGCCAACAGGCGCTGGACATGGCGCGTGCGGCCGGCGCGCGCCAGACCATCGCCACCGCAGCGGCCAACCTCATCGTCACGCACTACGCGGCGGGCCAGCCTAGCCAGGCGCGCGCCGTGGCCGAGTTCTTGCTGACGCATCCGCATGAGTTGCTGACCGGCGCGCTCGAGCGCTTCCCGGTCCAGATGGCGCTGGCGTATTACGGCAATGGCGAGTTCGACGCCGCGCAACGCTATCTCGACCGCGGCGCTATCGGCGCTTTAGGCGACGGCGACGGCAAGATCTTTTGGTCGTGGTTGCAGGCGCGTTGCCACATGGCCAATGGGCGCGCTGACGCCGCCCGCGAAGTCGCCGAGGCCATGATCGAAGCGGTGGAGGTTGCTGGCGTCAGCGCCCAACCCTACGACCTGGTGCAGCTCTACCGCGCGGCGGCCGACTGCTGCGAAGAACTGGGGGACCTGCCAGCAGCCTTGAGCTTCACGCAGCGCTCGCAAAAACACTACGAAGAGATGGTCGGGCGCAGTGCACGCGCGCGCTACATCGCGCTTGAGGTCACGCACCAGATCGACGCTGCGCGCCACGAGCGCGACCAAGCCGTGGCCTCACGCGACAGCGCCGAAGACGACCGCGCGCGCCTGGCGGCCATGAACCGCCAGCTGCGCGCGAAGATCGCCGAAATCGAGTCGCTGCACGCGCAGCTCGAAGAGCAGGCGCTGCGCGACCCGCTCACCGGCCTCTACAACCGCCGCTACTTGTTTGAAGTGGCACCACGCATGCTGGACATGGCGGCCCGCCGCGAAAGCCATCTGTGCGTGGTGGTGATTGACCTAGACCGCTTCAAGACACTCAACGACAGCTTCGGCCACCAAGCCGGTGACGACGTGCTGCGTGCGTTCTCCAAGCTGCTGGGTGACAGCCTGCGCCGCAGCGACGTCTTCTGCCGCCATGGCGGCGAAGAGTTTGTGGTGGTCATGCCCGATATCAGCCTGGCCGGCGCCGAAACCATGCTCGCGCGCTTGCTGGAAACCTTCATGGCCATGCGTCTGGTCACGCCCAAGCACCATCTGCCGGCGTGTTCGTTTTCAGCCGGCATCGCCGTCTTTCCGCGTCACGGCAACACGCTAGACCAGCTGCTCTCGCGCGCCGACCGTGCGCTCTACGCCGCCAAAGACGCCGGGCGCTCACGCATCGAGATCGCGCAGCTGACGGGGTTTTCGACGCTGAGCTGAGCCGGTTTTTTCGCCAGTTGTCACATGCCGCGAGGGCGGCCAAAGCCTGTCCACCGATGCGATGGGAGGTGCGATGGGAGGCGTGAACCGCAGACTCCCTTGATATCATCGGCATCATCGGGTTTCAACCAGAGTCCGCCATGGCCGACATCGTTCTTCGCAATCTCGACGACGACTTAAAAGAACGCTTGCGCATGCGTGCCGCCAGCAATCAGCGCTCGATGAACGCCGAGTTGCAAGCCATCGTGGGCGCGGCGCTGATGCAGCCGAAGCGCAAGGCGGGTGCTGACTTGAAGAAGCTGGCCGCCGACATCCGTGCCCTCAGCGCTGGCCGCCGGCAAACACCGTCGGAAAAACTGCTGCACGAAAGCCGCGACGAGCGATGAAGTGGGTGGTTGATGCCAGCGTGGCCGCCAAGTGGTTGGCCCCGGAGATTGAGTCGGCGCATGCCGAGACATTGCTCGACGATGAGTTGCTGGCGCCAGACCTGCTGTTTGCTGAGGTCGGCAACATTCTGTGGAAGAAGCAATCACGCGGCGAGATCGACTCCGCCACAGCGCAGCTGGGCGCACGCTGGCTGCTGCAAGTGCCGCTGCAGGTGCATGAGAGCTCCAGCTTGCTGGCGGATGCACTTGCACTGGCATTGCAGTTGCAACACCCGGCCTACGACTGCTTCTACCTTGCCCTGGCCCTGCGCGCAGATGCGCCGCTGATGACCGCAGACAAGCGGCTGCATGGCAGGTGCATGACGACTGACGCGGGTCGGTGGCGTAACCGAGTGCGCTTGCTGGGCGCCGCGCCGGCATGACACACGGCCGCGCACGGCTTGTTGCTGAGCTCGCCGCTACCGACTTCGCGCCCGCCGCGTCAACACCGTCGGGAAGCTAACCGGCAAAGTGTGCGGGAAGTCGCGGCTGTAGTGCAGGCCGCGGCTTTCATGCCGGTGCAGGGCCGAGCGCACGATGAGCTCGGCGCAGACCACCAGGTTGCGCAGCTCCAGCAAGTCGCGCGTGACGCGAAAGTTGGCGTAGTACTCGTCGATCTCGTCACGTAGCAGCTTGATGCGGTGCAGTGCGCGCTCCAGGCGCTTGGTGGTGCGCACGATGCCCACGTAGTTCCACATCAAGAGGCGCAGCTCGTCCCAGTTGTGCGCGATGACGACCTGCTCGTCGGCGTCTTCCACCTTGCTCTCGTCCCAGGCCGGCACCGGCACCACGGGCGGCGGCGCCGTGGTGGCGATGGCCTGCGCGCAGCTGCTGCCCAGCACCACACATTCAAGCAGCGAATTGCTGGCCAGGCGGTTGGCGCCATGCAGCCCGGTGTAGGCCGTTTCGCCCACGGCGTACAGGCCCGGCAGGTCGGTACGGCCGTGCAGGTCGGTGACGACGCCGCCGCAGGTGTAGTGCGCGGCGGGCACCACGGGGATGGGCGCGCGCGCGATGTCGATGCCGAGTTGCAGGCAGCGTGCGTGCACGGTGGGAAAGTGCTCTTTGAGAAACGCTTCACCCAGCCCGGTGGCGTCGAGCCAGACGAAGTCCAGGCCATGCTTCTTCATCTCGAAGTCGATGGCGCGCGCCACGATGTCGCGTGGTGCCAGCTCCGCGCGTTCGTCATGGGCGGGCATGAAACGCGCGGCCTCGCCTTCGAGGCCGGGCAGCCGCAGCACCGCGCCTTCACCACGCAGCGCTTCGGTGATGAGGAAGCTGCGCTCTTGCGGGTGGTACAGGCAGGTCGGGTGGAACTGGATGAACTCCATGTTGGCGACACGGCAGCCCGCGCGCCATGCCATGGCGATGCCGTCGCCCGTGGCGGTGTCGGGGTTGCTGGTGTAGCGGTAGACCTTGCCCACGCCGCCGGTGGCTAACACCACGGCGGAGGCGGCAAGCGTCTCGACGCGCTTGCTGTCCATGTCCAGCGCGTAGACGCCGTGGCATTGCGGCGCGGCGTCGATCTTGAGCTGGCGCGGCGTGATCAAGTCCACCGCCATCCAGCGCTCGCGCAGGCTGATGTTGGGGTGCGCCAGCGCCTTGGCCAGCAACACGTCGTGGATGGCGCGGCCGGTGGCGTCGGCGGCATGCGCGATGCGGCGCACGGCGTGGCCGCCTTCGCGCGTGAGGTGCAGGCCCAGCGGGCCGTCGGGGTCGGCTGAGAAGGGCACACCCGCGTCGACCAGCCAGGTGATGGCCTTGGCACTTTCTTCGGCGATGAAACGCGCGGTGTGTTCGTCGACCAGCCCGGCGCCGGCGTCTTGCGTGTCACGCACATGCGACTCGACGCTGTCGTCTTCGCCCAGCACGCCGACGATGCCGCCCTGCGCCCAGGCCGTGGCGCCTTCGGCCAGGCTGCGTTTGGCGAGCACGATGACGCGCTGTTGATCGGCCAGCCGTAAAGCCACAGTCAGCCCGGCCAGGCCGGCGCCAATCACCACCACAGGCAAGTCAGCCGAATCACGCATGCGAGGGAGACACCGTCAGCCTATGAAGGCTGGCGATTCTACGGACGGCCTTCTCGTAGGCCCAGCCTGGCCGCCGCCGCCGCGCGCAGCACCGGCAGGGGCCAAGCTGTTCACGAATCGCGTCGGGCCAAGCACTCACAGCGCAGGGTCACGCCGCTAGCATGGCCCATGCCCAACGACACCGTATCCCGACGTGCCGCCGAGCTGTCCGCCCCGGCGACGCAATTCATCGCCGACCGAGAAAGCTACCTCGGCCAGGGCCGGCGCGACATCGGCCGGCGCGTCTCGGCCACCGAGATCGAACTCTTTGTGGTCGGCGACGCTGCCGAGGCGCTGCAACACCAGCTCGTCGAGTTCGCGCCCGACTACATCGCGCTCGCCGACGTCGCCGGGCACGTCGCGCAAGGCATGCTGGCGGCCCTCTCGTCCGCCTGCCAGGCGCCGCTGCAAACACTGGCCATCCGCCGCCAAGGCCAGGGTGTCGCCTTGGCCGAGCTGCCGTTCATTGAACTTAAGGCCGGTGACGGCGGCCTGCTGCGCATTTTCGGCAACGACATCAACGCCGACACACGCACACGCCAGCACATCGGCCTGGTGTTGCTGGCCCATAGCCGCCTGGGTGTGTTGATGGTGACCGAGCTGCCGCGCCATTCGATCCCGCCGGCACTGGCGCCGCTGCGTGAAGCCATCACCCGCGGACCCTGGAGCAATGGCGACTTGCTGGTGGTGCCGCTCGCAGCCATGCCCACGCTCGGCGTGGAAGCCGCACACCTGGGCGGGCGCAGCGGCGTGGGCATCGAGCTCGTGGCCGTGGCCAAGCGCTCAACCGACGCGGTGGGCTCCATGTTCGAGGCCTGGAATCGCTTGCAGGCACGCCAACACGCCCACGCCACGCTGGCCCTGCCACGTGCCAGGCCAGCACAGGACGCCGACGACGACGAGCCTTCCTGGGCGGCGGCCACGGTGCCGATGGGCTTGGAGTCAGCACCGCAAGCAGCGCCTGCGCAGCCTGCTGCGGTACCCACCCAATTGCCGGCGCTGGCCTTGCGAGCGGCCGCCGCCAACATCGCGCGATCACCCATGCCCGTGCCGGGCGGCACGCGATGGGACGACCACGCACGCCGCGTCGCCGCGCTGCGCGGTGTTGTCGCCTGCGCTGTGTTCGACCAGCACTCCGACCAATGCCTGGCCAGCGCCGGTGGCCGCCCCAGCGGCGAGCGGCTGTCAGCGCAAGGCGCCGCGCTGGTGCGCACCATGTGCGAGGCCGGCCGAGCCATTGGCGTAGGCCCGGCGCTGCAAGAGGCCACCCTGCACGTTGGCCGCCACCAGCTGCTGCTGATGGCTCTGAGCGGCCACCCGGGGCTGTGGCTGCACCTGGTGATCGAGACCCAGGTCGCCAGCGTGGCGATGGTGCGCGCGATGGCCGAGAAGATCGTGCCCTGAGCCTTGCGGCGCAAGGCACGTGCAGCGGGCAGCCTCGCAGCCTCAGTTGGGCACGTTGACCGACGTACCGGCAAAACCGATCTGGTTCGCCGCCAGCGGCGCGACACTGATCGCCGGCACGTGGGCCGTGGTGATGGCCGGTGCCGCGCCAGGGGTGCCGCCGCGCGGTGTTGTGCGCACGACCTGGCTCGGCGGCAGCGCGGTGGCGTTTTTCAGGTGGGCATACATCGCGTCCATGGCACGCACGAAGTAGATGTGCACCGGCACGTACCGGGTGTCAAAACCGGAGAACGGAATGAAGGCGTCGAAGTGCTGGGCGTTGGTGACCTCGACATAACTGAGCCTGCTCGCGGCCCCCTCGACCAGCTTGTTCTTCGCCACATAGGCGCGCGCGTTGTTGTTCACCGGCACCAGCGCATCGCTGCGCCCGGCGACGATGATCGCCGGCTTGCCGCGCAGGTCAGCGGCGATCTGCACTTCGGCCATGCCCGCGCGCACGGCCGTGCTTTGGGCCAGGGTCGGCGTGGTCGCCGCAGTGAGTGCGGCACCAGACACGCTGTCGACACCGGTCACCAGCGCACGCTGGCACAAGGCGGTATCGAGCCCGAAGTCGGCCACCGCCGTGGACGGCGACACCGCGAACTGCCAAGCCTTGGCCCCGCCCACCGAATCGTTGTAGACCACGCTCACCGGGCTGCCGTTGGC
>JANOJR010000464.1:0-5124 GCA_031418855.1 Rubrivivax sp.
TGCCGCCTCCAGGGTCAAGACGCTCAAGCCACGGCGCTGCAAGGCATGGGCGCAACACAGGCCGGAGATGCCCGCACCAACGACCACGGCGTCCAGCAGCGGCTGGGCTTGCATGTAGGCCATCCGCATCTCCCGGCGCCACCATGGCGCCGAGAAAAATGCTCCCACCGCAGCCCGCCCTCCGCAAGTTCAAGACGCGCCGGCCTTGCGCCAGGTCAAGCGCCAGGCCGCCGCACAGGTGCCAGATGCGAGCCATGCCGCCACCATCACCGCCAGGGATGAAGGCGCAGCCACCGCGCATGAGGACACCATGACCAGACACCCACGCCCACCGCGCCCGGCCGTGCCGGCGCTGCCTTCGTTTGACCAGCTCGACGACATGCACCGGCGCGTGATGCAGACGCTGGCGCAGCTCACACTCATGCTTGAGCAGCTCGACAGCCCCGGCCACGACGACGACGCGCGCGCGCTGGCGCTCCAGATCTGCGACTTCTTTGACAGCACCGCGCGCGCCCACCATGCCGCCGAAGAGCAGATCGTCTTCCCCGCCCTGCTCGCCAGCGGTGACGCCGAGCTGGTGCAGCATGTGCGGCGCTTGCAGCAAGACCACGGCTGGCTGGAAGAAGACTGGTTGGAGCTCGCGCCGCAGCTGCGCGCCGTGGCGGAGGGCCAGAATTGGTACGACCCGGACTTCTTGCGCTCGGCCACGCAGACCTTCACCGAGCTCTACCGTGAGCACATCGCGCTGGAAGAGACGGTGGTGTACCCGGCAAGCCGGCGGCGGCAGCGTTAGGCTGGCGCCAGGCTGACGCCAGTGGTGACTACGTCTTCATCACGGCCGCCGCGTGGAGCACCGCCTGGTTTGCGGCGCCACAACAGTTCCACGCCGACACCTGCGTCGTGACCCTGGCCTGCGCCCACCCCTGGTCGCTGGCGGTCTTTGCCAAGGTGCCGGCGCTTGGGCGTGACTTGCGCTCGGTACGCGTTGTGTGGCGGGTCGACCCCGCGGGGTGATCAGGCGGGTGCAGGGTCCGCCGCAGGACGCTGCTTAGCGCTAACCTCAGGCCTCACACAAAGCCAGCTCGCCAGCACACCCCAACCATGAACCCTCTCCTCGCGGCGCGTCGCCACACCACCCACAACCGCACGGAGCTGGAGGCGAGCCAGCAATGCGGCTGCTGCTCCTGTTTGGAAGTCTTTCCAACCGACGCCATCATCGCCTGGACCGGTCTGGACATGGATGACTTCCACAACCCTGACAGTGCCAGCGCGGAGACCGCCCTTTGTCCCCGATGTGGCAGCGAGGCGGTGATCGGAGACCGTTCGGGATACAGCATCAACCCGGACTTCCTGAGCCAGATGAACCAGGCCTGGTTTCAGACGACGATGATCATGCGCAAGCCGGCGGCGAAGAAGTAGCCGCCCACCACAGGCGAGATCCAGGACCGGGCCGGCCACGATTTCGGTCGTCTCGCTTCGCGCGGCCACGCAGACCTTTGCCGCGCTCCAGCGTGAGCACATCGCGCTGGAAGAGACCACCGTCGACCCGGCGAGCCGCCGAGCCGGCGGCGTCTAGCAGGTGTCAGCGCTGATGCCGCTCGCCCGAAGTCCGAGCAGGCATCGGCTTGGGACAGCGTCGGCTTCACCACAGGTCGAACTCACACTGACGGCCATCTGCAGACCTTGAGCGTCGCTGCGCGAGGACCCGCTTGAGACTGGCTGCAGCCGCTCGGATTTGGCGGGCGAATGTCGGCGGGCGCCGATACCTGACCTTGGCGAGGCCCTCGGGAGAATGTCAGCTGTACCCCGGAACGTGCCCTTCGGTGCCGGCTGGGCGCTCGGGTAGTCAACCACCTGGCGACGATGCCCGGCCAGCGACTGCTGCCGCTGGCGGCGAACTGGGACTTTCGACCCTCTGCTGTCATTCGCCGCGCCAGCCACTTTGCACCGCAACAGGCTATGCGCGGCTCAAGTCACGAACTGGACTCGCAGCGGCACTTAGCCATAGGCGTACCAAAGCGCGGCCGCCGCATGGCAGGCGCTGCCGGCAAGCACGAACAGGTGCCAGACGAAGTGCATGTAGCGGTAGCGGTGGTCGAACATGTAGACGATCGCGCCGAGCGTGTAACTCAGGCCGCCGGCCACCAGCCAAGCCAGGCCCGGGCCCGGCATGCGCGTCAGCAGCGGTCCCGCGGCCAGCACGACGATCCAGCCCATCGCCAGGTAGAGCGCGGTCGACACCAGAGGACTCCGCAGGCGGTTGAGCAACTTTCCAACGACGCCGACCGTTGCGATCGACCAAACGAGAACGAACAGCGACCAGCCCCAACCGCCGCGCAGGACGCCGAGCACGAAGGGCGTGTAGCTCCCGGCGATGAAGATGTAGATGGCTGCATGGTCGAGCCGGTTGAGCCACGCCTTTGCCCGGCTGGCCCGCAGGCCGTGGTACAGCATTGAGACGCCGTAGAGCAGGATCATCGAGCTGGCGAACATGCCAGCGGCAACGACGTCGGTCGCCGTGCCGTGCCACGATGCACGCAGGACGAGGACTGGCAGTGCCGCGATGGCCAGCAGCATGCCAAGCCCGTGGCTGATCGCGTTGGCGATCTCTTCGCCGCCCGATTGCAGGCGGTCGTTGTGCAGCGTCTTCATGGGGCCACCTCAATGCACGCGGGGCGGCGAGACCCCGGATCTCACGCACTCACGCCGTCGCGGCGCACCGCCGGTCAGGGCCTGTGCGTCACGTCCTTCACCAGCTGTTTGGCGTCGCCGACCACTTGCTGGGTCTTGCCCTCGGCCTGCTTGACCGTGCCCTTGACGACCTGGTCCTGGTTGCCGATCAGCTGACCGATCTTCTTCTGCGCCTTGCCGGTCGTTTCCTTGACCATGCCTTTGATTTGATCCTTGTTCATCGAGAAGCCTTTTCTGTGGAGTGGAGAAACGCGGGGCACGACAGCGCCCCGAACGCAGGCTAGGCGCCGGCGCGCTGGGCGTCTGTTCGCGCGCGCACGGACCGCGGTCCAGGCAGCGCCGTCGCACGCCTGAACACGCGCCCCCGATGCGGCAACAGGAGAGGGGTGGGTGCTGCCCCACATGCCGATCCCGTGACCGACGCGCTCTCGTCGCGTTGCGAACCGTCGCCAAGTGGCACCCGAGCACCCGCTCCTGGCCGGGACTGCTAGTTCGTAGCCAAGCGCGCCAGCAGCCCCTCGGCTCGATCGCCGGTTTGCCCACCGGCAGATGTCGGCGGACTCTGCGAACGGGTCTTCCCGGCCATCTGCAGACCTTGAGCGTCGCTGCGCGAGGACCCGCTTGAGACTGACAGGCGACGGCCGACTCTCGGAACTGCTCGCTCCAAACCGGCCGGTCAGATATGCCTTTCAACGTCAGCAAAGTGGCGTCGATTTCGTCTACCTGAGTACCCGCCATCGGCCAGGAGCCGTCACTGAGCCTGGCGTCTGAGAGCAGTCGTTCGAACGCCTGCAGTCACGCCGAAAGCGGCACAGCGCCTGATCGCAGTCCGCGCAAAACGCGTTCGGTTGATTCCGGTTGATCCAAGATCGGAGCTGCCGTAGTTCCAGTCCTTGAAGCGGCGCCTCGGGGCCGGGGTGGATCGAACAGCTGCGCGAGCGGGTCGGTCTGGCGCGCGAACAGTTGCCGCTGCTCTGGGACTGCGACTTCATGCTGGGCGAATCGACGCCGGGTGAGGCGCAGCGCTATGTCCTGTGCGAGGTGAACGTCAGCAGCGTCTCGCCGTTTCCGCCATCGTCGATCGCGCCGCTGGTCGAGGCTGTCAGGTCGAAGTTGAGGGCGCGCGCTTCCTAGGGCGAATGCCATCGATCGGGTGTTCGCTAGAATTTGCGCATGCTCCGTCGCTGGTTCGCCATGGCTCTGCTCGCGCTGCAACTGCTGCCGGCGCTGGCCCTCGTGCCAGGTCAAGCCGACGCCTTGACGCTGGAGATCGACCACGCTCTGGTGCACCAGTCGGGCCAGGGGCATCACCACGACGACACGCTGGCCTTCCAGCTCGACGACGACGCCCCACGGCCGCATGCCCATCACGACACCGGGCACCACTCGGCGCTGCCGCTCGCCATCCCGGACCTGCGCCTACCACCGGCGGAGCCCTCGGCGCACCTGAGCTTGATGGCTGGCCGACGGTCGGACCCTCACCTTGAAGGGCCCTTGCGCCCACCCCGTACTGCCGTGTGACGTGCCCGCTGCGACCTGAGTCGGTCGTAGCTCCATCCGCATCATCCCCTCGCCAGACCGTGTGCCGGCGCCCGTCCAGGCGTGCGCATGCCTTGGCGAACACACACACGGAGTTCCGTGACCCCATCGCTTTCACTGCGCCGCCTGTGGGTGGCCGCGCTTCTGTTCGCGCCGTCCTTGCTCTTGGCCCACGGCATCTCGCCTGAAGACCGCCAGCGCATGCTCGACGGTGGCAACCTGCAGTACATCGGGCTGGGCGCCACCCACATGCTCACCGGCTACGACCACCTGCTGTTCCTGTTCGGGGTGGTCTTCTTCCTGACGACCTTCAAGGACGTAGCCAAGTTCGTCACCGTCTTCACCCTCGGCCACTGCATCACGCTGATCTTCGCGACCTTCTACGGCATCACCTGGAACTACTTCCTGATCGATGCGGTGATCGCCGTGAGCGTCATCTACAAGGGATTTGACAACATCGGCGGCTTCCAGCGCGTCTTCGAGATGGAGAACTCCCCCAGCCTACTGGGTGCCGTGTTCGGCTTCGGGCTGCTGCATGGCTTCGGCCTGTCCACGCGCCTGCAGCAACTGCCGCTGGGCGACGACTCGACGGCGATCTTGCTGCGCATCCTCAGCTTCAACGTCGGTGTCGAACTCGGCCAGATAGTGGCGCTGGCCGGCATGGTGGCGTTGCTGGCCTGGTGGCGCCACACCCACTCGTTCCGCCGGATAAGCCACGCCGCCAACCTGGCACTCATCGTGGCGGGCACGCTGCTGCTGCTGATGCAGCTGCACGGCTACCTGCACGACACCGACCCGAACGGCTTCCGCTTCCCGGCGGAAGAGCACCGTCACCTCCATGAAGACATGGATGTCGAGAAGTCGGTCGACTCGTCCCGCAACAAGCTCTGATGT
>JANOJR010000465.1:0-5010 GCA_031418855.1 Rubrivivax sp.
CGCCGGCGTTGAGCATTTGCGCAGCTACAGCCAATTGCCGATCCACGGCCACCGCAACGGCTGGGGCGCACTCACGCGCCATCCGGCACTCGGCTTTGAGTTCATGGCCTATCAAAAGTTGTGGCGTCTGGCTGGCGTGGACCAGCTGCACGTCAACGGCCTGCGTAGCAAGTTCTGGGAGAGCGACGACTCGGTGATCGCCTCCGCGCGCGCTTGCCTCGCGCCCTTTGCGGGCACGCAGCCCATCGTGCCGGTGTTCTCGTCGGGGCAATGGGGTGGGCAAGCGCCGGACATGTACGCGGCCTTGCGCAGCACCGACCTCATGCACCTGGCCGGCGGCGGCATCATTGCCCACCCGCAGGGTATCGCAGCGGGCGTGGCGTGCATGCGCGAAGCATGGCAGGCAGCGGTTGAGGGTGTTAGCTTGGAGAGCTTTGCGCGCACGCGGCCGGCGCTGCTTGCGGCGATCGAAAAATTCGGGGCAACGGCGTGAGTGCAAAGCTGGCGTTCTATGGCGACGACTTCACCGGCTCGACCGATGCGCTGGAGGTGCTGGCCTTCGCGGGGCTGAACTGCGCGCTCTTCCTGAAGGCGCCCACGCCTGCGATGTTGGCGCGATTCGGCACACTCGACGCCATCGGCCTGGCGGGAGACAGCCGCGCCATGACGCCGGCCGAGATGGACGCGGCGCTGCCTGCGGCACTGCACGCACTTGCGCAGCTAGCACCCATCGTTCACTACAAAGTCTGCTCGACGTTTGACAGCGCGCCGGCCATCGGCAGCATCGGTCGCGTGATTCAAATCGCGCGGCGCGAATTTGGCGGCGGCGTGGTGCCCATCGTCGCCGGCAACCCTGCGCTTGGACGCTATTGCTTGTTCGGCAACCTGTTCGCGCGCTCGGGCACCGACGGCGTGGTGTACCGCATCGACCGCCATCCGATCATGAGCAAGCACCTTGTGACGCCGATGGACGAGGCCGACCTGGCGACACACATCGCGCGTCAGGCGCCGCTGTCGATCGCCAAGCTCACGCTGGCGGATCTGGCGGATCTGGCGGATCTGGCTCGAGGACGCGAGGCGATCGATGCGCAGTGGTCGGCCCTCGCGGACCATGACGCCGTGCTGATCGACAGCGCCACGCCTGAGCACATGACCGACGTCGGCCACCTGCTCGACGGCTTGCGCCACCACGACGGCAAGCCGCTGTTCGTGGTCGGCTCGTCGGGCGTCGAGTACGCGCTGACGCAGTTCTGGCGCGAGACGGACCAAGGCACCGCCGACACCCATCACTTCAACGTTAGCCACCCCGCCGGCCCTGTGCTGGTGGTGTCGGCCAGCGCGTCGGCGCTGACGGCGATGCAGATCGACGCCGCGCTGGCAGCAGGTTTTGCCGACATCGCGCTGAAAGCGCGTGGACTTATTGTTTCCGATCGCGCTGCCAGCGTGATCGATGACGTCGCCGCCACCGCCGCCCGCCACCTCGCGCAAGGCAAGAGCGTGATCCTGCACACCGCCCGCGGCCCTACCGACCCCCGTATCACGGACATGGTCGCGTCGCTCGTGGGCACCGGCCTCACAAGGGCCGAGGCCACGCACCTGGGCGGGCGCAGGCTCGGGGTTCGCCTGGGCGAGCTCACGCGCGCGGTGCTGGCGCGCGCGCCGCTGCGCCGCGTCGTGCTCTGCGGTGGTGACACCTCAAGCCAGGTCACGCAAGTACTGGCGCCCGACGCGCTGAGCATCGTGGCGCGCCTGGCACCCGGCGCACCGCTGTGCCGGCTGCATGCCACTGACCAAGCGCTCGACGGTCTTGAAGTCGCACTCAAAGGCGGCCAGATGGGCGACGCAACTTACTTGATCAAGGCGCGCGATGGCGTGCCCCACAACCCAGGAGCAAACACATGAGCCAGAACATCGTCGTGCTTGGCGCCGGCGGCAAGATGGGCTACCGCGTATCGAGCAACCTGCGCGGCGCGCCCTACCGCGTGGCGCACGTTGAGGTCAGCGACATCGGCCGCGCGCGACTTAAGGAGCTCGGCCTCGAAGCGCAGAGCGCGCAAGCGGTGCTGCCCGAAGCCGACATCGTGATCCTGGCCATTCCCGACAACGCGATCGGCCGCGTCACGCATCAGCTCGAACCACTCTTCAAACAAGGCGCGATCCTGATGGCGCTGGACGCTGCCGCACCCTTTGACGGCGAGCTGCCGGCGCGCGCCGATCTGAGCATCTTCGTGGCCCACCCCTGCCACCCGCCGATCTTCAACGACGAGACCGATCTCGAAGCCAAGCGTGACTACTTCGGCGGCCTGAAGGCCAAGCAGGCCATCGTCTGCGCGCTGATGCGCGGGCCCGAGGCGCATTACGCGCTGGCTGAAGACGTGGCGCGGCGCATGTACGCGCCCGTCACGCGCGCGCACCGCGCCACGGTGGACCAGATGGCGATCCTGGAGCCGGCCTTGTCAGAGACGGTGTGCGCCACCTGCCTGACGGTGATCCGCGAAGCCACCGACGAGGCCATCCGTCTGGGCGTGGACAAGCAAGCGGCGTTCGACTTCATCCTCGGCCATCTCAATGTCGAGCTCGCCATCCTGTTCGACCAGTTGCCCGGTGTGCGCATGTCCGACGCCGCCAACCGTGCCGTCGAAAACGCCAAGAAAGTGATCTTCGCGCCGGACTGGAAGCGTGTCTTCGAGCGCGACGCGATCACCGAAAGCATCCATGCCATCACCCGTCAATGAGCACCATGAACCGAGGACAAGTCTGCGTTGAAGTCGCACTCAACGGCGCGTGGACGCGGCGCGTGCAACCGCGCATGCCGATCACGCCCCACGAGATCATTGCCGAGGCGGTGGCCTGCGCCGAGGCCGGTGCGTCGGTCGTGCACTTCCACGCTTACGACGCCGCCAGCGGTGAGCAGACCACCGAGCTCGACGTGGTGGCGGGCATCCTTGAGGGCATTCGCGCGCGCGCCGACGTGATCGCCTATCCGACGATTCGCTACCTGAGCAATCCACAGCAGATCCAGCCCGACGCCGGGCAGCTGCGCAACGCCCACGTGCCAGCACTTGCAAAGCTGGGCCTGCTTGAGTGGCTGGTCATCGACCCGGGTTCCTTCAACCTCGTGAGCACGCGTGACGTGCAGCAAGGCAAGCCCGGCGCGGTGGACATCAACATGCCAGGCGCCATCCGCCATGCGCTGGCCATCGCGGCCACGCACCGCCTGCACCCGGGACTGGCGATCTACGAGCCTGGCTACTTGCGCCTGGCCGCCGCGCTGATCGGAGCGGCGGGCGACGTGCCCGCGCCGCTGTACCGGCTGATGTTCTCCGACCAGTTCACTTTCGGCTTCCCGCCCACAGCGCTGGCGCTGCGCGCCTACCTCGCCTTGCTCGCCGACGTGGCGCCCGATGCGCCCTGGATGATGGCCGGCCTGGGCGTCGACTTGCGCGCGCTGATCCCGCTGGCGGTGGAGCTTGGCGGCCATGTGCGCGTGGGCCTCGAAGACTGGACGCTGGGCTCGTCAGACACCAACCTCGACTTGGTGACGCAAGCCGTACGCCAGATCTCGCACGCTGGTGGCCACGCCGCCAGTGCGGCCCAGGTGCGCCTAGGGCTCTTCGCCAAACCCGCACACGCACTCGCCTGATTTCGCTTCACCCAACCAACAGGAGACCTCTCATGACCATCCACCGCAAGTTCAAATTTGCCCTTTCCGCAACCGCACTCGCAACCGCACTCACGGCACTGCCCGCCGCGCAAGCCGCCGACCCGACACCGCGTACCGTCAAAGTTAGTTTCGTCACTGCCGAAGACAGCCCCTATGGCAAGGGCGTGGCGCGATTCGCCGAGCTGGTGGCCAGCAAGACGCAGGGCAAGCTCAAGGTGCAGGGCTTTTCCGACGGCAAGCTCGGCGCCGAGTTGCCGTCGATCTCTTCGGCGCAGGGCGGCGTGCTCGAGGTGGCTCTCGTGTCCACCGCCGCGGTCGTCGGTGTGGTCAAAGAGTTCGCGATCTTCGACTTCCCCTTCCTCTTCGCCGACGAGCGCGAGGCCTACGCCGTGCTCGACGGCGCCGTGGGCCGCCAGTTGCTCGACAAGCTCACCAGCAAGGGCTTGGTCGGCTTGTGCTTCTGGGAAGTGGGCTTTCGCCAAACCACCAACAGCAAGCGCCCCATCGTCAAGGCCGAAGACTTTGCGGGCTTGAAAATCCGCACGATCCAGAACCCCGTCTTCGTTGATGTCTTCAACGGCCTGGGCGCCAACGCCACGCCGCTGGCCTTCACCGAAGTCTTCGGTGCGCTCGAGAGCAAGGCCATCGACGGCCAGGAGACGCCCTACAACGTGATCCACACCAGCCGTTTCTACGAGGTGCAAAAGTTCCTCAGCGCCACCAAGCACATCTACGGCCCCGGTGTGGTGCTCGTGTCGAAGAAGTTCTGGGACCAGATCGGCGCACCCGAGCAGGCGGCCCTGCAAGCCTCATGCGACGAAACGCGCGGCTACCAGCGCCAGGTTAGCCGCGACGCGAATGCGCGGCTGACGGCGGAACTGACCAAGCAAGGCATGGTGCTCAACGAAGTCTCGGCCGAGGAGCGCGCCCGCATGCGCCAGCGCCTGCAGCCGGTGGTCGACAAGTACACCAAGCAGGTGGGTGAAGAGCTGGTGAAGCAGACGATGGCCGAGATCGGCAAGGTGCGCGTGGCGTCGAAATAAGGTGGAGTTTTTTTGACCCGTCGCCTCGCGAAGCGGGCGATGCTTCCGCAGACCTTGGTTTTGCCCCTTCCCCCTCCTAGGGGGAAGGTTGGGATGGGGGTTCGATGTTGACTTGACGCAGGCATTCAACACCCTCCCCAACCCTCCGCCTTGCAGGGGGAGGGAGCAAACCAAGCGGCGTCGCTGCTACTTCGACGCCACCGCCGGCGCGGCGAACTCGTCGCGGATCGCCACACCATGCTCATCCACCGCCGGTGCTGCGCGATAACTCTCGCGGTCCCACTCACTGACCCACGGGATCGC
>JANOJR010000466.1:0-3649 GCA_031418855.1 Rubrivivax sp.
CCCCACCCCAACCCTCCCCCTGCAGGGGGAGGGAGTAATTCGAGCGCGTCGTTTTGGCACCCAAGGAGCAAGTCATGACAAAGAGATTCTGGGCAGGCATTGCGGCCCTCACTCTGTTCGTTAGCACCGCAACCGCCCAAGACCCCGGCAAAGCCGCGCGCGACCTGGCGCTATACCAAGGGGTCGACCGGCATGACCGCCTCGTCGAGCTGGCGAAGAAGGAAGGTGAACTCTCGATTTACCACGTCTACCCGGCGCTTCCGGTGGTGATTGCCGCCTTCACCAAGAAGTACGGCATCAAGGTCAAGGCTTGGCGCTCGGGCTCGGAAGCCGTGCTGCAGCGGGTCATTGCTGAATCTCGCGGTGGCCGCTTTGATGCCGACATCGTGCAGAACAACGCGCCCGAAAACGAAGCCGCGTGGCGTGAGAGGCTGCTGCAAGAAATGTGGTCGCCGGGGCTGAAAGACCTGGTGCCCGAGGCCGTGCCTGCGCACCGTGGCTGGGCCGGTATTTCGCTGGACATCTGGACGGCGGCCTACAACACCAACCTGGTGAAGAAGGAAGAACTGCCGCGCTCGTATCAAGACCTGGTGGACCCGCGCTGGAAGGGCAAGCTTGGCATCGAAGCCAACAACCACGCCTGGTACGGCACGCTGCTGGCCGAGCTGGGTGAAGAGCGCGGCGCGCGGCTCTTCGAGCAGATCATGGCGGGCAACGGCATGTCGGCGCGCAAGGGGCATTCGGTGCTGACGAACCTGGTGGCCTCGGGCGACATTCCGCTGGCATTGACGGTCTACAGCTGGATCCCCGAGCAGCTGAAGAAGAAGGGCGCACCGATTGAGAACTGGGTCATTCAGCCGCTCTTGGCGCAGCCCAGCACCATCGCGCTGATGCGCCGCGCGCCCAACCCTGCCTCGGCCCTGCTCTTCATCGACTTCATGCTCGGCGAAGGCCAGAAGCTGCTGGCCGACGCCCAGTTCGTGCCCGCCAGCAAGACCATCCCCAACCCGCTGAGCGGCACGCCGATGAAGATGCTCGACCCAGCGCGTGTGCTCGACTTGCAGGACAAGTGGCTGAAGTCGTTCGACGACGGCATCGTGAAGAAGGCCAAGTGACGGTGCGCTGGCCGACACGCTTATGACGAGCGTTATTCGGGTTGGCATCGCTGGCCTGGGTGCCGCCGGCCGCGCCTTCATCGCGCCACTGAAAAAGCATGTTGCGTTTGAATGGGTTGCGATGGCCGACCCCGATGCGGCGGTGCGTGATGCGGCCAGGCGCGAAGACGGCGTGGCGGCTTATGAAGGCTTCGACGCACTGCTGGCCCACCCCGGTCTCGACGCCATCTGCATCGCCACGCCCACACCGCTGCACGCCGCACAAGCCTGTGCCGCCGCCGCCGCTGGTTTGCACGTGCTGCTTGAAAAGCCCATGGCGCTGGACCTGGCCGGTGCGCAGGCGGTGGTGACGGCAACTGAGCAGAGCGGCGTGGCGCTCGTGGTCGGCCACTCACACAGCTTCGACGCGCCCATGCGCGCCATGCACGAGCTCATACAAAGCGGCGAGCTCGGCGCGGTGCGCATGGCGCAGCACTGGTGCTTCAGCGACTGGATGCGCCGCCCGCGCCGCGCTGACGAGCTCGACAGCGCCCAAGGCGGCGGCGTCACGCTGCGCCAGGGCTCACACCAGTTTGACGTGCTGCGCCTGCTCTGCGGCGGCCGCGCCAAGAGCGTGCGCGCGCGTGTGTTCGACTGGGACGCGGCACGCCGGGGTGTCGGCGCGCACAGCGTGTGGATTGACTTCGAAGGTGGCGCCAGCGCGACGGCGGTCTACAACGGCTATGGCGGCTTCTCCACAAAGGACTTGTGCTTCGACATCTCGGAGTGGGGCCAGCACCAGCCGCCAGGCCACGGCTCAAAACCGCTAGCGCCCATGTTGAACGCAGCGCAGGCGCTGCAGGCCAAGCAAGCCAGAGCGCGTGGCGCCATCCCCGACGCAGCGTCGCACCAGCCCTTCTTCGGCCTGGCGCTGGTGAGCTGCGAGCGTGGTGACATCCGCCAGTCACCGCAGGGCTTGCTCGTGTACGACGCTGCGGGCCAGCGCGAGATCGTGCTGCCCACCGACCCAAGCCCACGTGACCTCGTGCTTCGGGAGTGGCACGCGGCCATCACTGGCACCGCCCAGCCCCTGCACAGCGGCCGTTGGGGCCTGGCCAATCTGGAACTGTGCCTGGCCGCGCTGCAGTCGTCACGCGAGTCGCGTGAAGTCACGCTGCATCACCAAGTGGCGGTTCACGACTGACATCAGTCAGGGTGTTTCCCAAGGGGTTTGCCTTGACATGCCCGGCTGGCCTGCCTACATTTCCGTATCGCTATACGGACCATAGTTCCGCATAGAAGAACACGAACGATTGCCCCTCAAACCATGGCTGAAGCTGCTGCACTGACACCACACACACGCGCGGCCGCCTTGCGCGACTGGTTCAGCTGGAAGGGCGTGATCATCAGCGTGTGCGTGGCGTTCACGATCTACATCGCGCTCATCCCCCTGGGCTTCTTGCTCTGGCAGAGCTTCTTCACGCCGCAAACGGCGACCAAAGCCGCGCAGTTCACCTTCGGCAACTACATCACCGCCTACACCAGCAGCGACACCGCGCGGCTGTTCTGGAACTCGGTGCGTTTTGCGGTCGGCACGGCCGCGCTGGCCTTCTTCATCGGCGCCACCCTGGCCTGGATCAATGAGCGCACCAACACGCCTTTCAAGTCGCTGTTCTTTGCGCTCTCGCTGATCCCGTTGGTGATCCCCGGCATCCTGTTCACGGTGGCCTGGATCCTTTTGGGCAGCCCGAAGATCGGCATCATCAACCTCGTGCTGATCTCGCTCTTCAACCTTGACGGGCCGGTCTTCAACAACTATTCGATGTGGGGAATGATCTGGGTCGATGGCCTGCACTATTCGCCGGCGGCGTTCTTGCTGATGACAGCGGCCTTTCGGGCCATGGACCCCTCGCTGGAAGAGTCGGCCATGATGAGCGGGGCCAACGTGTTCCAGGTGCTCTGGCGCATCACGCTCAAGCTGGTTTGGCCCGCAATCTTCGCCACCTTCTTGATCCTGTTTATCAAGGCGATCGAGTCTTTCGAGGTGCCCGCGCTGCTGGGCTTGCCCGTGGGCATCCACGTCTTCACCTCGTCGATCTACCAGGCGGTGCACCGCTACCCGAGCCAGATCGGCCTGGCGTCTTCGTATGCGGTGACTTTGCTTGTGATTACCACCGCCGGTATCTACTTCATCTCCAAGCTGTCGAACAGCGGCTCGAAGTACGCCACCATGACGGGCAAGGGTTTTCGGCCGCGTCAGATTGACCTCGGCCCTTGGCGCTGGCTGGCGGCTGCCGTGTTCATCCTGTACTTCAGCCTGATCGTGTTGCTGCCCTTTGCGGTGCTGCTGTGGTCGTCGCTGCAGAAGTTCTATTCGGTGCCTTCGATGGCGGCGCTGCAGAACCTCACGCTGGACCCTTACCGTTTTGTGCTGTCCTACCCCAACCTGGGGCGCGCAGTGTGGAACAGCCTGCTGCTGAGCTTTGGCTCGGCCACGGTGATCATGCTCATCACGTCCGTTATTTGCTGGATCGTGGTGAAGACCAAGATGCCCG
>JANOJR010000467.1:0-4934 GCA_031418855.1 Rubrivivax sp.
GCGATGGGTGCGAGCTTCGCGCAACGAATGCAGGCCTCTTTCCCGAAGTCGGACGAGATTCGATTCGTCTCGAACCACGTCAGTTTCGGTAACGACGTCGCTCCGGAGTCGTCTGCGTCGGTGTCGCTCATTGGTGTTCGACTCGAAAGCGAAGACGGGAAGTGGGTGGTTCAAGCCAAGGCTGATGGCCTTGCGGTGAGTCGCATGGCGCCTTACGAATCCTGGGAGACCTTGATTGCCAAGTTGAAGTCCACTTGGGCCTTGTATGCGGAGGTGTTTGCGCCGCAGTTGGTCACGCGTATTGGTGCGCGATTCATCAATAAGCTGGTTTTGGGTACGACGACGATCGACCTCGACGCTGTGCTCTTCGCTGGCCCCAAGATTCCGCCCGCATTGCCGCAGCATTTCATTCAGTTCTCATCAAGCGTCGTCGTTCCAAAGCCTGACGTCGATGCTGCGGTGGCGATCACGCAGGCTTCGGAGCTGGTTCCGTTTGGGCCCGATATGGGCATGAATGTTGTGCTGGACATTGACGCCTTCAGTGAAACGCCGCACGCAACCAACGCTCCCGAAGTTTGGCGCGCGCTTGATGTGCTGCGCGAGTTGAAGAACGTGGCATTCTTCGGTTCCATCACCCCGGCGACCCTGGCCCGACTGCAATGACAACACTCGCCTATAGAGACTCATCGTTTTTTGGCAATGTGTTCTCGCCCTCTACAGGCGCAAGCGAATGTGCGCGCCGGGGCTCCGAGCTTGGCGCGCGCCGATTCCTTGACTACGTGCGAACCGCTCGTGGGCAGCTACTCTTCGCCGACCCACGCCAGGCCTTGGCCAAGCAATTGCGCGACATTGAGGAATCTGTTGCTGCGGGCGAAGCCCGCACGCCCAGCGGCGCCGCGCTTCAAGAGGCCCATGCATTGATTGACTCATTGCCAGAGACGCTTGCCCGCCCGCAGCCGCATGTCGAACCCTCAGGCGCGATCTCATTCGAATGGGACTACGGCAAGGACCGGTACGTAATCCTTGCGGTGAAGGGTACCGGTGTGCTTGAGTACTCGGTCGCCATGGGGCCTGGCGATCGCCAGTGGGGCGTGCGCAATTTCGGTGGGCGCATTGATGAGGCGTCTATTCGTTTGCTGGTTGAAATCGGCGTTGCTGAATCCGCGCGATGAATCCGGTCGTGTTGCCACAGGAGCCGCTGGCGCGGTTTCTGCGTAACGGCAACCACCTGCGCCCAGCGCGCGAGCTTGCGCACTTCACCGCCTTCTTGCCCAAGATGGAGGGCGGGGCCATCAGTGTCTACAGGGTTGAAGATCTCAGCGCCGCCGAGGTCCGGCACATTGGCGTGACCCATGTTCAAGGCGCGGACAGTTTGTTGAAGGGGCATGCGGTCCTGGCTGCAGGTGAGTTCTTCGGGCACTCGCTTGACCTTGTGCCCGACGGCGTGCCCCACCCGCGCCACGCCAATGTCATCGGCTGGGCGACGGATGCCAGGAATCGGGTCATCGCGAGGGATCTCGCCGAAGTGGCGTCGTTGGTGCGGTACTGAATCGACGCATCTCGCGCGCTTGGTCCAAGCGGCGTGCCGACACCTTCCACGCCCTTCAGCCCCTCAGCCCACTAGCCACCGCCGCCCCGCCACCAGCCGCGCGCAGCCGGTGAAGTCGCGCGCCCCGGCGCGCCAGAGCGCGGGCCACAAACGCAGTAGCAGCTCGGCCGTGGCCAAGGTGTCGGCGGCAGCCTGGTGGCGGGCGGCGCAGGGGATGTCGAAGTGCTGCAGCCAGTCGTCCAGCGCCTTGGCGGCCACCTCGGGGTGGCTGATGGCAGCCAGCGCTTCGATGTCGAGCCAGCGCGCGGCCGGTGTGTGGCGCCGTGGCGGGGCATGCAGGGCCCGCGCGCGCTCGATGATGGCGCGGTCGAAGCCGACGTGAAAGCCCAGCCGAGGCGCGCTGCCGGCCCAGTCGTGAAAGGCCTGCAAGGCCTGCGCAGGCGGCTCGCCGGCGCGCTGTGCGGCCAGGCCCAGACCATGGATGAGGATGTTGGCCTTGTCGGGCGCGTGCGCGTCCAAGGGCTGCTGCAGCAGCACTTCAAAACTGTCGTTGGCGTCGATCCAGGCGCGTGCGCCTTCGAAGCGCAGCGCTACAGCGGCGACGGCCAGCAGCCTGTCGCGCGCCGGGTTCAAGCCGCTGGATTCGACGTCCAGCACCACCCAGCGGGTGTCGCTCGCGCGCGCACGGCGCGGCCAGGGCCAGCGCATCAGCGCAGCCAATCCATGGCGATGCGTTGCTGCACCCGGCGCGCCACGTGCAGCGCCTCTTTCAGCAGCCGCCGATCGATGTCGTTGAGGCTGTCGACCTTGATCTCATTGGGTTTGGCCTGGCCGCGCGCGGGCTCCACTTGGGCGCGCAAGCGCAACATTTGCAGCACCTCGAAAGCTCCGGCCCAGGCCTCGTACTCTGCGGCCGGCACCCCCAGCGCGGCGCCGGCTGCAAGCAGCCGCGCGGCCGTGCCCAGCGCAACGATGCACTGGGCCAGCGCCAGCACGCGCGCGCTGTCGACGAAGACGGCACTGCCGCCGAGCTTGAGGTCGACCCATTCGCCGTCGTCGTGGTGCGTGGTGTCGATCGCGCCGCGCCAGTTCAGCGCCGGGCGGCGCTGCATGGCGTTAGCTGCCAGCTGGTGGATGAAGCGCGGCAGCGCTGCCGCGCGTGTGCGGATGAGCTCGCGCAGCGGCTCGGCCAATGCGGCGTGGCCGCTCAATACACGCAGGTCGAAGTAGATGCTGGCGTTGAGCAGATCGGCCGGCGCACCGTGTTCAAGCCAATGCTCAAAACGCGCCAGCCACTCGTGCTGGCGCAGGCAGCAGGCTTCATTGCCCGCCATCACGCCACCCAGGCACAAGGGGTAGCCGCAATCGGCCAGCGCCTGATTCACGCTGCGCCCAAAGTCCAGCCAGCGCGCGCGCTCGGCCTCACCCACGTCGTCGGCCAGCAGCAAGCCGTTGTCCTGGTCGGTGGCGATGGTCTGCTCTTCGCGGCCTTCCGAGCCGAAAGCCAGCCAGCACGCGCGCTGCATGTCCAGCCCTTGCGCGGCGGCCAAGAGCGTCACCAGGCGCTGGCACAGCACGTCGTTGAGATGGCTGATGAGGGCGGTGAGTCGCGGTGCGGCCAGGCCCTGGGCCAGCAGTTGGCGCGCGAGCTCGCGGATGTCGGCCGCGCGCGCGCGCAGCGTGGCCACGTCCGGCGCCTGGCGCAGTGCGCTTGACAGCGCCTTGAGCGACAACTTCTGCAGGCTGAAGAGGTCACGCTCGGAGACCACCGAGACGACGCGGCCAGCCTCGCACAGCGGCACATGCCGGATACCGTGCCGCGACATCAGCAACGCCGCGTCATGCACACGCGCACCGATGTCCAGGGTGTGCACCGGCGCGCTCATGACGGCGCTGACGGGCAGCCGGTGTAGCGCAAGCGGCGGCTCGCGCAAGACCACGCGTTCAAGCAAGTCGTGCCGCGTCAGGATGCCCAGCGCGGCGCCGTCGGCAGCCAGCACCAGCACCGAGCCGACGCGCTGCGTCTGCATGGCCCGCAATGCCTGGTGCAGGCTGGCGTCGGCACCGACGGCCACCGGCGCGCGCCGCGCCAAGCTGGCCAGCGGTGCTTCAAAGGACTGCTGCGCCAGCAGCTGCGACGCATGGCTGGCCTGCAACTCGGCCTGCGACAGCGCCAGCAAACTCTGCAAACGGTGGTGGACGTGGTCGGCCAAGGCGGCGTCCAGCGCCAGCGCATGGCGCACCGAGGCCGCATCGAACTCCAGGCAAAAGAGGTCGCCCTCGGCGACGTAGCGGCAACGCGTGGCGCGTGCGCCGAGCAAGGCACCCAGCGAGAACATCTCGCCGCGTTCCAGCGCAAACACGGCGCCGTGGTCGGCGTGCCCGCGAGCCGCGCCGCGGCGCACTAAGTACAGCCGCGTGGGTACGCCGGACTCAGGCGCGAGCACGGTTTCATCGGGCGCGAAGTAGCTCTCGCGCACGCCCACCAGCAAGGCACGCAACGCCGCCTGGCCCATGTGCTTGAAGGGCTCGTGCTGGCGCAGATCGTCCAGCAAGTGGCGTAGCAGTTCGCTGGGTGGTGTCATGGTTGGACCGTCATCGCGGCAGTGTTCCACAGCCTGGGGCGCCGGGGCTCGCCAGGCAAGATCGGCTGTATACAGTTCGCCACGTACAGCGTGCCGGCGCTGAACATGCCACCCCGACGGAGACACCCCATGCAGCTCAGCCCTGAACAGATCAAAACCTTCGAGCGCGACGGTTACCTCTTCTTCCCCGGCCACTTCACGCCCGCCGAAGTGGCGTTGATGAACGCCGAGGTGCCGCAGCTCTACGCGCGGCGCGAGGCCTACAACGTGCGCGAAAAAGACAGCGACGCCGTGCGCACCAACTTCGCCGCGCACATGGTCAGCGCACCCTTTGCGCGGCTTGCGCGCCACCCGCGCATGATCAAACCGGTGGAGCAGCTGCTGGGCGACAAGCTCTACATGCACCAGTTCAAGATCAACGGCAAGATGGCCTTCGAAGGCGACGTCTGGCAGTGGCACCAGGACTACGG
Organism: Rubrivivax sp.; assembly: GCA_031418855.1. Lineage (GTDB taxonomy): Bacteria > Pseudomonadota > Gammaproteobacteria > Burkholderiales > Burkholderiaceae_C > Rubrivivax. The sequence goes on from JANOJR010000467.1 coordinate 4,605, forward strand.
CACCTGGCTCAATGACGACATGATGCCCACCGAACGCGCCATGAACATCGCCGTGTTCCTGGATGACGTGAACGAGTTCAACGGCCCGCTGATGTTCATTCCCGGCAGCCACAAGCGCGGTGTGGTCGACGCCAAGCACGACCTCACCACGACCAGCTACCCGCTGTGGACGGTGAGCCCCGAGCTCATCACCGAGCTGGTGGCGCGCGCCGGCGGCAAAGGCGGCGGCATCGTCAGTCCGAAGGGCCCCGCCGGCTCGATGATCGTCTTTCACTCCTGCCTGGTGCACGCCTCCACCAGCAACCTTTCACCGTGGAACCGCGTCAGCGT
>JANOJR010000468.1:0-6778 GCA_031418855.1 Rubrivivax sp.
AAGCGCAAGCCCAGGGCGGCGCGGGTGGCAGCTCCACGCTGTGGGCCACGCTGCGCGAGGTCATGCTGCGCCACATGGCCACCATCACGCTGCAATCACTGGTGCAAGAGCAGATCGACCAAGGCACGACCATCGAAGACAGGCCTGCGCGCCGCACGCCTGCCCGCGCGCCCGTGCCCAAGCCCGTGCGCACCAACGCGCCGAATTCGGTGTTCGCTTTCGGGCAGTCGTTCGCCCGGGTTTAGGTCGCCACCGGCGCCGTCACGGCGCCAACTCAAACGACGCGCTCGCGACCACCTGGCCGTTGGCCATGATGTCGACGCAGTGCACGCCGGGGTGGTAGCGCCGCGTGGTGATTTCGCGCATCGAGTGGCGCTTGGCCAAGGCCCGGCGCTCGCCCTTGGGCAGCGTGAGCTGCCAGCCCTTGAAGACTTTGGCGCGTGTGCTGCCGTCTGCCTTGACGTGATGCACGGCGTAGTCGAGCACCAGCGTTTGCGCGCGTGATGCGGTCGATGTCAAGTCCAGCGCCAGGGTGACGCTTTCTCCCGTCCCTACCCCAATGCGCAACCGCTTGCGGTCCAGCGTCAAGCTGGCCGTGCCCTTGAACGCGGCGCCCAACCCCCAGGCTTTGAGCACGCGCGCGTCGCCACGCTTCACCAGCGTGCGGCTGGCGTGGCGCAGCAGCGCCGTGCGCTCTTTGCTGGCGCCTGGCAGGTGGCTGACCAGCCAGTCGGCCACCAGCGCCGGGTGGTCTTTGGCGATGTCGTTCAAGTGGTTGGCCACGCTGCGGCGCACGTAGGTGCTGGGGTCGTCTTGCAGCGCGCGCAAGAGCGGCAGCGTCGGTGAGGGATCGGCGACCAAGGCCGTCAGCCGCAAGCCCCAGGGCAGGCGCGGGCGCGAGCCTTCGCTGATCAGGCGGCGCACGTGTGCGCTTTCGTCGTGCGTCCAGCGCGCCAAGGTCTCGAAGCACAGTGCCGGGTGCGTGGCAATGAAGGGCCGAATGGCAAATTCGGCGCTGAAGCGCTGCGTCATGGCATGCAGCGCTTGCAGCGCGCGCTCGGGCTCGTGCATGCCCCGGCGCACGACGAATTCACCCAGGCTCCAGACCACCCAGCCGGCCAGGCCGTCGGCCGCGTTGCGCGCGGGGTTGGGCTCGTCACCCAGCGGCGCAGGCGCCAGCGCGGCCTCGATCAAGCCGGCGGCGCGCTCGAAGTCTTGCGGCAGCGTGGCTTCCAGCGCGCTGGCGATCTGCATCGCGCGCGCTTTCATCTCCAGCGCGTCCAGGCCCGAGCTGGCTTCACGCACGAAGCGGCGCGCATCAAACGCCGGCCACACGCGCTTGAGCTGCGCGCCGGTGTGCTTGATCAGCGCGTCATTGAAGAAGGTCTTGAAGGGTTCGGTCATGGCGCTCAGCCACTCAGCCCAGGCTCACCGGCAGGTGCTTGAAGCCGCGAAAGCGCACACGACGGTCGCGCTCGGGGCTTGATCGTGGGCTGATGCGTGGATAACGTGCAAGAAGCGCTGACAGTGCGATGCGCGCTTCCAGCCGCGCCACGTTCAGCCCCGAGCAGGCATGCGCGCCGTGGCCGAAGGCGAGGTGGTGGTTGGGCGTGCGCGTGATGTCCAGCCGCTCGGGCTGGCTGAACGCCGCCGCGTCGTGGTTGGCTGCGCCGATAGCCAGGGTGATGAAGCTGCCGCTGGGCAACTCGTGGCCGGCGACTTGCAGCGGTGCCGTCGTCACGCGGTTGTTCAGCTGCAAAGGGCTCTCAAAGCGCAGCAGCTCTTCCACGGCGGTGGTGATGTGCTCGGGCTGCGCCACCAAGCGCTCAAGCTGGTCACGCTGCGCCATCAGGGCATGCACGCCGTTGCCGATGAGGTTGGTGGTGGTTTCATGTCCGGCGTTGAGCAAGAAGATGCAGTTGTGCAAGAGCTCGGCCTCGCTGAGCTGGCCCATCGCGTCACCGCGTAACAAGCGCGTTAGCACGTCAACCTCAGCGTCACCTGGGTACTGCTTGCGCTGCGCCACCAGTTCACGCAGGAAGGCGCAGAAGTCGCTCACCGCCGCGTTGCCGCGCGCCAAGACCTCGCCCGAAGGTGCGGGCTCCAGCGCCGACAGAATCACCAGCGACCAGGCGCGCAGCGGGCCGCGATCGGCGTGCGGGATGTCCAGCAGGTTGCCGATCACTTCCACCGGAATGCGCGCCGCGAAGTGCTCCACCAGGTCGGGCTCGGGCTCATCGGCCAGCGTGTCCAGCAGCCGCGCCACGAGCTCGGCAACACCGGCTTCCATGCGTGCGATCGCACGCTGGTTCAGCGCGCCCATGAGGATGCGGCGCACGCGCGTGTGCAGCGGCGGGTCGTTGAAGACCAGGCTGGTGGTGTGGTGCTCAAAGAGCGGCGAGTCGCCGAACTTCGGCGCGAACTCGCGCTTCTTGTCCGAGCTGACCTGCGCGCTGCGGTACACGGCTAACACGTCGGCGTAGCGGGTCAGCAGGTAGCTGCCGGGTGCCAGCTCGTGCACGGGGCGTTGCTCACGCAGCGCGGCGTAGTGCGGGTAGGGGTCGTCGATGAAACCCGGCGGCGGGTTGGCCAGGCTGAAGCTTTGCAGATGCGGGTTCATGGGTGGGTCCCTAGCTGCATGGCCGAGCGGCGCCTCACGCCCCATGAACGATGCGCAAGCCACGCACCTTGGCAAAGTCGCGGTCATGGGTCACCAGGGCCGATGCGCCCACGTCGAGCGCGCTGGCCAGCTGTATCGCGTCGGGCAACTTCAGGCCGTAGCGCGAGCGCAGGCGGGCGGCCTGGACGGCGATCTCGGCGGTGACAGGCACCACCTCGAACGCCCGCAACGCCCGTTCATAGCGCCGCGCCAGCGCATCCTGGCCGGCCTTGAATGGCCCAACCAATACCTCGGCCAAGGTGACGGCAGACAGGGCGATCTGAAGCTGCTGCGCGCGGCTGGCCTCAAACAGCCCGACAAAGCGCGGCGCGAACTCGGCGTGGTCTTGCAGCAGGTAAATGAAGGGTGCACTGTCAACCAGCACTTTGCTGCCCGCAGGCAGGTCGCACCACAGGGCTGCGGTCTGCGTGGCTTCAGTGGCACCGCGAGTGCCCGTGCTCAAGTGGCCGACACGGCCTTTCGGGGCAACACGGCTCGTCGCGCCCATGGGCGCCATAGATCGGCGTGCCATGCTTCAACGCCACTCGTCACGCAATGCGTCGATGCTGCCCGCCACATCCGTGCCCCACAGCCGTTTGCCTGTGCCTCGCAGCAACAGCAATTCGGTCGCGGCGGGGCGGCCGGCGGCAGAGGCGAGCGACGTCAACGGCACGATGGCCGCCACCGGCTTGCCGTGGCGGGTGATCACGCTGGCCTTGCCGGCGCTGGCATCGGCCACCAGCGCGGGCAGTGAGGCACGAGCCTGCTCGACGCCGAAGGATGGGTTGTGGTCCATGAAGCCGCCTTGCTTGAAGTCTGTACAGCTTGTACGGATTCTGCCACGAGCGGCTTGACGGCGGTTGAGCCGATTGGCGCCGCTTGGCCCTATGGCTGGGCACTATCAACTCGGGGCCGAAGCCTTGCAGACGCGGGTTCGTCGGCGAGTCCATGGCGCGGCAACTTGTCAGTGCGCCCTATAGTGGCTTGATGAACGACTTACCCCCCGAACTGCGTGGCCTAGCCGTCTGGCGCGGACCCGAGATGGCCGCGCGCAGCGATTGGACCCTGCCGCTGTCGGCGGCCGAGGTGGCTGAGATCGAAGCCGCGGTACACGCCAACGCAAATGCCGACATCGCCCAGCTTCGCGCCGCACACTTCCCACTGCCCCTGCTCGCGCCGCGCCTGGCGCGCATCCGCGCTGACGTGCTGCACGGCCGCGGCTTCGCGCTCTTGCGCGGCCTGCCCGTGCAGCGCTGGACGCTACGCCAAAGTGCCACCGCGTTTTTCGGCATCGGCGCGCACCTGGGCCCCGCCGTGTCGCAAAACGCCAAGGGCCATGTGCTGGGCCATGTGCAAGACCTGGGCTTGAGCGCGGACGACCCCAACGTGCGCATCTACCAAACCCACGAGCGCCAGACCTTCCACACCGACAGCTGCGACATCGTGGGCCTGTTGTGCCTGCAAGTCGCCAAGCACGGTGGTGACTCGGCGCTGGTGTCGTCGAACACGCTGTGGAATCAGATGCGACAGCGCGCGCCCGAGCTGGCGGCATTGCTGCTTGAGCCCATCGCCACCGACCGCCGTGGCGAGGTGCCGCCGGGTGAGAAGCCCTACTTCACCATCCCGGTCTTTAACTGGTTAGTTACGCATGGTGGCCAAACGGGCGACCAGAAGGATGGCCACATGTCGGCCATCTACCAGCGCCAGTACATCGACTCCGCGCAGCGCTTCGACGACGCGCCGCGTCTCACACCCGCGCATGTCGCCGCACTCGACCTCTTCGATGAACTCGCCAACGACCCGCAGCTGCACTTCCTCATGACACTGGCGCCGGGCGACATCCAGCTTGTGCACAACCACACCCTGCTGCACGACCGCACGGCCTTCACCGACTGGCCCGAGGCCGAGCGCCGCCGCCACCTGCTGCGCCTGTGGCTGGCGCCACTTGACGCGCGGCCGCTGCCACCAGTGTTCGCGCAGCGCTATGGCAGCGTGGTGCCCGGCGCGCGTGGTGGCGTGCCTTCGCCGGTGGCGCTGAATGCGCCGCTGCGGGCAGAATGAGGCCATGCGCCCATCCCTTGCCCTGGCCTCGAAACGCGAACACATCCTTGCCCTGGCGGCGGCGCGCGGCGCGAGCAAGCTGCGCGTCTTCGGCTCGACCGCGCGTGGCCAGGACCTGGAGGGCAGCGACCTTGACCTCTTGATCGACATGCCCGCAGGGGCCTCGCTTCTTCAAATCGTCGGCTTGCAGCTCGACATCCAGGACGCCCTGGGCGTCAAGGTCGATTTGTGCACCGAACGCGAGCTGCACCCCGCGCTGAAGCCGCGCATCCTGGCCGAAGCGCGGCCGGTATGAACGAGCGCGATGCGCTTTTTCTCGGGCACGTGCTTGACGCCGTGGCCGAGATTGAGGCTTACACGTGCGATGGTCGCGTTGCCTTCGTGGGCGACCGCAAGACGCAAAGCGCCGTGATCCGACCACTGGAGATCATCGGCGAAGCCGTGAAGAACCTCAGCGCTGGCCTGACCCAGGCTGAGCCCGGCGTGCCATGGCGACAAATCGCCGGGGCACGAGACCGACTGATTCACGCCTATTTCAGCGTCGACCTAGACGCCGTGTGGAACATGGTCGAACAGGACTTGCCGGTCCTGCGCGCGAACGTTCAGCGCATCGCGGGTGGCGGTCGTGCGGCCTGATTCCAAGCTGCGGTCGATCGCATGAGACTTGGCCGTTTGGACAGGCGCGTTGGCTTGTGTCCAGGTGGCGTAGATGCGCCTCAGCGCGGCAAAGCCGTGGCCGCTCTGGTCGGTGCGGGCATGCCAGCACTCACGCGCTGGCCTTGACCCGCCGCGTCTTACCACTGGCCACGCTCAGCGCCTGCTCGGCCCATTTGTTCAAGCTCACACCACTGCGCGCCGCAGCCTTCAGCGCCGCCGCGTGAACGCCGGGTGCCAAGCGCAGCATGAGCTTGCCGCTGGCCGGCTTCTCGGGGGTTTGCTCCAGGCGCGCGCAGGCGGCGATGTAGTCGTCAACCGCCGCATGAAAGTGGGCCTCGAACTCGGCCACCGACTCGCCGTGGAAGACGACGATGTCGGCGATGTCCAGCACGCGCCCGACGATGATCTTGTCGTCGGCGTCGAAACTCATGCTGGCGCTATAGCCGCGGTGCGACATCGTGTTGCTCATGGCTGAACCCCCATTTGTTGCAAGAACTCGCGCAACGCTTTGACGCGGTAGCGCAGCGCTTCTTTGCCCGGGTGCGGGCGATGAAAGGTGGCGCGCCGGCCCTGGTGCTCGAAACTCACTGATGAGCCCGCCCCCTGCACCACGCGGCACCCCAGCGCCACTAACAAGGACTCGATGCGCGTCCACTCGATGTTGCCGTTGACGGGCTCGGCGAAGACGACTTCGAGCGTACGTTGCTGCTTGCTGTTCACGCCTGAATGCTAGCACTTGGAGGTCGCCGCGGATGATTTCGCCACCGCCACCCAAGCCCCCCCGCCGCCGCCGTCAACGGGAAGTTTCCATAGCGGCCGCGCCGCGCGCGCCGCCTAGACTGGGCCGCGCACGCACCTGCCCGTGCGCGACCCCGTTGAAAGGCCTCGGCTCATGTCTGCTCAGCACCCCGCCCCAGCTGCCCATCCCCTGCCCCTGCCAGTACGGCCCCAAGCCGAGGCCATGCAAAACGCACACGAGCTCGCGCGCTCGGGGCGCCATGCCCAGGCCATCGCGGCAGCCACGGCGGCGCTGGCGCTGGCTGGCCTGTCGCCAAGCCAGCGGCTTGAGGGGCTGGCCTTGCGCATCGATAGCCACCTGGCGCTGCTGGCCTTGAACGACGCCGAGACGGACGCGCAGGCGATGCTGGCACTGGCGAAGACCACGAAATCGGTGGCGCACGAAGCCCACGCGCTGGCCTGCCTGGCACATGTGCAGACGCGCCAAGAGCGCAGCGAAGTCGCAGTTGCCACCGCCGCTGCCGCCGTGGCCGCAGCGCGGCGCAGCCGCCAGCGCGGGCTCATCGCACTGGCCTTGTTGCGCCAGGCCACGGCGACGTTTGTACAGAAGCCCACCGATGGCGCGGCGCAGGCCCTTGAGGCCGCACGCCACTTCGAAGCACT
>JANOJR010000469.1:0-3631 GCA_031418855.1 Rubrivivax sp.
CAGCAGTGCCGGCGCCATGAGCGTGAGGATGCGACGCACGCCGGGGTGCGCCCAGGCGGCGCGCAACTTGCGCCAACCCAGGCCAATGCGCGGCAGCACACCAGCCCGGCGCAGTGCGGGAATCTGGATGCCCGCCTGCAATACACCGCCGAGCATCACACCCGCAACCAGTGCCAGGATGGGCTCCACGCCCCAGCCCTTGAAAAGAGGTGCGCCCCATGCGGCTGCGGCGATGACGCTCAGATTCAGCAGCACCGGTGTGGCAGCAGGCACGGCGAATCGCCGCCACGTATTGAGGATGCCCGCACTCAGGGCCACGAGTGACATGAAGCCGATGTAGGGGAACATCCAGCGCGTCATAACCACCGCCAGCTCAAGCTGCTCCAAGCCGGCCGCCATCGTCCACACCAGCAGCGGCGCGGCGATCACGCCCAAGGCGCACACGAGCAGCAGCGCCCACACGAGCACGGTGGCCACCGCGTCGATCAGTTGATGCGTGGCCTCATCACCCTCGGTTTCACGCGAACGTGCCAAGAGCGGCACGAAGGCCTGCGAAAAAGCGCCCTCGGCGAAGAGGCGGCGGAACAGATTGGGGATGCGAAAGGCGACGTTGAAGGCGTCGGTCAGCGCGCTCGCGCCAAAGGCCGCTGCGATGAGCTGGTCACGCACCAAACCGGTGATGCGCGAGGCCAGGGTCAGCAAAGAAACGGTGGATGCGGCTTTGAGAAGGTTCATTGCAGGCGCCGCGTGCGCAGCCGGGCTGAGTATAGGCGGCGGGTCACCGCCAGCCGGTGCCGCTGGATCGTGCTGCTATACTCCGTCCTCTTTGTCCCACCCGCACCCACGCAAGGTGCCTCCAGAGCAAACATGGCCACTTCGACCAAAGCCAAAAAGAAGACCGTTCGCCTTGCCTCAGGCCGCAAACGCGCCCGCCAAGACGTCGTGCTCAACGCCGCCAACAGCGCTCTGCGCTCGCACTTCCGCACCGTCATCAAGAACGTGCAAAAGGCTGTGATCGCCGGCGACAAGCTCAAGGCCGGTGAGCTCTTCAAGAGCGCACAAAGCGTCATCGACTCGGTGGCCGACAAAGGCATCTTCCACAAGAACAAGGCGGCTCGCCACAAGAGCCGCCTGTCGGCCAAGGTCAAGGCGTTGGCACTCGCTGCCTGAAGCTTTCACGACCTGCCACGACAAGGGCCTGCGATGCAGGCCCTTTTTGCTGGGCGCTTGACGTCTGCCCGCGACTCAAGCCTCAGGCCAGAGGCAAGCGTCGGTGACCTGAAGTTCGTTGTCGCGCGCGAAGTTCATGACGAAGTCCCAGGCCATCGGCTCCAGGTCACGCAGCGCCTCGCTGACGATGACGCACTTCACCTCATTGATGACCTGCGGCACGCAGTATGGTGAATAGCCGATGAACGCGCCGATGCCACCGGCGCTGCCAGCCGGGCGAAAGCACGACATGGCGCCAGCCAAGCGCTCGGCCCAGTCGCTGGGCCGAAACGCCTTGCCGTCTTTGGTGATGCCGTGGATGAAGACCTGTCGCGGCTTGTGTTGAATCATCGGCAATGGCGTCTTGCGCAGGCCCGCTACCACCAGTGCCTTGGCCGGCCGGTTGCCGTGCAAGGCCACGGTGGATGGTCCGATTGTGACTCGTTGTTGTTGCGTTGCAGCATGCATGACCGGGCCGTCTCAGCTTCGTGGCCAGGATGTCGGCCTGCGGGACCCGACCTTTAGAATGCGCTCCCGGCCGGCCTGTGACCGAAGGGTGACTCGCCGGCGTTTTCTTTGGGCCACGCACACTTGAAAGGTCGCGAATGAACGCCCCCGAACCCGCTGTCACCTCCCCCATGCCCCACGTCATGAACACCTATGGGCGGCTGCCCGTGGCGCTGTCTCATGGACACGGGTGCTGGTTGTGGGACACCGAGGGGCGACGCTACCTCGACGCGCTGGCCGGCATCGCCGTCAACACCTTGGGTCACGGCCACGCCAGGCTCGTGCCGGCCTTGCAAGACCAGGTCGCCCGGCTGATCCACAGCTCCAACTACTACGAAGTGCCGCTGCAAGAGCTGCTCGCCGCCAAGCTGTGCGAGATCTCGGGTTTGTCGAGCGCTTTTTTTTGCAATTCCGGCATGGAAGCCAACGAAGGCGCGCTGAAGATTGCGCGCAAATTCGGTCATGACAAAGGCATTGATCGCCCCGAGATCATCGTCTTCGACGGCGCATTCCACGGCCGCTCGATTGCGACGCTTTCGGCCACCGCCAACCCAAAAATCCAGAAGGGTTTCGGGCCGCTGGTCGAAGGCTTCGTGCGTGTGCCGCTGAACGATCTGGGAGCCATCGAGCAAGTTGCACGCACGCACCCGAATGTCGTCGCCGTGTTTCTGGAAACCATCCAGGGCGAAGGTGGCATCAACCCGACGCAGATCGAACACTTGCAAGGCCTGCGCCGCTTGTGTGATCAGCACGACTGGCTGCTGATGCTCGACGAAGTGCAATGCGGCATCGGCCGCACCGGCAAGTGGTTCGCCCACCAATGGGCCGACATCCAGCCCGACGTGATGCCGCTGGCCAAGGGCCTGGGTTCGGGCGTGCCCATCGGCGCCATCGTCACTGGGCCGCGCGCCATGTATGTGCTGGGACCGGGCAACCACGGCACGACCTTCGGTGGTAACCCACTGGCCATGCGCGCCGGGGTCGAAACCCTGCGCATCATGGAAGAAGACAACTTGCTTGCTAACGCCGCGCGTATGGGTACGCTGCTGCATGAACGCTTCCAGCGTGAATTCGCCGGCAACGCTGGCGTGGTCGACATTCGCGGCCAGGGCTTGATGATCGGCATCGAGCTTGACCGGCCCTGCGGCGCGTTGCTCCAGCAAGCCTGCGATGCTGGTTTGATGATCAGCGTCACGGTAGACCGCGTGGTGCGCTTGCTGCCCGCACTCATCATCAACGAGGCCGAAGCCACGCAAGTCGCCGACATCCTGTGCCCCTTGATCAAGGCCTTCGTGGCCTCGCCCGCGCCATGAAACCGGGCGCAACTTTGATCAAACACTACCTGCAGTTCAAAGACCTGCGCTTCGAGGAGTACGCCTACCTCTTCGAGCGAGCACGCGTCATCAAGACGCGCTTCAAGAACTACGAGAAATACCAGCCGCTGACCGACCGCACGCTGGCCATGATCTTCGAGAAAGCCAGCACACGAACGCGCGTGAGCTTCGAAGCCGGCATGTACCAGATGGGCGGCTCGGTCGTGCACCTGACCACCGGCGACAGCCACCTCGGCCGCGCAGAGCCGGCCGAAGACACGGCGCGTGTGATCAGCCGCCTGGTCGACATCATCATGATCCGCACCTTCGAGCAAGACATGCTCGAGCGCTTCGCTGCGAACTCACGCGTGCCCGTGATCAACGGCCTCACCAACGAATACCACCCTTGCCAGATCCTGGCCGACATCTTCACCTTCATCGAGCACCGCGGTGACATCAAGGGCAAGGTCGTGGCCTGGGTCGGCGACGGCAACAACATGGCCAACACCTGGCTGCAAGCGGCCGAAATCCTCGGCTTCACGGTGCACGTCAGCACGCCCAGCGGCTACGAGATCGACCCCGCGGTGGCCGGCATCCGCGAC
>JANOJR010000470.1:0-3746 GCA_031418855.1 Rubrivivax sp.
GTCGTAAGTTGCTTCGCAGAGTGCGGTAGGTCTCGCGGCGTTGCCGCTCCGCCCCGTTTGCGTAGGTGCCGAGAAACGGGAAGGAGCAACGTTTAAGCGGCCAACGCAATGCGATACCGCAGCCCCGCCTTGCCACCAAACGCCGCCGGCTTGGTGAAATGCTCGACGAGCACCGCGCCGTTGGCCAGCATGGCGCGCTGCGAGGCGATGTTGTCGGGGTCGGTGGTGAGCTCGACAAACGGTAAGCCTTCAGCGCGGGCATAGGGCAGGATGTCGCGCAGGGCTTGCGTGGCGTAGCCCAGGCGCTGCTTCCACGGCACCACCGTGTAGCCGACGTGGCCCAGGCAGTGTGGCGGCAAGTCGGTGGTGCCGCGCTGCCAGCGCAGGCCGATGCTGCCGCAGAACTCGCCGTCCCACAGCCACAGGCGCAGGCCCGGGATGCGCGGGACTTGTGAGCCGTCGGGCAGGGTCACCGGGCCGGCCTTGGCTTCGCGGTCGGTGCAGCTGGCGATGAAGGCGGCGGGGTCGGCGGCTATGCGCGTCAGTTCTTCGTTAGCCGCCGCCGCACGCAGGGTGTCGGCGGACCAACCGCGCTGCAAGGCGCCGACGTAGCTGGGAAGATGGGTCAGGGTGGGGGTGACGAGTTCCATCGGCGCAGTTGTAGCGCAAGCCGAAAATTTTCAGCAGTTGGCCGCCGCGCGGCAGGCCATGCTTTGCCGCATCGCCGCGCGCCGGTCGGCCAGCAGCTCGACTTGGGTCATGCCTCTAGGTAGCAGCAGCTGCACCTTGGCGCCGGCGCTGCTGGCGGGTAGCGACAAGGTCTGCAAGGTCTGCCATTGCAGCCCGTCGTGGCCGATCACGCGCCAATCGCCGGCCACGGCTGAAGGCCAAATCCAGGGCTCGCGTTGGCCTTGCGCGGCGTCGTTGGCGGCTGTGGCATCGGTGGGCTCACGCTGCAAGTTGATCGGCGCCGGCCGCCAATGCGCGGGGAAGCGCGGGCTGCGCGCTGGGCCGAGTGCGGCGTAATGCGCCGTGAGCTGCGGCCGCAGCGCACCCAGCACACCACGGCTGAACCACAGCACATGGCCGCCTTGGCCGTGCTCACGCACCAGCGCCATCGAGTCGCGCAGCTGCGCCCAGCTTGAATCGTCGCCGCCGCCGTTGATGCGGATGCCCGCCACCAGGTCCCGTGCACGATAAGCGTTAGCGTCGCGCAAGGCCTGCATCTGCTCAAGCCAGGTACCCGCGAACGCGGCGTAGCTGAATCGGTAGGCCTGGGGGATGAATTCGTCCCAGTGCGGCAGCGTGGCGCGTGCTGCCTCGCCGCGCACGGGGTCAGTGCGCAGGCGGTCGACCTCGCCCCAGGCGGCCCAGCGTGGCCAGTTCAGCAGGTAGTGCTCCCAGCTCCAGGGGTAGACGGCGGGGCTGAGCGAGAGCACCAGCCCGGGGCGGCGCGCACGCAGCTCTTGCGTGAACCAGCGTGCGGTCTCGTCCACCTTGGCCGCGCGCCAGCGCATCCAGGCTGGGTCGCGCGCATCGGTGGGTGGTTTGGCGCCTTGGTGCTCGGCCGCGTACGCCTGCACCGTGAAGTCGTCGTAGCCCATGGTGACGTAGGGCCAGACGATGCGGTCGTCGATCTGCACACCGTCGATGTCGTAGCGGTCGATGGCTTCAAGCAGCAGGTCCAGCAGAAAGAGCCGTGCCTGCGGGTGCAGCGGGTTCATCCACACAAAGCCGTTGGGCGCGACCTCGTTGCCGCTGGCGTCGCGGCTTAGCCACTCGGGCTTGAGCCGGCGCAGGTGCGTCATGGTCGACGCGTGGGCGGCCATGAAGCCATATTCAAACCAGGCCATGCAGATGAGGCCCTGGCGGTGCGCTTCAGCGCAGGCCTCGTGCAGCAAATCGCGTGGCGACGTGGCGCGTTGCGCGGCGCTGTCGCTGGGGTCTTGCGCGGCCTGGCTGGGGCGTTGGCTAACGCCGATGGTACGTGCCAACACATCCGACGGGTATTGTGTGTAGCCGTTCTTCCAGGTTTCGACGTAGACCGTGTTGAGGCCGATCTCGCGCAGCGCACGCATCGTGGCGGCGGTGTTGGCGGGGCTGGCGAGCGCGTCGTTGGCCGTCGTCGTGAGCCAGGTACCGCGGACTTCGGGGATGGCGGCTGGTACGTGAGCGGCCGGTTGTGGCTGTGCCGTGGCCCAGGTTGCTGTCGCAAGTGCCAGCGTCAGCATCATTGCCGCCCGTGCGCACCTCGGCGCAGATGCGGGCGTTGGCTGACCGGCTCCGTTCATGTCCCCCGACGCCGACCTGGCGGTCGACGCCTCCTCCTTTACTTCACTGCGCCGGTCACCCAACGCCCTCATCCGCGCGCACCGTGGCGCATTTGCATTTTCAACCCGTGGGGCGCCCACACTGTTGGCGGCGCTGTGGCGGGGCGCTGTGTGGAGCGAAGTAAAGGAGGAGACCAGAGTCAGAGCTTGCTCTGACTCTGGGTGGGGGACATGAGCGGAACACAGCGCCCCGCCACAGCGCTGCCGCGCGCTGCGAATGAAGCTGCGTCTGGCGCCGACACAGGTGCACGCCTTCGATGCGGCGGGGCTGCGCTGCCGCTGACCACGGCGCGGCGCCTGATGCGTTCGTACGGCAGAATTTCATCAACTTCAACGGAGACGATCCCATGCAACGCAAGAACTTCCTGAAGACCGCCGCCGCGCTGGTGGTTGGCGCCATGGTGAGCGTGCCCCAAGCGGCCTGGGCCCAAGCGGGCTGGCCCAACAAGCCGATCCGCTTGGTGGTGAACTTCCCGGCCGGGGGCTCACCCGACGTGGTGGCGCGTGCCGTGGCCGCGCCCTTGTCGGCAGCGCTGGGGGTACCTGTCGTGATCGACAACCGCTCGGGCGCGGGTGGCATCGTCGGCGCTGAAGCGGTGGCCAAAGCCGCACCCGACGGCTACACCTTCTTGCTGTCCTCCGGCAGCGCCATGGCCATCGTGCCGCTGATCACACCCAAGCTGCCCTACACCCCGGGCAAGGACTTGGTGGCGGTGGCCGCCGGGGCCCGCCTCGAGCTCTTCCTGGTGGCGCGCAGTGACCTGCCGTTCACCAACTACGCCGAGTTTGTGAAGTACGCCAAGGCCAACCCGGGCAAGCTGACCTACGGCACGCCAGGCAACGGCACCTCGCCGCACATCGCCGGCGAGATGCTCAAAGCACAGGCCGGCATCTTCACCGTGCACATCCCCTACCGCGGCTCGGGCGCGGCGCTGCAAGACTTGCTCGGCGGGCAGATTGACTACAGCTTCGACCCCGGCATCGCCTTCCAGCACATCAGGTCGGGCAAGCTGCGTTTGTTGGCGATGGGCAGCGCCAAGCGCTCGCCTCTGTACCCCAACACCGCGACGCTGGCCGAGCTGGGCTTGAGCGGTTTTGACACCGGCACGACGCACGGTTTTTGGGCACCCGGCGGCACACCCCAGCCCGTCATCGACCGGGTCAACGCCGAGATCAACAAGGCGCTGGTGCTGCCGGCCGTGACTGAGGCCATCCGCGCGCTGGGCGCTGAGCCCACACCCATGAGCCCGGCGCAGTTCGACGCCGTGATCAAGAGCGATTTGCAGCGCTATGCGGTGATCGTGAAAGACCGCAAGATCACTGGCGATTGATCACTGGCGAGTGATCGCTGGCGAGTGATCGCTGGCGACCGAGCCGGTTCGCTTCACGCCATCGGGTAGTCGTAACGAATGAAGC
>JANOJR010000471.1:0-6523 GCA_031418855.1 Rubrivivax sp.
GCCGCGAAGGTGGTGGCCTCGCCGCCGGCAATCGCCTGAAAGGTCGAGATCGCCCATTGGTTGTTGACGACGTTGAGGATCACCGGTGCGCGGTACACGTGGGCGAAGGTCAGCGCGGTGTGAAAGTCGGACTCGGCAGTGGCGCCATCACCGATCCAGGCCGACGCAATTCTGCTGTCGCCTTTGATCGCCGAGGCCATGGCCCAGCCCACCGCCTGGATGAACTGCGTGGCCAGGTTGCCCGAGACCGAGAAGAATCCAGCGCGCTTGTACGAGTACATCACCGGCAACTGGCGGCCCTTGAGCGGATCGCCTTGGTTCGACATCGCCTGGCACATCATTTCGACCATCGAGATGTCGTCGCGCGCCAGCAGCAGGCCCTGCTGGCGGTAGGTCGGAAAGCACATGTCGCCGGGCAGCAGCGCCAGCGCATGCGCGGTAGCGATCGCCTCTTCGCCAAGGCACTGCATGTAGAACGAAATCTTTTTCTGGCGCTGCGCGATCAGCATGCGCGCATCAAAGGCGCGCGTCTTCATCATCGCGCGCAAGCCGCTGCGCAGCCGCTCGGCGTCGATCGGCGGCACCCAGGGCCCGACCGCGCAGCCTGCGTCGTCAAGCACGCGCACCAGCGTGAAGGCGAGGTCGCTGGTGTCGGCCGGCATGGCCTCGATCGGCGGCCGCCGCACCTCGCCGGCGCGCGACAGGTGCAGGTACGAGAAGTCGGTCTCGTGGCCTGGGCGCCCGCTCGGCTCGGGCACGTGCAGACGCAGGGGTTCTGTGTTCATCGGCGTTCCACCCTGCTTTGCGATTGCTGCGACCCGTGCCACTACTGGAGCTTGATCTCGCCGTCGAACCTGACATCGAGCCGCAGCGCGGCGATCTGCAGCGTCATCGTGGCAGTGAGCGTCTCGCCGCCGGTGATCGTGCCCGCAGCGATGGCATTCGTCACTGCCTGTTCGATCTCGTGCTGCGAACTGACGCCCACCGTCTTGAGAAGCTTGCGAATACTGAGATTGAAAGTTTCCTGGTCCACAAATGCCTCCGTCATGTCGTGGCGGTGGCGTGCCGCCGCCAGCCTCAATGGATCGGTTCGCCGCAGAAATGGCCGTGGCGCGCGGCGCGCATCAGCTCGTGAAACTGATCGTGCGACAGGCGCAGCAGATGTTCGTGATCGCCGCCTTCGATATAAACGACCGCGCTGGCTTCGAGCTCGTCGTCGACCACGGTCTCAATGTCCCAGGCCATGCCGAGTGCGGGCACAGCACCGCGCTCGCAGTCGGCGAACAGGGTCGCGATGCGGGCCTCGTCGGCCAGCCGCAACGGCTTGCGATCGAGCAGGCGCGAGAGCTGACCGAGCTTGACGCTCCTGTCGGCCGGCACGACGGCCATCACACAGCCGGCGTCGTCTTCGACGATCACCGACTTGGCAAGCTGGTGCGGCGGGATGTGGGCGCGGCGCGCAGTCTCGGCGCTGCAGCGGCTGTGTTCATGTGTGCAGATGTCGTAGTCTGCGCCGCGCTGGTCGAGGTAGCTGGACAGTCGCGAGGGGATGGACATGACGGCCTCCGTGGGCAAAAACGACGTGGCTCGGGTTCGGGTGTGACGCCGCTGAGCCCATGCGCAGTGTGCTCCCGCACGGGCCGCAGCGCCAGACTGACTGACTGACTGACTGACGAACGGAGCGGCGCAGCCGGTCACTCGTCCCAGGGACCGAGGATCTGCACGCCCACCCCCTGCACGTCGCGCAGGTTTAGGGTCACCAGGATCAAGCCATGCTGTGACGCCGTGGCGGCCAGCAGGCTGTCGATGGCCGGCAGCGGATCGGGCAGAGCCTCGATGCCCTTGCGGATTGCGCCCAGTGTCAGCTGGCTCAGCATCGAGTCGGACCAGCCGCGAGGCTTGCATCGCTGTACGTCATGCGTGTTGCCTCAGCTCAGGCATGGCCGTGCGTCCAACTACTTGCTTGAAGAGAGGGCGGCTGACCGCGCACGCTCGCCACCTTGCGGCGTCGCGCGATCAGTTCCATATCCGTGACCGGCGTCTTGCTGCCCGTCTTCTCCAGCACCCCGGCCCTGCTGAAGCCCTTGAGAGGCTTGGCGTCCGCATGCTTCGTCCGGGAATCGCCTGGGACAGGTCGCTCGTGGCTGAAGCAGGCGAGTCGAACGACCAGCTCGACCCAACCGTTGAATGCCGTTTGCCGAATGGGGGAGCGAACTTTTGCGACCAGCATGTAGCGAACCGTCGCGGCCCGTCGGCCTAGGCTCGCAGGTCATCAAGGAACTCCGATGCCGGCTCAACGCTCGTGACCAGAAGGTGATCACGCGCGCGGGTGCAGGCCACGTACAGCAGGTGGCGCTCCGTGTCATAGACCTCCTGCAAGTCGGCGTCATCTCCGACCGTTTCAATCCGCTCCTGCAAGGGGACGACCTCGTCGTCGCAGGCCATCACGGCCACGGCGCGGAACTCCAGCCCCTTGGCCAGATGCATCGTGCTGATCGAGACGTGGCCGCTGGTTGTCTCGACGTACTCACCGAGCACGTTGTATCGCAGCCCCGCCTGGTTGACCGCCGCCTGAGCGCGGGCCACCTGAGCCGCCGATCGCACGAAGACGCCAAACTCCTGCGGCAAGATGCCGGCCGTTGACTGCTCAGCCAGCCACGCACCCACGGTCTTGATTTCGTCGCTCTCGCTGCCCAGCACCCGGATCACGGGTAGCGGGCCATTGAAGACAGAGACGGTGTCGCTGCGGTTGTCGCTGACGCCGTCCACATCCGTCGTCTGTGGACCGAGCAAGCGATCTGCCTGCTGGCGAATCTGATGTGACGTGCGGTAGTTGATGCGCAGCGTGCGCGACCGGCCGCGAATGTCCACGCCCAGCGACTTCCACGAGAACGGCTGCTGAAAGATGCGCTGGCCAAGGTCACCTGCGAAGAAGAGCGCGTCGGGCCGATTCGCTCCAAGCGCGGCCAGGAAGCGCAGGTGCGCGACGCTGATGTCCTGCGCCTCGTCGACGATTGCAAACTCGAACGGCGCGTGCTTGCCTGCGGCCAGCGCGGCTGCCAGGGTGGTGAACATACCGGCGTGCGTGGTGAGCTTCTGCGCCATCAGCCCATTGCGGACGCGCTCAAAGATCGACCACAACACCGCTCGCTGCGCCTCGGGCAGCCTGGTCTTACGGCCGAGGCGCGTGACATTGCGGTACGACTCCCATGTCTCCAACTGCCAGGCATCCACCACCTGGTCCCATTCGGAGACGAGAAACCGCAGGCTCAACTTGTGGCCACCTACCGCCGTCGACGCCTCTTGGATCAGCACCCGCACCGCTTGGCGGTTAGCAAGCGTGATCGGCCCGCAATGCGACTTGTAGAGGCGCAGCCCGATGGCGTTGAGCGAGTGAACATCAATGCGCTCGGCAAGTCGCGGCTCACTGCCCACCAGGCGCTTCAGCTTGGTGTGCAGCGCGTGTGCCAAGGTGTCGGAGAAAGTCGTCAGCAACACCCGCGCTGCGGGGTGTGCGCGGGCCAGATGCACGGCGCGGTGCAAGGCCACGATGGTCTTGCCGGTGCCGGCAGAGCCTGACACGCGGGCCGGCCCGGTGTAGTCGCGCTCTACCCACTGGCGCTGCTCAGGGTGCAGGAAGACGGTCCACTTCTCCCACGGGTAGTCGAGCGCGGTTTGCAGTTCTTCGACATTCGTCATCACGCGGAAGCGGCGCTGCGCGTCCGGATGATCGAAAGGGTTCGCTGCCACCGCCGCATGCGTCGGTACGCGGGGCTTGCCGCCGGTGGCGAGTTCCAGCAGCGCCTCGGCGGCCTCGGCGGGCAGGTGATCAGCCAGCGCCAACAGCGTGACGTCTGTCGCCGACTTCACATCGCCGAGCCACTCGGCGGGCACGCCGTAGCTGAGAAGCTCATCGTCGGTGCGGCCAGCGAATAGCGGCTTCGACTCCGCAGCAGGCGGTGGTGCCAGCGCAAGTTCCGTCTGCACATAGACCGGCACCACGATCTGCTGCACGGTCTCGCGTATCTCCACCCACTGCGCGGCGCCGGTCTTCGGGTGGGTTTCGAGCCGCCGACGCTCGGCCCAGTCGTAGGCCTTGTCGTGGCGGTCTACGTAGCAAAGCAGCAGGCTGTCTTGAACCCTGTGAACGATGAGGCGGATGTCGCTGCTGACCCGCACCGACCAGAAGTTCTTGTCCTTGGCCTTGTCGAGTTTGTGAAAACTCAGGCCAGGCGCGGCCGGGTTCAGTTGCAGATCAAAGGCCGTGGTCTTGGCAGCCTTCTGCTCATCGCCTGTCAGGCGCGCGAGGCTGTCGGTGAAGGTGTCGGCAATCCTGAATTCGGTCATGCCGGCACATGCGCGTTGGCCATCCAACCTTCGCGCCGCAGGCGTTCGGCAGCCAGGGCAATCTGTGCGCGACTGAATTGCCGCTTGCGCGGGTTCCAGGCATAGGTCTCACGCTCGATGGCGTGCTCGTCCGCTGCGTGGCTTTCGGCCATCACCCAGTGCACGGTGGAGAGCAACTCCAGTCCAAACGTCGTCTCGAAGCCATCGACCAATCGCGCAACCCGTTCAAGTCGCGCCTGTGTCTCGTGATGCTCGGCCAGGAACTTCGCAGCTTGATCGGCTGCCCCCGGAACAATGGTGAGCTGCTTGTCTGGCGCGTCGCCCCCGTCGGCGTAGCCCGACACCAAGTGGCCCTCGATATCGCGCAAGACGTGGCGCAGATTTTCCGCATAGGGCCCATAAGGCGCCTGCACGAACTTGAGCTTCAATGGCTCACCGGCTTGCTGAAGAAAGTACATCATCTTGTGCACTTCCAGCAGCGAAACCGTCGGGTCCAGCAGGCCGCCGAGATACCGGCTCATCAAGCTCACCAGCGCAGCCCGCCCTGCAGTCATTTTCGGCACGGCCGTTGATCGATTCGGGCGGCTGTCAGTCGGCGCACCGCCAGGCTCATAGACCAAGACCTCCACTCCTGGCAGGTCGATCAAGGCGGCCTCGATACGCGGCCTGACCTCGGCCCAATCCAGCCCGCCCAAACCGCTGCCCAACGGGGGGACCGCGATCGTCTGGATACCTCGCTTGCGGATCTCCCCAACCAAGGCGAGCAGGCCAGCGTCGATGTCTTCCATACGGCTCTTGCCGCGCCAGTGGCGCTTGGTCGGGAAGTTGATGATGTACCTGGGCAGCGTCAGCTCGCCAGTGTCAAAAACGAACATCTGCCCGGGCTCAACCGCCTTGCGCTTGCATGCTGCCTCGTAGGCCTTGAAGTTCTCAGGGAAGGCGTGCTTGAACTGCAAAGCGATGCCGCGCCCCATGATGCCGACGCAGTTGACGGTATTCACCAACGCCTCGACTTCGGCGTCGAGGATGTTCCCTGATGTGAACCGGATCATGACGTCGCCTCCATGCTCAAAAGTACCATGAGCTGCATACGTCGACGATAGGGCGATGCACTACCCCGCCCATGTTGCGCATGGCCTGGGCCTGCATGGCCGGGCTCATCGCGCCGACACGCCGCACAAGCTGCCAGGGCACGCCATCGGCCACGAGAAACTCAGCCTGCTTGCCCTCCTTCACGCTGGCACTCCTGAAGTCGGGGTTGGCCACGGCCGGCCAGTCGATCTGGTCGAACTGGTCAGCCCGGCTGCGGAACTCCGAATAGCCCGCACCAGCGTTCGAGAGGCTGAATGCCCAACGTCGGGCTTGTGCATCGGCCCATCGAATCACCTCTTGCAGGTCGAGCTCTAGGTGCAGGATCGGGGCCTGCCCGCCACGGTACGTCAGCTCGGCATGGTTTGCGCAGTGGATCAGGAACAGCATGATCGAGCGCGGGCAGAAGTAGAACGGAACGTAGCCGCCGACGAAGTCGCCAGGATGGCACTTCACCGGCAGCCCGAGGCGGCGCTGCTTGATGCTGTTCATTCCGATGGAAGCGGCGGGGCCACCACGCGCGATCAGCGCCGCGTCCGACCACAAGAAGCCGTCCGCAACGATCGACGGCAGGTTGTCCACATGGGTAATGTGATAAAGCTTGGGTGCGGCCGGCGGCGCGGGCATCTCAGCTCACCTTGAAGACCTTCATCACCTCATCCCCAAGGTGATTGATCACCTTCACCGCGATGCGCCCACTCGATGGCTTCTCAAAAGCCCGTGACGTGTCGCTGTTGAGCGTAGCCCAGGCCTCGGCATTGATCTCCGCCTTGAGCGTCGTCTTGAGCGCACTGTAGGGGTCGCCCGCACCCAGGAAGTAGGCGTGGCGCACGAAGAAGCTTTCTTCGTTGTAGTCGGTGTCGATGAACCAGCAGGCGATGCCGTCGGCGCCGTGGCTGACCACCTCGCCGGTCTGCGGCTTGAAGACATCGACGCCGTTGACCTTCACGCGCAGCTTGCCGTCGGGCGCGCTTTCGTCATCTCGCAGCAGCGTGATGTCAGGCTCGCCGAAGATGACGAAGAGGTTGCCCTTGCCGGTGTTCTTCAGGTCTTCGGCCATGTGCAGGTCGGCGTTCATGCGCGCCTT
>JANOJR010000472.1:0-9822 GCA_031418855.1 Rubrivivax sp.
GCAGCCTATGGGTACGTTGATGTCCAGAGCCTGGTGCAGCGTCAGGTTGGTTGGTGCGCTGGGGCGCTGGTGGTAGACGGCAAAGGGCAGCTTGGCCATCTCGGGCGAATCACGAAAACCGCCGTCGCTGACGATGCCGGCGGCGCCGCGTTTCATCAAGCGCGTGACGAGGATGGCGCCGGCCGAGGCCGCGCGCGCGTCTTTGCGGCTGTCGATGACCAGCACGGCGCCGCTCGGGCATTCTTCGATGGCCTTGCGCTGCGGGTGCTCGCGGTCGCTGAAGACGCTGATCGGGTTCAGGTCTTCGCGTGCAGGGATGGTGCGCAGCGTGTAGGCCGGCCCCACCATGTTGGGCAGCTGCGGGTTGATGGGCCGCACGTCCTGGATGAAGGCGTTGCGCAGGCCGCGTTTGAAGAGCGCCGTGCACAGCGTGGCGGTGCTCACGGTCATCAGCTTGGCGCGTGTTTCGGGTTTCATGCCTTGGCTCCCTCCCCCTCCCAGGGGGAGGGCTGGGGTGGGGGTCAATGTGGTTTGAGGATTGGGTGGTGAGGCTGGCATTTCACCCCCATCCCGGCCTTCCCCCTGGTGGGGGAAGGAGCAAATCAGTAAATGCTCGGCTCAGGCACCGGCGCGCCGAAGTCGGTTTC
This sequence comes from Rubrivivax sp., assembly GCA_031418855.1. Lineage (GTDB taxonomy): Bacteria > Pseudomonadota > Gammaproteobacteria > Burkholderiales > Burkholderiaceae_C > Rubrivivax. The sequence goes on from JANOJR010000472.1 coordinate 648, forward strand.
CAGAAAATCAAAGTCGCAGCCCTGGTCGGCTTGCAGGATGTGGCGGCTGAACATCCAGCCGTAGCCGCGCTCATAACGTCTAAGTGGTGGTGACCATGCCGCACGCCGCGCCGCGAGTTCTTCGTCGCTGACTTCAAGGTGAATGCTGCGCAGGGAGACGTCCACGCTGATGAAGTCGCCCGTGCGCACCAGCGCCAGCGGGCCGCCGATGAAGGCTTCAGGCGCGCAATGCAGCATGCACGCGCCGTAGCTGGTGCCGCTCATGCGCGCGTCGCTCAGGCGCAGCATGTCGCGCACGCCGGCTTTCACGAGTTTGGTGGGGATGGGCAACATGCCCCACTCGGGCATGCCCGGGCCACCCAGTGGGCCGGCGTAGCGCAGCACCATGATGTGCTCGGCGGTCACCTCAAGATCGGGGTTATCAACGGCTTCTTTCATGGCCGGGTAGTCGTCAAACACCAGCGCCGGCCCGCGGTGGCGCAGCAGCTGCGGTGCGCAGGCGCTGGGCTTGATGACGACACCGTTGGGCGCCAGGTTGCCGCGCAGCACGGCGAGCGCGCCTTCGGCGTAAATCGGGTTGGCCAGCGGGCGGATGACGTCGTCGTGGTGCACCTGGGCGCCAGCGATGTTCTCGCCGAGCGTGCGTCCGTTGACCGTTAGCACGTCCGTCTTCAAGAACCCTTCAATGCGCTTCATCAAGCCCGGCAAGCCGCCGGCGTAATAGAAATCTTCCATCAGGTATTTATCGCCGCTGGGGCGGATGTTGGCCAGCACCGGCACGGTGCGGCTGGCGGCGTCGAAGTCATCCAGCGTCACCGCGCAGCCGGCGCGGCGCGACATGGCCACGAGGTGAATGATGGCGTTGGTGGAGCAGCCCATGGCCATGGCCACAGTGATGCCGTTGAGGAAGTGGCTGCGCGTGAGGAAGGACGCCGGCGTCTGCTGATCCCACACCATCTGCACCACGCGGCGGCCGCACTCGGCGCTCATGCGCACGTGGTTGGCGTCGGGTGCGGGAATGGCGCTGGCGCCGGGCAGCGTCAGGCCGATGGCTTCGGCAATGCCCATCATGGTGGCGGCGGTGCCCATGGTCATGCAGGTGCCATGGCTGCGCGCGATGCCGGCTTCCACCTCCAGCCACTGCGCGTCGCTAAGTTTGCCGGCACGGCGCTCGTCCCAGTACTTCCAGCCGTCGGAGCCGGAGCCGAGGGTGTGACCCTTCCAGTGGCCGCTGAGCATGGGGCCGGCGGGCAGGTAGATTGCCGGCAGGCCGGCGCTGAAGGCGCCCATCAAAAGGCCAGGTGTGGTTTTGTCGCAGCCGCCCATCAAGACCGCGCCGTCGATGGGGTGCGAGCGCAACAACTCTTCGCATTCCATCGCCAGGAAGTTGCGGTAGAGCATGGTCGTGGGCTTGACGATGGGCTCAGACAAGCTGATGGCCGGCAGCTCCAGCGGGAAGCCGCCAGCCTGCAGCACGCCACGTTTGACGTCGTCCACACGCTGCTTGAAGTGCGTGTGGCATTGGTTCACGTCGCTCCAGGTGTTGACGATGGCGATGAGCGGCTTGCCGGCCCAGTCGGCCGCGCTGTAGCCCATTTGCATGAAGCGCGAGCGGTGGCCAAAAGAGCGCAGGTCGTCGGGGGCAAACCAGCGCGCGCTGCGCAGTTGCTCGGGCTTGATCATGATCAGGGGCTTTTCAAGTGATAACCACGGCCCTTGTAATCGAAACCGACCAGCTCGCCTATCAAGACGTCTTTCGCCGCCGGCGCGGCGTAGTAGGCGCGTATCTCTTGGATGAGGCCCGAGGCTTCATCAAAGACGTACCACTCGTCACCACGCTGGGCGGTGCCGCTCTTGCGCTTCCAGTGCGTCCATTCGATCACGGCTTCATGCGTGTCGGCGCCGACCAGCACCTTCTCGATCGTCCACTGCGAGCCGAGGTGTTCGACGCACCACACCCATTGCGCGGCAATGGTCTCGGCCCCACGCCAGGGCACGCTGGGCAACCCGGGCGGGAAGTAGTGCACCGCGTCAGGCGTGAAGCACGCCAAGAGCGCGGCATGGTCGCCAGCGTTGCAGGCGTCGAAGTAGCGGCGGATGGTGGCTTCAAAGGCGTGCATGGTCGGCCCCGTTCGCGATGAGGGTTAGAGCGGCGGGCGCCCCGCGTTGACCCAGGCCGCATACATCGCGCGGGTGGCCTCGCTGGCAGGGTAGAGGCCCCACACGCTTTCGCCGCGTTGCAAGCGCAGTGCCAGGTAGGCTTCCATGCCGTCTTGCGCCTCGCACACGTCGGCCATCTCTTCAGCCCAAGCTGCGGGCACCACGGTGACCGAGTCGCCGTCGCCATGCACCACGTCACCCGGGTAGACGGCCACGCCAGCGCACGACACGGGCACTTGCAAGTCGGCCACGTGATGAAAGCTCAGGCGCGTGGTGGCGGTGACGGCCGCGCTCCAGGTCGGGATGGCCATCGCCGCGAGTTCGCTGCCGTCACGAAACGCCCCGTCGGTGACGACGCCGTGCACGCCGCGCTTCATCAAGCGCGTAACCAGCATGTTGCCCATCGACGCGGCGCTGATGTCGCGCCGGCTGTCGATCACCACCACATCACCCGCGCAGGCTTGCTCTACCGCCACCCATTGCAGGTTGTTGACGTGCGGCGCGGTGGTCAGCGTGGCGTAGGTGTCGATGTCCTCGCGCGCGGGAATGAAGCGCATGGTGAAGGCGCGGCCGGCAAAGCGTTTGGGCTTGGACTGCAGCGGCTTGAGCCCCACCATCACCGGTTGGCGCAGGCCCTTCTTGAAGAGCTGCGTGCTCAGCGACCCGCTGCTCACACGGGCCAGGCGCGCGAGCACCTCGTCGCTGACGTATACACCGTCTTGTGGCCGTGCCGGTGTGGGTGTTACGGTCAGATCAGGCACCAGGGACATCAGACAATGGCTCCGTCGCCGTCCCAGAGTGCGGGACGTAAGATGGGTCGAGATGCTAGGAGGCGCGCCGCCGCGCCGCCAGCGCAGAAATGCGGCGGCGCGGGCCCGAGTTCCAGCATCCGGGATGTCGCCCAGGAGCACAGACCATGTCAGAGAAATCCGCCGATGGCACTGCCGCGCTCGACAAAGCGCTCGATGTGCTTGACGCTGTGGGCCGCTCAAGCGGTGGCCTGAGCCAGGCCGAACTCGCCAGCCGCCTGGCGCTGCCGCGCACCACCTTGTACCGCTTGCTCGGCACGCTCGTGGCGCGCGGGCTGGTGCGGCGCGACCCGCAGCGCCGCGTCTACTGCCTGGGCTTGGTGTGTTTTGAGTACGCACGCGCGGCTTACGCCATGCCCGACCTGGTGGCCGCCGCCGCCACCGAGCTGCGTGCGCTGCGCGACATGACGGGCGAGACCACCTATTTGGCCACGCTGGATGGCCTGGAGGTGCTCTCGCTGGAGCGCTGCGACGGCGCGCACAGCCAGCGCTCGCACGCCGCCATCGGCCAGCGCAAACCGCTGCATTGCACGAGCCAAGGCAAGGCCATCCTCTCGGCCATGCCCGCCGAGCAGCGCGACGCCATCGTCAAAGAGCTGCCCATGGGCGCCATGACACCACGCACCATCACCGAACGCCGCCGCCTGCAAGCCGAGCTGCGCCTGACGGCCGCGCGCGGCTGGTCGATCGACGACGAAGAGATCGCCCTGGGTGTGCGCTGCTGCGGCGCGCCCATCAAGGACGCGCGCGGGCAGGTGCGCGGCGCCATCAGCGTGGCCGGGCCGGCGTTTCGGCTCACCGTCGAGCGCATCGAACTCATCGGTCCCGAAGTCGCCGAAGCGGCGCGGCGCATCGGCGCGCAGCTCTCAACAGCACAAGGTGCCCGCAGTGAAGGTGAGGCCGATGCCGTGCCCGGCGAGTGGGCCTTTGACGGCGGCGACCCCTGCTGGTGGAGCGCCGGCCAGGGCCTGTGGTGGGCCGACCGCCTGGCGCCCGCGCTGCACCTTGCTAACGCTCAAGGTGACCGCATCGTGGCCACGCTGGAACACCCCATCCAGCGCCTCTTGGCCCACCCCGAGGGTGCGGCTGTGCTCAGCGGCGACGCCTGGCAACTGGTCAGTGCCGAAGGCGACAAGCGCGCCTTGGCGGGGCTGCCCACGCAGCGCCTCACCGCCCTGTGCCTGGCCACTGGTGGCCAACCCTGGGCCTGCATGGCCGATGGTGAGCGTTGGCGCGTGAGCGAGCTCGGTGCCGACGGAACCTGGCGCGGCGGCTGGCGCCTGGCCGAGCCGGCCACCGCGCTGGCCTGGGACCTTCGCAGCGAGCTGCTGTATATCGCCTGCGCCGGCAGCGGCACGCTCTATGCCGCGCGCGTGGGCAGTCAAAGCCTGCAACGCCTGGCCACCGTGCCCAAGGGTTCGGGCCAGCTCAGCGGCCTGGCGGTGGACGCGCAAGGTGGCATCTGGAGTGCCCTGCGCGGCGGCTGGAGCGTGGCGCGTTTTGCGAACGACGGCAGCCTGGACCGCGTGCTGGCGCTGCCCGTGCCATGCCCCACCGGCGTGGCCTTCGGTGGCATGGAGGGGCGCTCGCTCTTCGTCACCACGGCGCGTGATGCCGTCAGCCGCGAAGCGCTGGAAGCGGCGCCGCTGTCGGGGCGGCTCTTCGTGCTGGGCGACGTGGAACTTGCCGAGCCGGCATGATTCAGGTTGCGGCGCGAGCACCGCCACCTGAGTCTCAGCGATGGCAGCGGCCGGCTGCAAGTCGAGCGCTGGTCGCACGACGCCGCCGCCCACGCCATGCGACGCATCCGCATCCGGATTCCCAGACTATGAAGGACCACCATGCTGCTGTCTGAAGACCACCGCGCCGTGCAAGACGCTGTGCGGGCCTACGTGCAAGCTGAAGTCGCGCCCTTTGCGGCCGCCTGGGACAAGAGCCACCAATTCCCGCGCGACGCGCTGCGTGGCCTGGCCGCCCTGGGCTGCTACGGCGTGGCGGTGCCGACCGCGTGGGACGGCGCCGGCCTGGACTACCTGGCACTCGCCCTCATTCTTGAAGAAGTCGCCGCCGGCGACGGCGCCACCAGCACCGTGCTCAGCGTCAACAACTGCCCGGTGTGTTCCATCCTGATGGCTTTCGGCAATAACGATCAAAAAGAGCGGTTTCTCAAACCCCTGGCGCGCGGTGACATGCTCGGCGCCTTTTGCCTGACCGAGCCGCATGTCGGCTCCGAAGCGGGTGGGTTGAAGACGACCGCGACCAAAGATGGCGGCGACTACGCGCTGAGCGGCGTCAAACAATTCATCACCAGCGGCAAGAACGGCGACGTCGCCATCGTCATGGCCGTGACCGACAAGGCCGCCGGCAAACGCGGCATCAGCGCCTTCATCGTGCCCACCACCACGCCGGGCTACACCGTAGCGCGCATCGAAGACAAGCTCGGTCAGCACGCCAGCGACACCGCGCAAATCGTTTTCGACCATTGCCTTGTGCCCGCCGCTAACTTGTTAGCTGACGAGGGCATGGGACTGAAGATTGCCTTGTCGGGACTGGAAGGCGGGCGCATCGGCATTGCCGCGCAATCGGTCGGCATGGCGCGCGCCGCCTTCGAGTGCGCGCTGGCCTACAGCAAAGAGCGCAAGAGTTTTGGCCAGCCCATCTTTCAGCACCAGGCCGTGCAATTCAAATTGGCCGACATGGCGACAAACATCGAAGCCGCGCGCCAACTCATCTGGCACGCAGCATCACTCAAAGACGCCGGCCTGCCATGCTTGAAAGAAGCGGCGATGGCCAAACTCTTCGCCAGCGAAATGGCCGAAGCCGTGTGCAGCGGCGCGATCCAGGTGCTGGGCGGCTACGGCTACGTCAGCGACTTCCCCGTCGAGCGCATCTACCGCGACGTGCGCGTGTGCCAGATCTACGAAGGCACGAGCGAGGTGCAGAAGATCCTTATCGGGCGCGCGCTGGCACTTTGAGCGAAGCGCAGACGCACCATTGCGCCGCCCACCATGTCCAAGGACCCATCCACCCTCGACGAACAAAGCGCCCGCGACGTGTGGCTGGTGCGGGCCTTCGAAGAAGGCGGCGTCGACACACCGCCATGGAGCGCTGACGACCGCCAATGGGCTACCCGTCTGGTGCGCGAGACCGCACCGCATGGCGCCAGCGACGCCGACTTCGTGGCCACACGCGCGCGCCATGCCTTGCAGCGGCTGCAAACGCGCGAGCCGGCCGTCGCGCCGCTGCGCGAGCAGCGCCTGTGGCATCCGCGCTGGGCACTGCTGGCCGCCGCGCTGGGCTTGATCGCCGGCATCGCGGTCGACCAGATCGGCGCCGGCCAACGCATCAACCTGTTGGCGCCGCCGCTGTGGGGCGTGGTCGGCTGGAACCTGCTCGTTTACCTGTGGTGGCTGGCGCGCGCCCTGCGCCTGCGCACGTCGCCCACTGTGGGCCTGTTTTCGCCGCAGCGCGCGTTGGTGCGGCTGTGGCTGGGGCGCGAGCACGCGCGCACGACGGTGTCGGCACTGGCGGCTTTCCAAGCCGACTGGGTGCGCCAAGCCGGCGCGATGAACATGGCGCGCGCGGCCAGCCTGCTGCACCTGGCTGCGGCCACGCTCGGCCTTGGGCTGATGCTGGGCCTGTACACCCGCGGACTGGTGCTCGACTACCGCGCGGGCTGGCAAAGCACCTTTCTCGACGCCACGCAGGTGCAGGCACTGCTGCAACTGCTGCTCGACCCCGCGAGCCGCCTGAGCGGCATCGCGGTGCCAAGCGTGGCGACATTGCGCGTCATGCCCGATGTCGCGCCCACCGGCTTGGCGGCGCCATGGATTCATCTCTACGCCACCACGCTGCTGAGCGGGGTCGTGCTGCCACGCGCGCTGCTCGCGGCCGCGTCGATGTGGCGCGCGCGCGGGCTGTCGCGGCGCTTTCCCTTGCCCTGGCACGAACCCTACTTCGCGCAGCTCGCGCGTTCCCGCGCGGGCGCACCGGCGTGCGTGCAGGTCTTTCCCCACGGCGCAATGCCCGACGCCCAGGCGATGCAAAGATTGCGTGTACTTATGGCGTTAGAGTTTGGCGACGACGTTCAGCTCCAGATCGAGCAAGGCAGCGCGTATGGCGACGAAGACCAGCCGCCCGCTCGCGTGGCCGGCGCCACGGCGGTGGCGCTGTTCGATCTTGGCGCCACGCCGGAAGCCGAGACCCATGGGCGCTTCATCAAAGCTCTGAGCGAGACGGGGCCGACGCTCGTCGCCATCGATGAAGCCGCATTTCAAACGCGCTTCGCACACCTGCCCGAGCGGCTGGCGCAACGGCGCGAGGCATGGCGTACGCTTTGCGATGCGCACGGCGCACGCTGGCTGGATGCGCGCGCGCAGGGGTGAGCGACGTCTTTGAACGTCAAAGCTACTGCAGACCGCTAGATTCAGATCTGGTCCAGCGGGCTGCGCACGCCGCGGCCACCCCGGTTGAGCACATGCGTGTAAATCATCGTCGTCGACACGTCGCTGTGGCCAAGCAGTTCCTGCACCGTGCGGATGTCGTAGCCCGCTTGCAGCAGGTGTGTGGCGAACGAGTGGCGCAGGATGTGCGGCGAGCAGGGTTTGACAATGCCCGCGCGCTTGGCCGCTACCGCCACCACCTTCTGCACCGAAGCTTCATTGAGGTGGTGGCGGCGCAGCACGCCGCTGCGCGGGTCGGCGCTGCGCGTGGGGCTGGGGAAGACCCATTGCCAACCCCATTGGCGCGCGGCATGGGGGTACTTGACGGCCAGTGCATCGGGCAGCCAGACCTCGCCGTGGCCGGCCGCAAGATCGCGATCGTGCAGCGCCTGCGTGCTTGAGAACTGGGCTTGCAGTGGCAGGACCAGGTTTTCGGGCAACACGGTCACGCGGTCCTTGCCGCCCTTGCCGTGGCGCACCACGATCTCGCGCCGCTCGATGGCCACGTCCTGCACGCGCAGGCGCAGCCCCTCGAGCAGGCGCATCCCCGTGCCGTAGAGCAGCGCCGTGATCAGCCCCGTCGTACCGCTGACTTCAAGCAGCAAGGCGCGCACCTCCTGCGTCGTCAACACGACGGGCAGACGGCGGCGCTCTTTGGCCGAGATCACCTCGTCGAGCCACGGCATATTCAAATCCAGCACATGCCGGTATAGAAACAACAGCGCCGACTTGGCCTGTGCTTGCGTGGCGGCGGAGACATTGCGCTCCACAGCCAGGTGCGTCAGGAACGCCGTGACCTCAACCGCGCCAAGTTGGCTGGGGTGGCGTTTGCCGTGAAAGATGATGAAACGGCGAATCCAATCGACGTAGGCCACTTCAGTGCGAATGGAATAGTGGCGAACTCGCACAGCGCCGCGAACCAGATCAAGCAGTCGCGGGGCTGGGGGTGCGTTGATGGGGTCAATGGCCGAGGCATTTCGAGTTTTGTCCATGCCGAGAAATTTAGGCGGCCCATGTAGGCGCCCGCATCGCCCCGAAGTGGGGAGATGACGTCACCCACATAGGTGCCCTCAAAAGGACCATGGCTCTGGCATGATGGCCGTAGACCAACCGGCGATCTCTGGATAGGTTGGTTCACTTTACGTTAGGCCGCAACAAATGCAAACCCATGGCGAAGTCGAACCGCAGTGGCCGGTCCTCCAACTCCGAGAGCCCTTTGCCCGCGCTGCCCGCCTTTCATCAGTGCCGCCAAAGAGTGTTCACGTTGGCTTCGAGCCCGTACCAAAGCGCATGGTGAGCTGTCGCAATAGTCAGTTCCTTGTGTGCGCTTCGCGCAGGCGTGCTGCGCCGCGCAGTCAGTTTGTTGTGGTCGCCGCAAGCGGCGACGAGCGTGTCGGACAAGCGGTAGCGACTCGGACCAGGAGCATGCAGGCAAAGCGGCCGAGCGCTCGGAAAGCCGCGTCAGTGGCGAGGTGCTGCACAGCTTGTGGCAAGGCATCCAGCGCCGCAAGCAGCACCATCCGTCGGTCGCAGCCTAACCATTCGGTCGAGCAGACCGCTCACGGCGGTCGGCAGTTGTGGCTTCTTCATGCTGAGTAGCGCCGTGTGCGGCTGCTCACCTCAAACGTTAGGCCACGCAAAAGGCCCGCTCCGTTATGCTGGAGTACCTGAAGAACGGCAGCCGAAGAAACACATGGCCTTCACGCAGTTGGAACGTATGCGATGCGAGCGCGACATTTCCAAATTCATGGAACGCCGTCGCCC
>JANOJR010000473.1:0-2521 GCA_031418855.1 Rubrivivax sp.
GGGAAGAATGACGCCGCTGCGTAATGCTGCAGCTCGTCCAGGCGCGGCACGAAAGGTGACGGCTGGGCGTAGGCCAGCGCCGGCTCGAAGGGCGCAAGGGCCACGTAACGCAAGCGGCTGGCCAGACCGTCCCACGCAGGCGAGGCTTCAGCCACCAAAGCCGCGAAGCGCGTTTGCAGCGCCACGCGGCTCTGCGCCGTGACCACCAAGTGCTGGTGCGGCTGCGTCAGGCTGAACCAGCAGGCGGTGTTGCCTTGGCTGTCGAGTGCGCTGCGCTGACGCTCGACTTCGGGGGTGACATTCAACTCAAACGTTAGCAGCTGCTGGTGGGCGTCGGTCAGCGGCTGCAAATGCGCCATGTGATGCGCCAGCGAGACGGGCGCGGCGTAGTCGTAGCGCGTCTCGTGGGTGATGTCCAGCAGCGCCTTCATATGCGCTGCTCCACACCCTGCGCCAGCGTGAAGTAACTGGTGCTGATGCGCTCGGAAAGCTCAGCCACCGCGCCGCGTAACTGCTGCGCGAGCTCAAGCAAACGCGCGCCGATCTGCGCGTCGCTCTTGTCGCGCAGCTCGTCGAGCGTCAGGCCCGCACCCTCACTCGGCAGAAGCATGAGCATGGCTTCGATGGACTCGGCGCTGCCGGGCAATTTACGCAGCTCGGTGCGCAGTCGGCGCAGCACGCCACCGAATGCGCGCGGGTTGGCGCTGTCCAGCACCAGCAAGTCAACCAAGGCCAGCAGGTCTTCGCGGCGCTGGTAGCGCGCGCGAAACGTGATGGTGCTGTCAAAGAGCTCCAGCAGCACGTCAATGCCTGCCGCACTGGTCAGCGCGCGCGCATCAAGAAAGGTTTGCAGGCGCAGCGTCACGCCCGTCAAACGCTCGATGAGGCGGCCCACGGTGAGCAGGCGCCAGCCGTGGTCGCGTGTCATGCGGTCGCTCTGCGCGCCGGTCACGGCCGCGAGCTCGATGGCCAGGCGATCCAGCGCGGGCAGCACCTGGGGCAGCGTCGGTGTCTGGCCTTCGGGCACGTCAAGTGCTTGCGTGAAGGTCTCGGCCATGGCGCGGATCAAGCCCAACTGTTCAGGCGACAAACGCTCGCGAAGTGCCATCGACGAGCGCGCCAAGGCCGCCAGGTTGCAGGCCACGCTCGTGGCCTTGGCGTCGCCCAGGCCCATCAAGACCGCGCGCTCAAAGAGGTGCGCGGCCTGCACGAGCTTGGGCACACCTTGCGGCGCCAGGCCGGTGCTCACGGCCAGTGTGGACAAGGCGTGCAGCACGCTGGCGCCGGCATCGGTGTCGGCGTCGATCACGGTGAGCAGGGCGCGCGCCAGACGCACCAGCTGCTCGGTGCGCTCGGTGTAGCGGCCCAGCCAGAAGAGGTTCTCGCCCGTGCGGCTGCTCACCGGGCGGCGGCGCTGCGCGAGGTCGTCGACATGCAGGCGCTGCGGCAGCATCGAGAAGGTGTCGACCGGGCCGTCGGTCAACACCCAGGTGTCCAGGCTGGTGCCGCCGCGTTGCATGGACACGCTGGCGTCTTCGCGCTGCGCCACACGCGTCATGCCCCCGGGCAGCACATGCCAACGGCCCTGGGCATCGGTGATGGCGTACACGCGCACCATCGCCGGGCGCGGCAACACGGCGCCGGCACTCCATTGGGGCGTGCGCGAAAAACGCAGCCGGCCCTGGGCCGTCCAGGCGTCGGGGTCTTGCTCGATCATGGCGGCGCGGTGTTCACGCCAGTCTTCACGCTCTTTTGGCAGCCAGGTGCGGCCACTGCGCGGGAAGGTGCCGCGGATGATCTTGTCGTCCAGCACGTCGCGCACACCATGCCAGCTGGCGGCTTCACCACACCACCAGGTCGGCAGCGAGGGCATGGCCAGGGGCTCACCCAAGAGCCGGCGTGAAATGCCGGGCAAGAAGCCCTGCACGGCGGGCGACTCCAGGAAGCCGCTGCCCAGCGCGTTGGCCATGACCACGGTGCCCGCACGTGCCGCCTGCAAGAGGCCGGGCACGCCCAGGGCCGAATCGGGGCGCAGCTCCAGCGGGTCGCACCAGTCGTCGTCAAGCCGGCGCAGCACGCCGTGCACGGGCTCCAGGCCTTCCACCGTCTTCAAGAAGAGCCTCTCGCCACGCACCGTGAGGTCACCGCCTTCGACCAAGGGCAAACCCAAATAACGTGCCATGTACGCGTGCTCGAAGTAGGTCTCGCTGTAGGGCCCGGGCGTGAGCAGAACCACGCGCGGCACGCCTTGGGCGATGTCGCGCGCGGCGGCGTCGAGTGTGTCGAGCAAGCGGCGGTAGCTCGACGCAATGTGCTGCACACGCAGCTCACGAAAGGCGTCAGGGAACTGGCGCGAAATGAGCAGCCGGTTGTGCAGCACATAGCCCAGGCCCGAAGGCCCCTGCGTGCGCTGCGAGACGATCCACCAGCGGCCGTGGTCGTCGCGCGCGATGTCAAACGCGACGATGTGCAGCCGCTTGCCACCGGCCGGCAGCACGCCCTGCATGGGCCGCAGGTAGCC
>JANOJR010000474.1:0-7236 GCA_031418855.1 Rubrivivax sp.
CCCCCCCCCCCCCCCCCCCCCCGGGGGGGGGGTGTGGGGGGGGGCGGCGCCCCAAAGCCCACCCACCCCCCAACAAGTCGCCCAAGCCACGCGCGACGCCATGTGGGCCAACGACCGCGCCAGCAAGTCGCTGGGCATGCAGATCCTGGCCATCGGCCCCGGCAGCGCGACGCTGCAAATGACGGTGCGCGAAGACATGCTCAACGGCCACGACATCTGCCACGGCGGCCTGGTCACCACCCTGGCCGACAGCGCGTTTGCCTTCGCCTGCAACAGCTACAACGAAGTCACGGTGGCGGCGGGTTTTGACGTCAACCTGCTGGCCGCCAGCAAGCTCGGTGATGTGCTGACGGCGTGTGCTTCGGAAGTTAGCAAATCCGGCCGCACCGGCGTTTACGACATCAACGTCAGCAACCAGCGCGGCGAGCCGGTGGCCGCCTTCCGTGGCCGCTCGTACACGATCAAAGGCAAGCTGCTGCTGGCGCACCTGCCCAGCACGCGAGGAGGCTGAACGTGCCCGTCAAGTTCCCAGCAAAGGGTGACCTGGAGCCCATCGAACAAGCCAGCCGCGACGAGCTGCAAGCGCTGCAGCTTGCGCGCCTGCGCACGACGCTGACGCACGCTTATGAAAACGTAGCTCACTACAGGCGCGCTTTCGACGCACACGGCATGCACCCGAGCGACTGCAAGACGCTCGCCGACATCGCCAAATTCCCCTTTACCGCCAAAGCCGACCTGCGCGCGAACTATCCCTTCGGCATGTTTGCCGTGCCGCGCGAGAAAGTGCTGCGCATCCATGCCTCGTCGGGCACCACGGGCAAGCCCACGGTGGTGGGCTATACGCAGGGCGACATCGATCGTTGGGCTGACTTGGTGGCGCGCTCCATGCGCGCAGCCGGTGCGCGCGCGGGTGACCTGGTGCACATCGCCTACGGCTACGGCCTCTTCACCGGTGGCCTTGGCGCGCATTACGGCGCCGAGCGCTTGGGCTGCACGGTGGTGCCGATGTCGGGCGGGCAGACCGAGAAGCAGGTGCAGCTGATCGAAGACTTTCGGCCCGACGTGATCATGGTCACGCCGAGCTACATGCAGGTCATCGTTGAAGAGTTCCGCCGCCAGGGCAAGGATGCGCGTGCGATGTCCGTGAGCCTGGGCATCTTCGGCGCCGAACCCTGGACCGAAGCCATGCGCCGCGACATCGAACAAAGTGCCGGCATCGACGCTGTCGACATCTACGGCTTGTCTGAAGTCATGGGCCCAGGCGTGGCCAGCGAGTGCATCGAGAGCAAAGACGGTCCGGTAATTTGGGAAGACCATTTCTACCCCGAGATCATCGATCCGGTGAGCGGCGAAGTTCTTCCCGACGGCAGCGAAGGTGAGCTCGTCTTCACCACGCTGACCAAAGAAGCCCTGCCCATCATTCGCTACCGCACACGCGACCTCACGCGCCTACTTCCACCCACGGCACGCAGCATGCGCCGCATGGGTAAGATCGTCGGGCGCAGCGACGACATGCTCATCATCCGCGGCGTCAATCTCTTCCCCACGCAGATCGAAGAGCTGGTGCTGGCGCATGGCCAACTCTCGGGGCAGTACCAGCTGGTGGTGTCACGCGAGGCCTTGCTCGACGAAGTGGAAGTGCGCTGCGAGCTCACGCCCGAGCACGCGGCCAGCGACCGAGGGGCCATAGCGCGCGAGCTGCAACACCACATCAAGTCATTGATCGGCGTCAGCACGCGCGTGCATGTCGGCATGCCAGACTCGATCGAGCGCACGCTCGTGGGCAAGGCGCGCCGCGTGATTGACAAGCGTCCAAAGTAGCACGCTCACCCAGGAGCCCCACGATGTACACACAAGCCATGGACACCGCGCCCAGAGAAGAGCGCAAGGCCGTGCGCTCGGCCGAAGAAGCGCTGCTGGAAGCGCGATTTGAAGCCCGCATCGACGAAGGCGCCTTCATCGAAGCCAAAGACTGGATGCCCGAGCATTACCGCAAGACGCTGGTGCGCCAGATCAGCCAGCACGCGCACAGTGAAATCGTCGGCATGCTGCCCGAAGGCAACTGGATCACACGGGCACCCAGCTTGAAGCGCAAGGCCATCTTGCTGGCCAAGGTGCAGGATGAAGCCGGCCACGGCCTGTATTTGTATTCGGCCGCCGAGACCCTGGGCACCAGCCGCGACCAGATGTTCGACGCGCTGCACAGCGGCCACGCCAAGTACAGCTCGATCTTCAATTACCCCACGCTCACCTGGGCCGACATCGGCGTGATTGGCTGGCTGGTGGACGGCGCGGCGATCATGAACCAGGTGCCTCTCACGCGCTGCTCTTATGCGCCTTATGCGCGAGCGATGGTGCGCGTGTGCCGCGAAGAAAGTTTCCATCAGCGCCAGGGGTTCGACGCACTCTTGGTGATGATGCGCGAGGGCACGCAAGCCCAACGCGACATGGTGCAAGACGCCACCAACCGCTGGTGGTGGCCCAGCCTAATGATGTTCGGCCCGCCCGACGCCGAGAGCCCCAACAGCGCGCAAAGCATGCGCTGGGGCATCAAGCGCAACAGCAACGACGAGCTACGCCAGAAGTTCTGCGACGCCTGCGTCGACCAGGCCAAGGTGCTCGGCGTCACCCTGCCCGACCCCGACCTGAAGTGGAACGAAGCACGCGGCGCGCACGACATGGGGCCCATCGACTGGGCCGAGTTCTGGCGCGTCGTCGGCGGCCATGGCCCTTGCAACAGCGAGCGCCTGAGTGCACGCGTGAAAGCCTGGGACGATGGCGCCTGGGTGCGTGATGGCGCTCTTGCCTACGCCCGCAAACAAGCGACGAAGGAGCAAGCCGCATGAATAACGCGCGAACCGAGTGGCCCCTCTTCGAAGTTTTCATCCGCCCCAAAGCCGGCCTGGACCACAAGCACTGTGGCAGCCTGCACGCCGCAGACGCCAAGATGGCGATCCAGCTCGCGCGCGAGGTCTACACGCGTCGCCAAGAAGGCACCAGCGTCTGGGTCGTGGCCAGCAACGCCATCACCGCCAGCGACCCCGGCGACAAAGACATGTACTTCGACCCAATGGAAGACAAGGTCTACCGCCACCCGACGTTTTACGTGCTGCCCGAATCCGTCGACCACATGTAGCCACACTGATGACCGCCAGCTCTGCATCGATTCGACTTGAAGCCACGCCGCGCGTGGTCTACGTGCTGCGCCTGGCCGACAGCTGCCTGATCCATGCCCAGCGCCTGGCCGAGTGGTGCGGCCATGGACCCATGCTCGAAGAAGATATTGCGGTGAGCAACATGGCGCTGGACCTGCTGGGCCAGGCGCGCTCGCTGCTCACGCACGTCGCGCAACTCGAAGGCCAGGGCTTTGACGAGGACCAGCTCGCCTTCCTGCGCGACGAGCGTCAGTTCTTCAACCTGACGCTGGTAGAGCAGCCCAGCCGCCGCAGCAGTGCACATGCGCCGGGGGCTGACTTTGCCGACCTCGTGGTGCGCAACTTCCTGCTCGCCAGCTGGTTCAAGTTGATGTGGATGGGCCTGCTCGAATCGAGCGATGCACAGCTCGCAGCCATAGCCGGCAAGGCCGTCAAAGAAGCGCGCTACCACCAGCAACACGCCGCCGACTGGGCGGTGCGACTGGGCGACGGCAGCACGGAATCCAGCGCACGCATGCAAGCTGCCGTTGCGCGCGCTTGGCCCTACACCACCGAGATGTTTGTCAACGACGACGTGGACACCGCCGCTGCGGCCACTGGCCTCGGGCCTGCACGCGCCAGCCTGCGCGAGGCCTGGCTCGCCGATGTCGGCCCGGTGCTCAGCGAGGCGCAATTGCCCATGCCCGCCAGCACGCCTTTCCTCAGCACCGGCACACAGGGGCTGCACAGCGAGCACATGGGTTTCATCCTGGCGGAGATGCAGACGCTGCAACGCCAGTACCCAGGGGGCCGCTGGTGATGCTTGACACCGAGCAAGCCAGCCGCACCGACGCCGCCTGGGCCGTGCTCGCCAGCGTGCCCGACCCCGAGGTGCCGGTGATCTCGATCCGCGACCTGGGCATCGTGCGCGACGTGCGGCTGCAAGGCGACGCCGTCGAGGTCGTGCTCACCCCCACCTACAGCGGCTGCCCGGCCACCGAGGTCATCGCGCAAAGCGTCGAACAGGCCTTGCTGGACGCCGGCCTGGGCCCAGTGCGCGTCACTCACCAGTTAGCACCGGCGTGGACAACCGACTGGATCAGCGAGGCCGGCCGCGAAAAACTGCGCGCCTATGGCATCGCGCCGCCGAGCGGCAAAGCCGCTGTCAGCCACGCGCTGCAACCGATACGGTTGCTGGCGCGCCAGGTGCCCTGCCCACGCTGCGGCAGCGCGCGCACCGAGCGTCTGTCTGCTTTCGGCTCCACCGCCTGCAAAGCCATGCACCGCTGCCTGGCCTGCCTGGAGCCGTTCGAACACTTCAAGCCGATCTGACTCTGGAAGCCCACGATGTCCGGCCTGCACTTCCACCCCTTGCGCATCCGCGAGATCCACGCTGACGGCGACGACGCGCTGGTGCTCAGCTTCGACGTACCGCCTGAGTTGGCGCAGACCTTCCGCTTCGAGCCCGGCCAGCACCTCACGCTGCGCCACCCGGAGCTCGCCGACGACCTGCGCCGTTCGTACTCGATCTGCGCTGGCGCCGGTGAGCCGCTGCGCGTGGGCGTGCGCCGCGTGAACGGCGGCGCGTTCTCAAGCTGGTTGCATGCGCATGCCGCGCCCGGGCAGGTGATGGACGTGATGGAGCCACAAGGCCGCTTCGGCGTCGCGCTCGCAGCACGCACGCCGCACCACGCGCTGGGCATCGCAGGCGGCAGCGGCATCACGCCGATCTTGTCGATCATGAAGACCCTGCTGGCGCGTGATGCCAGCAGCCGCTTCACGCTGCTCTACGGCAACCGCCTGGCCGCGACGACGATGTTCAAAGAGGAGCTCGAAGACCTGAAAAACCGCTACCTCACGCGCCTGGTGCTGCACCCGGTGTTCTCACGCGAGGTGGTCGATTCGCCGCTCAACACCGGCCGGCTCGACGCCGACAAACTCGCGCAGTTCATGCACTTGATCGGCCATGTCGACGAAGCCTTCATCTGCGGCCCGCACGCGATGAATGACGAGGCGGAAGCAGCGTTGCTCGCTGCAGGCATGGCGCCAGAGCATGTGCACGTCGAACGTTTTGGCGTGCCACCCGACCTGGCCGCGCAGCCACTGGTCGACGTGCAGGAAGGCGACGCATCAAGCGCACGCATCACCATCGTGCGCGACGGCGTCACCCGCGAGATCGGCTTCCAGACCAGCGACGGCAATGTGCTGGCGGCCGCCGCACGCGCTGGCCTGGACGTGCCGTTCTCCTGCAAGTCGGGCGTCTGCGCCACCTGCCGCGCCAAGCTGGTGGAAGGCCAGGTGCGCATGGCGCGCAACTTCGCGCTGGATAAAAGCGAGGTCGCCGCCGGCTTCATCCTCACCTGCCAGTCGCACCCGCTCACCGAGCGCGTGGTGGTGTCCTTCGACGAGCGCTAAGGTTCGACACGATTGTGAGCCCTTATGCGGGCCAGCGAGTTCTCCGGCAAACGCGGAATGCGGGCGCGCAAAGCCTGCCTAGTCTTACTGTGTTAATTAAATCAAGGCATGATGTGCACTTTTTCAAGCAAGAGGTGAACCTTGATGGAAGGGCTTCGCGAGTTCGAGCGGTACATGGCGCACTTGAGTGAAGGCCTGGGCCACACCGATCGGCACGCCGGTTTGCGCGGCTATTGCACCGGCCTGATGGCGCCGCTCAAGCGCAAGAGCGTGGAGCCGATGGCGTCGCACCTGGCGCCCACGGCGACTCGCTCGCGACACCAGTCGCTGCACCACTTTGTGGCCGATTCGGCCTGGTCCGACGAACAGATGCTGCTGCGGGTGGCGCAATGGGTCGTGCCGGCGATGGACTTCAGTGACGGCGGCTGGTGGATCGTGGACGACACCGGGTTTCCCAAGCAAGGGGTGCACTCGGTGGGCGTGGCCCGGCAGTACTGCGGCATGCTGGGTAAGCAGGACAACTGCCAGGTGGCGGTGAGCCTGACACTGGCCTGCCAAGCGGGCAGCCTGCCGGTGGCCTGGAAGCTGTACTTGCCCCAGGACTGGGCCGGCGACATGGCGCGGCGCGAGAAGGCCGGCGTGCCGCAGGACGTGGCGTTCGCCACCAAGCCGGCGATAGCGCTGGCGCAGATTGAGCGGCTGATGGAACAAGGCGCGCCCAAGCATGCTTTGCTGGCCGATGCCGGCTATGGCATGGACACGGCGCTGCCGTGAACGCCTAAGCGAGTTGGGCCTGAGCTACGTGGTGGGCGTGACGGGCTCGGTGAGCGTGTGGCCACCGGGACACGCACCGCTGGCGCCTGCGCCCCACAGCGGACGTGGCGTGGTGCCCACGCGCCAGCGATTGGGGGACGCCAAGCACCAGCGCCCGCAGTCGATCAAGGAGCTGGCGTTGGAGCTGGCGCCATCACAGTGGCAGACCATCGAATGGCGTGAGGGCAGCAACTTCACGCTGCGTTCGCGCTTTGCGCGGGTTCGGGTACGCGCGGCCCATCGCGCCCACCAGCGCACGCAACAACGTGGCGAAGAATGGTTGCTCATCGAGTGGCCCGAAGCTCTCAAGGAGCCGATGAAGTACTGGCTGTCCACGCTGCCAGAGGAGGTGGGGCTGCGGCGCATGGTGTTTGAAGCCAAGATGCGTTGGCGCATTGAGCGCGACTACCAAGACCTCAAGCAGGAAGTCGGGCTGGGGCAGTTTGAAGGCAGGGGCTGGCGCGGCTTTCATCACCATGCCAGCCTGAGCATCGCCGCCTACGGCTTTTTGATGGCGCAGCAGCTTCGCCACCCACAAGGTGTAGGCAAAAAAAACGCAGCACGACGCCAAGAACCTGCCCTACCCACGCATTACAAGCCTCGCGGCAGCCCAGCGCACGCGGCACCTCGTCCCCTCATCCATCACGACTTTGCGGCTGCGTATCGCCGCAGCCTTGCTCAAGATGCTGCCCCGATGTCCGTGTTGCCTGCGCGTAAACGCAAGACTACGGTTATCCTAAAAACAGCAGCTACCCGGTCGCGGCGAGCGCCGCAGGCGGGATAGGCAGTGCCATTTGACCGACGATGCGTTGGCAGATGTAGCCCACAAGCGCACGCCAGCGGTCAAGCTTTGGCAACTGCTCCGCAGCGCGTC
>JANOJR010000475.1:0-20628 GCA_031418855.1 Rubrivivax sp.
CCCGCGCGGTCCAGGCCCCAGAAGTATTTGCTCGACACGACGTAGTTCAAGCGCGGCCAGGCCAGGGTTTTGAGCGCCGCGCCCATCACCTCTTCACTGCGGCCGGCGGCGTAGACCTCGGCGTTGTCGAAGAAGTTGACGCCGGCGTCGAACGCGGCGGCCATCATCTCTACCGCCGCGCCGGTGTCGACTTGGTTGTGGTACGTCACCCAAGAGCCCAGGGAGAGGGTGCTGACACGAAGGCCCGAGCGGCCGAGGCGGCGGTATGGCATGGTGTGTTGCTTGCTTGGATGAAAGGGCCGCTAGGGTAGCGCAGCCTCGTGCCCGGCCGTGAAGGCTTCTTCGAAGGTGGAGTAGCCGGCCAAGTCGCCGTGCGCAAAGCGCAGCCGCCCGCGCATCGTGCGCAAGGCGGTGCGCGAGGCCAGGTTGCGCTGGCCTGGCAGCGGTGTGGCCATGGCGTGGCCCCAGCGCGCGAGGGCGATGTGCTGCACACGCTGATGGATGTCGGGGTGCGTCGGGCTCAGGTCTTGCAGCACGCGCTGCGCCCACTGCTGCCAGGGTGCTTGCAGCAGCTCGCCGCGCTGCGCGATGGGCAGTGCGTGGTAGCTGCTCAGCACGGTGGCGCCGGTGTGCGGGCGCAGGCTTTGGTGCATGGCGTCGACGTAGCCCAGGCCAGAGCTGGCGTAGATGACGTTGTCCCACGAGGGCGGCGCGCCGCTGCGGTCGAGCAGTGGCGCGTCAAGCAGCAGGTTGGCTACCAGCCAGGGCGCGTGCACAGTCTTGGCCGCCGCATCCATCAGCGCAGCCGGCGGGCTTTGCAGCACGCGCGCTGCCACGTGCAGGGGCAGCGCCAGCACGACGGTGTCGGCCAACCAGGCCTCAACCTGCTGTGCGCGTTCATCAAACGTTAGCACTTGCACGCCGTGTTTGAGTTCAACGACCTGGAACACCGTGCGCGCCGCGTGTACGCGGCCTTGCATGGGCGTCAGCAAGCACTGCACCAACCACGCATTGCCTTCAGGCCAGGTGAAGACCGCGCCGCGCTCGCCCTCTTCGTCGCCCGGCGCGTGAAAGCCGTGTCGGCTGGCGAAGTAGTGGATGCCGGCCCAGGCGGAGACGGTGGCTATGCCCGCGCCGTAGTCGTCGCGGCAGCAGTAGTCCAGGTACCAAAGCAGCTTGGGGTCGTCGAGGCCTTGCGTTTGCAACCACACAGCGAAGGTCTGCGCGTCGAGTGCGGCATGCGCTGGGCCGAAGGCAGCGCGATGCGCCGGCAGCGTGAAGGCGGGCCGGCCCGCGACGGGTGTTTGCAAAGCCTTGATGCGCGTGGCAAGCCGCTGGTACTGCGCGTGCAGGGCCGAGCCGGGCGCAGCGTGCGGCAGCAGGCCTTCAACCCAGGCGCCGTCAATGAACAAGCGCTCTTGCGGGCTGTGGCAGAGGTGGCGCTCGTCGGCGACCGTGCGCCCGAGGTGCTGGCGCAGCAGGCCGATCTCGTGCAGCCAGTCGGACAACTCATGCACTTGCGGCCCCGGCAGCGGCAGGTAATGCGCGCCCAGCGGACAGGCCATGCCGCCAAGGTGATGGCTGCGGCTGTTGCCGCCGGGCTCGTCTTCAAGCTCAAGCACGTGAACGTCGTGCACTCCGCGCTGCACGAAGGCGCGCGCCGCTGCGAGGCCGGCGACACCGCCGCCGACGATGAGCACCTGCGCGCGGCGCTGCACCGCGGGCGCCGGCCAGGCCTTGCCTTCACGCAGGCGGTGTCCACGCTCGACATGCGCGCCGACCCAGCCGCCTTGCAGCGCGGGTGCCGCCTCGCGCGTGCACGCCGCCAACAGCGCCGCGCCGGCGCCACCGGCCAGCAGCGTGCGCCGCCTCATTCGTGGATGCGGCCCCACTCCGCCTCGAAGGTATGTACCAGCGTCTGGTTCGACAAGCGGTTCGGCTCGGCCGCCACACGCGCCATGTCGGGCGGGAATTGCAGCAGCGCGGGCATGCCTTGCACGGTGAGAAAACGCAGACCTTCTGGCAAGGCCGTGGGCAGCCGGTAGGGCCGCCGGTGCGCCATCACAAAGCCCCATTCGCCAAAGCTCGGCACATGCGCGTGGTACGGTGTGGTGCTCAGGCCCACAGCTTCGAGCGTGCTCACCACGGTCCAGAAACTCTTGCGCGCCACCAGCGGTGACGTGCTCTGCACCACGGCAAAACCGTCGGCCGTTAGATGCGCGTCGAGCAGTTGATAAAAGCTCGTGGTGTAGAGCTTGCCCAGGCTGAAGTTGCTGGGGTCGGGGAAGTCGACCACGATGACGTCGAACATCGCAGCGTTCGCATGCAGCCAGGCAAAGGCGTCGGCGTTGACGATGTGCAGCTTGGGTGAATGCAGCGCGCGCTCGTTCAGCGCGGCCAGCATCGGCTTGTCGCGAAACAACCGCGTCATGTGCGGGTCCAGCTCCACCAAGGTGATGTGCTCCACGCTGGCGTGTTTAAGCACTTCTCGCACCGCCATGCCGTCGCCCCCGCCCAGCACCAGCACGCGCTTGGGCGCGCCGTGCGCGGCCATCGCCGGGTGCACCAGGGCTTCGTGATAACGGTATTCGTCGCGCGAGTGGAATTGCAGGTTGCCGTTGAGAAAGAGGCGCACGCCGCCCGTGCCCGATGTCAGCACCACACGCTGGTACGCACTGCGCTCGCGCACGATGATGGCGTCGCCATAAAAGGCGTCTTCGGCCCAGGTCGTGAGCTGGTCCGAGAAGGCAAAGGTGCCCGCCAGCACGGCAGCGGCGGCTGCGCAGGCCAGCACATGCAAGCGCGGCGCAGGCAGCTCGGCGTAGAAAAGCCACAGCGCCCAGGCCGCCACGCCGATGTTCATCAAACCGAAGAACACGCCCGTACGCACAAGGCCCAGATGTGGCACGAAGAAGAGCGGGAACGCCAGTGCCACGACCAGTGCGCCCAGGTAGTCGAAGGTCAGCACCTGCGAGACCAATTGCGACAGGGCGTAGCGCTGGGCAAAGCGTTTCTTGAGGATGCGCATCACCAGCGGGATCTCCAAGCCCACCAACACCCCGATCGTTAGCACCATGGCATACAGCGCCACACGAAAGGGCCCACTGTGGCCAGCGGGCAGGCTGGCGTGGCCAATGAACAGCAGCGCTGGCATCAAGCCGCCGAGCACGCCGACCAGGAGCTCGATGCGCAGGAATTGCGCCACCAGTTGATGCGTGAGGAAGCGGCTGAAGTACGAGCCCAGCCCCATGGCAAAGAGATAGGTGCCGATGATGGTGCTGAACTGCAAGACCGAGTCGCCCAGCAGCCAGCTGGCCAGCGCGCCGGCGGCCAGCTCGTAAACCAGGCCGCACGCCGCGACGACGAAGACCGAGACCAGCAGCACCAGCTCGGCGGGCTCGACCTGGCGCGCCCTGGGTGCGGGTGCGGAAGAAGGTGCGGGCGTCAACCGTGGATCGCTGCGGAGACGATCAAGCCGATGGCGATGCACATGGCGCCGACGACGATGGCCAGCGCCGTATTTTTCTTCTCGATGATCTCGACCCACAGGTCATAGGGCGTGAGCTTGTCGATGATGAGGAAGCAGATCCAGAAGACCGCCACGCCGATCAAGGCAAACATCATCGAGCCGAAAAACACGGCCGGTTTGAGCCATTCGATTCCCATCATGGTGTCTCTCCTGAAGTGTTCAAGGTTGCTGCGCTATTTGTGGCCGCCGCCGCTGGTGTAGCCGCCGTAGGAGCCGCCCGTGCTGCGCACGCCCGAGCCGCGGTTGGCCAGGCATTGACGGTATTCCTGGCTCTCATTGCCAAAGCTGGCGCGCGTGGTGTCGCAGCGATCGTCGCCACAACGGCTGAGCATGGTGGCCACGACGATGAAGAGCACGAGCATGATGAGCGCGATGCGCAGCATGCGGCCCCCGCCCACGCCCGCCATCGGGGCGACATCACGCTGCATGGCCGCCGCTGCGTCGCCGGCGAGACCGAAGGCCTTGGCCACGGCGGCCGACGGCAGCATCTCGCCTTCGCTCCAAGTCACCTCGCTGTCGCCGCCTGCGCGTGACTCTTCACGCGACAAGCGCTTGCTTGCCGCAGCGCCGCCGCCGTGAAAGTCACTCACGACCGCGCGCTCTTCACGCTGCACGCGCCAGTAGAACTCGCCCAGCACCCAGCTGACTTTGGCGCGGTAGTGATAACGCTGAAGGTACGCGGCGCCCTTCCAGGTCGCCTGGTCACCGCGCAAGGCCGGCGCGCCGGTGATGGGGCGCGCCCAGCTCCAGCCGTCTTCGGCGTCGACGAGAAACGCGAACCCTGCCGTGACGTTGTAGAGCAGGTATTCGCGCCAGTAGGTGTGTTCTTCGTCTTCGTCACCGGGCTCGGGCAGCTCGCAGCGCTCAAGGTAGCCCACCACCTGCCACGGCAGGGCCGCGCCACCCAGCGCCAGCGTGCCGGTTGTGCCCAGCGATATCTGCGGCTCCAGGCCACCTTCGCCCACGTTGTTTTGCGCGTAGTGGGAGAGCTCGGCGCCGGCGCCCTTTGAGATGTCGACCACCGCCTTGCATTGCGTGCAGGCGATGGACTGCGTGCTCGCCAAGCTCGGCGTGAGTGCGGCCCCGCAGCTCGGGCACTCGATGGCGCGTGAGGCCAGCGTCTTCTCAGCAGCCTCACGCAGGCCTTGCATCGCCAGCTCGGAAAGCGCCACGGCGCGGCCGACCGACCACTGCAGGCTGGCCCCTTGCGCATCGTCCAAGGTGGCGACTTCGCCTTGCGCGTTGCGCAGATCGACGACCGTGAATTCGGCGTCGAGCTTGGGCGGCGTGGGCAGCTCGCCTTGCGCGGCGAGCAGCTTAGCGCGCTGCACCGAGGCGACGTCCCAGGCGCGGCCGTCGGCCATGGTGCGCGTGCCGGCGCGCAGCTCGGCAAGCGTGGGCGCGTCGGCGGGCGTAGGTGCGTCGAACGCGATGACGTAGGCGCCGTTGTCTTCGCTCAGCCAACCGCTGCGCGGGCCGTCCGCACCATCAGACGCGTCCCCAGAAGCAGCATCAAAGAGCGCGTGCCACTCGTTCCAGGTGCCACCCGCGTAGCCGACTTGCAAGCGCCCGACGAGTGTGAACGCGACCCCGAGGTGGCGCCCGCTGGCACCCAGTTGCAGCGGCGAATGGTCGTCGAAGAGCTCGGCGCTAACGCCGATGCGACGCAGACTCTCGCCGTCACGCAGCAGCGTGCTGCGGCAAAAGCTGCACACCGCGCTGCTGGACGCCGCCGACGCAAACTCGACCGGCGCACCGCAGTTTGGGCAGGCCGCGCGGTAAGCGCGCTGCGGGTTGCTTGCCACTGCGGGTCTAGACCAGCTTCTTCAGCAACTCGGCCTTCTTGGCAGTGAATTCGTCCTCGGTGAGGATGCCTTTGGTTTTGAGCTCGCCGAGCTTCTCAAGCATGGCCATCACGTCCTCGGGCTTGACACCTGCGGCCTGCGCCGACGCCTCTGGCGTGGCCTGCAATCCGCGGTTCAACTGCTGCGCCATCACCTGGCCCAGCGCCACGCCCGCGCCCAGGCCCATGGCGTCGCCGACGACACCGCCACCACCACCGGCAGCGCCTTCAGCGAACTTCGGAATTGCCTGCGCCGTTTGGTACTGCATGAACTTGCCCATGTCGCCGCCCACCATGCCCATACCGATTCTCTGGTCCATGATCTTTTGCAGCTCTTCGGGCAGGCTGACGTTTTGCACCGTCACCGCTTCGAGTGCCAGGCCGAGCTTGGCGAACTCTTCACTCGCGGCCGCTTTGAGCTGCACGGCAAACTCGATCTGGTTGGCCGCCAGGTCCAGGAACGGAATGCCGCTTTGCGCCACCGCGTCACTGATCTGCTGCAGCATCACGCCGCGCAGTTGGCCGTCGAGATCGTCCGCCGTGTAGCGATCACGCGTGCCCGAGATGCTGGTGTGAAAGAGCTTGGCGTCTGCCACGCGGTAGGCGTAGTTGCCAAAGGCGCGCAGGCGGATGGCGCCGAAGTCTTTGTCGCGGATGGTCACCGGCTGCGTCGTTCCCCAGCGGCGGTCTAACTGCTGACGTGTGCTGACAAAGTACACGTCGCTCTTGAACGGGCTCTCAAAAAGCTTGTCCCAGTTCTTCAGGTAGGTCAGCACCGGCAGGGTCTGCGTCGTGAGCTTGTGCATGCCGGGTCCGAAAACGTCCGCCACCTTGCCTTCATTGACGAACACCGCGAGTTGGCTTTCGCGCACGGTGAGCGAGCCGCCGTACTGGATCTCGTTGTCGGCCATGGGGTAGCGCCAGGCCAGCGTGCCGTCGCCGCTCTCGGTCCACTCCAGGATGTCGATGAATTGTTTTTTGATGAAGTCCATCAAGGCCATGGTCGTGATCCTCCGTCGCCCGATGTGGGTGTGGGCGCAGGGAATAATACGCGGGCAGCGCTGTGCTGCGCGTGGGGGCGACGTGGCGTTGACGGCGGTAAGCACGTCGGTAAATCTCGCGGTGGTGGGTGCCGGGCCCGTGGGGCTGGCGCTGGCACTGCACGCGGCCGCACGCTTGCCGCACGCCACCATCACGCTCTTTGATGCGCGCAGCATCGACCACGACTTGGCGCGCGATGCACGCACGCTGGCGTTGGCACTGGGCAGCGTGCAGCTGCTGGAACGTTTGCAGGCCTGGCCCGAGGCTGCCGCCCAGGCCATCCTGGAAGTGCATGTCTCGCAAGTGGCCCCGGCCTGGCGCGGTGGTGAGGTGACGCTGCGCGCGACCGAGCTCGGCGTGCCGCGCCTGGGCGCCGTGCTCAGCTACGGCGCGCTGGTGCAGTGCCTGCAAGCGCGCTGGCTGGCAGCGTCGGCAGCCGCGCCGCAGCGCCTGCGTACGAGCTTTGGCACGGCGGTGAATGGGCTGCACAACAGCGCGGGCGGCGTGCGTATCGACGCTGGCATTGACGAAGCTTTTGATCTCGCGGTGATCGCCGAGGGCGGTGTCTTCGCCGAGCAGTCACGCAAGAGCCTGACGCACGACTACGCACAGACGGCGTGGGTCGGCACCGTCACGCGCGAAGGTGCGGGCGCGGGCGTGGCCATCGAGCGCTTCACGCGCGCCGGGCCGCTGGCGCTGCTGCCCTTGCAAGCTAACGCCGAAGGTACGCAGCGTGCCGCGCTGGTGTGGTGCGTGGCACGTGACGACGACCCGCTGCGTGACTTGGACGACACGCGCCGCCTAGTGCTGCTCAACAGCCTGCTGCCCGCGCCGGCCGGACGCCTCTTGAGCCTGTCGCCACTGAAGGCCTTTCCGCTCGGGCTGAACGCCGAGCGCAGCCTCGTGCAGGGCCGCACCGTGCGCATCGGCAATGCCGCGCAAACGCTGCACCCTGTCGCCGGCCAGGGCTTGAACCTGGGGCTGCGCGACGCGGTGGAGTTGGTACAGCGGCTGCGCTTCTCAGCCGATGTGGACGCAGCCCTCGCCGGCGTCGAATGGGCGCGCGGCCTGGACCGCTGGAGCACCATCGCCAGCACCGACTTCCTGGCGCGCAGCTTTGCCTGGCAGCCACCTTTTGTGGCCTTGGCGCGAGGCGCCGCGCTGGCCGCGCTTCAAGCCAGCGGGCCACTCAAGGGCTGGCTGGCACGGCAGATGATGTTCGGGTCGCGCTGAAGCGTCGGCAGGCCCGAAGTCTGAGGCACAAGACTGCCGGACGGCCTCGGGGCGCCTTGCCTCTTTGAGGCAAGAGGTTGGCATGAAGGTTCGGTGCTGGCGCGGCGCGTCTATTCGACCCCCACCCCAACACGCGCCTTTTAAGGCGGATCGGCAAGAAGCGACTTGTTCCAGCCGAAGAATCTCAACACCTCATCCCGCCGCGCCAGCGTGTCGGCTTCACCCAGCGCCATCAGCTCGCGCGTGTAGGGCGCCTCGAAGAGCAGGTAGCTCGCCAGCGCCGCACCGCGTGCGTCACTGCCCTGGCCGCTGACGCCCACGCCACGCAGGAGCGCGCGCACAGGTGCGGGCAGGCTGGCCTGGTGGCGCGCGGCGATGTCATCCAGGCGCTGCGTGGGGGCGATCACCAGCGCGTGCATCGGGCGCAGCGGCGTGCCCAGCTTGGCGTCGTCGGGCAGCAAGGCCAAGGTGCGGTTGATGCGCTCCAGGCGCTCGACATCGGTGGCCAGCGCGTCCAGGAAGATGCTCGACAAGGCATGCCCGGCGATCTGCGCCAGGCTCGGGTAGCCGGTGTTGCGCACCTGGCGCCCGGGCGGCTCATGCATGCGCCCCGCTCCGATGATGAGCACACGCTGCGCGCCCAGGTGGATGGCGGGGGACAGCGGCGCCGTTTGGCGCATGGAGCCGTCGCCGTACCAACCAAGCTGGCCGTCGTGTTCAACCTCGGTCGAAGGGAAGATGAACGGAATGGCGGACGACGCCAGCAGGTGCTTGTGCGTCAGGAGCGCGGGCACGGCCAGGCGCTGCGTGCGCGTCCACGGCGCCATCTCGCTTGCCGTCTGATAGAACGTGAAGTGCTCGCCCGAGCTGTAGCTGGACGCCGTTACCGCCAAGGCCTGCAAGTGGCGCTTGGCCAGCATCTCGGGCAGCCGCTCCAGCGGCACCATGCGCTGCAACAGCTCTGCCAGCGGCTTGTTGTCCAAGAGCGAGCGCGGCCGGGCGCGGCGCCAGCGCGCAATCAACCATCCCACCGACAACATCGTCAGCCACTGCGCGCCCGAGCGAATGACGCCGAGTGAATCGGAGCGGTAGACCTGCTCGGCGCTGAAGTTCTCCCACACCTGCGCGACCATCTCAACGCCGGCGTCGAACTGGTCGGCGCTGCACGCCAGTGCCGCGGCGTTGATGGCGCCGGCCGAGGTGCCGCAGATGACGCCAAACGGGTTGCGCCGCTTGGCACTGTCGCTGGCATATTGGCGGCGCAAGGCCGCGATGGTGCGCAGCACGCCGACCTGGTAGGCCGCGCGCGCGCCGCCGCCGCTCAAGACCAGGCCGGTCAATGGGGTGTCGTACATGCCCCGACTTTAGGGCGGGCTCGCCGCGCCGCCCAGCCGGGGAAAGCCGGTGGGCGTGATCAAACCGTGATCAGTCGCGCTTGTCGTGGCCCTTGCCGTGACCCTTGCCTTCACCTTTGCCTTCGCCTTTGCCGTGGCCACGGTCGTGCTTGCGATCATGGTCGCGGTCGTGGCCGCGGCCTTGCTCGGGCCCCATCACGTGCTGGTGATACCAGCGCTCTTGCACAAAGTGCACCGGCACGCCACACGCGCCGTAGCGTGCGCAGTGCTTGCCCCAGTTCTTTTGGTGGCCCGGCGGTACCCACATGTACACCGGCTGCATCGGTGGGGCCTGCACGGGCCTCACGATCCATACCGGTTGCGGCGCCATCAGCAGCGGCTGCGGGTAGCGGCCGATGTCGATGCGGCCATACACGCCGGGCTGGCTGATCTGCACCGAGACGCCGACATCCACGCCGGCCTGCGCAGGCAAGGCAATCGCGGCTGACAGGGCCAGGGTGGCCACAAATTGGCTGAGCTTCATGGTGTTCCTTCGCGGGTGGTAAAGATGCAAGTGAAGCCCGGTGCAACGCGCGACCATGCTCTCTCGATGTCAGCCCAAGGCCGTTGCTACAAAGGCTTTCATTCGTAGACCACGCGTGCGCCGCCGCCGCGCGCGATGCTGCGGCAGCGCATCAGGGCTTCATCACAAGGCCAGAAGCGCGCCTCGTCGCCAAGGTCGATCTGCGCTTGCGCGTCTTGCCGCCACAGGTACAGGCGCAGCGGCAGGCCCTGGCGCAAGGTGCCATGCTCGCTGTGTACTTCACGCGCGGGCCAGGTGCGCAGCACGTCGTCCAGCGGCGGCAAACCGGCGCGCACGTCAAGCGCCAGGTAGCGGCCGAAGCGCGCCCGTGCGCCGGGCAGCGTCCAGATCTGGTTGATGTTCAAACGCAGGCCGCCGTTGAAGCGGTCGGTCTGCACCTTGCCTTGCACGATGAGTAATTCGTCTTCGACCAGCTGCTCGCGATAGGCCTCGATCTGCTCCTCGTTGGCCACCGCCTCGATGGCCTCGCTGCCGTCGTCCAACTTGAAGATCGCCACCCGGCCACGCTGGCCGTTGACGATACGCACGTCGCTGACGATGCCGGCAAGCAACTGCGGCTCTTTGCTGTCGGCCAGGCTGGCGATGTGCGTGCGGCAAAAGCGCCGTACTTCGTCGGCAAACGCGTCGAAGAGATGGCCCGAGAGGAAGTAGCCGATGGCGGCTTTCTCTTGCATCAATTTCTCGCGCACGCCCCAGGGCTCGGTGGCCACGAGTGCGGGCTCTTGCGTGCTCGATCCATGCGCGTCGCCATCGTCGCCTTCCATGTCGAAGAGGCCGCCCTGCACGGCGTTGGCCGCTTGCGTGTCGGCCCATTCAAACGCCAGCGCCACACTCGCCAACAGAGCCGCGCGCTCGCTGTGCAAGGCGTCGAAAGCGCCGGCCTTGATGAGTGCTTCCACCGCGCGCTTGTTGACATGCTTGCGGTCCACCCGCGCGCAAAAGACGAAGAGGCTGCGAAAGGGCCCACCACCACTGCCGTTGCTGCCTTCACGCGCGGCCACGATGGCTTCCACCGCGCCCTGCCCCGTACCTTTGATGGCACCCAGGCCATAGCGCACGCGGCGCTCGGCCACAGGCTCAAAGCGCCAGGTGCCGGCGTTGATGTCGGGCGGCTCGAAGCTGATGCCAAAGAGCCGCGCGTCGGCCATCAAGGTCTTGAGCTTGTCGGTGTTGTCGAGCTCGATGGTCATGTTGGCGGCGTAAAACTCCGCCGTGCAATAGACCTTGAGCCAGGCCGTTTGATAGGCCAGCACCGAGTAGGCCGCCGCGTGGCTCTTGTTGAAACCGTAGCCAGCGAACTTTTCCATCAGGTCGAAAACTTCATCGGCCTTGGCTTGATCGATACCCTGGCGCGCCGCGCCCTCGCGGAAGGTGGTGCGCTGCTTGGCCATCTCGTCGGACTTCTTCTTGCCCATCGCCTTGCGCAAGATGTCGGCGCCGCCCAGCGAGTAGCCGGCCAGCACTTGGGCTGCCAGCATCACCTGCTCCTGGTAGACAAAAATGCCGTAGGTCTCGGCCAGCACCGGCTCTAATAACTTGTGCGGGTAGGTGACTGGCTCCTTGCCGTTTTTGCGCGCGCAAAAGCTCGGAATGTTCTCCATCGGCCCCGGGCGGAACATGGCGTTGAGCGCGAACAGGTCTTCGATGCGCGTCGGCCGCGCTTCGCGCAACATGCCTTGCATGCCGCGGCTTTCAAACTGGAAGATCGACTCGGTGAGCGCGTCGGCAAAGAGCTTGTAGACCTTGGGGTCGTCCAGCGGCAGCTTGTCGAAATCGAAGTCTTCACGCCCCGGGCGTCGCGCGCGGATGAAGTCTTTGGCCAGCTCCAGGATGGTCAGCGTGGCGAGGCCCAAGAAGTCGAACTTCACCAGGCCGATGGCCTCGACGTCGTCCTTGTCGAACTGGCTCACCGCGCTGTCGCTGCCGGGTTGCTGGTAGAGCGGGCAGAAGTCGGTGATCTTGCCCGGCGCGATGAGCACGCCGCCGGCATGCGTGCCGACGTTGCGCACGATGCCTTCGACGCGCGTGGCCAGCTCCAGCAGCATGGCCACTTCTTCGTCGGCGGCTTCGCGCTGCTCAAGCTCGGGTGACTCCAGGCGCGCGTAGACCACGCTGCTGTCGCGCTGCGCCGGCACCTTGGCCAGCGTCACCGTCTTGCCGGGTGGCGCGGGGATCAGCTTGGCGATGCTGTCGACATGGCCGTAGCCCATGCCCAGCACGCGCCCGATGTCGCGCAGCGCGGCCTTGGCCGCCATCGTGCCGAAGGTGGCGATCTGGCTCACCGCATCGCGGCCGTACTTTTGCTTGACGTAGTCGATGACGCGGTCGCGGTTGGCCTGGCAGAAGTCGATGTCGAAGTCGGGCATCGACACGCGCTCGGGGTTCAGGAAGCGCTCGAACAGCAGCTCGTACTTCAGCGGGTCCAGGTCGGTAATGAAGAGCGAGTAGGCCACCAACGAGCCCGCACCCGAGCCGCGACCCGGGCCCACCGGGCAGCCGTTTTGTTTGGCCCAATTGATGAAGTCCCCGACGATCAAGAAGTAGCCCGGGAAGCCCATCTTG
This sequence comes from Rubrivivax sp., assembly GCA_031418855.1. GTDB lineage: Bacteria > Pseudomonadota > Gammaproteobacteria > Burkholderiales > Burkholderiaceae_C > Rubrivivax. The sequence continues at coordinate 12,147 of JANOJR010000475.1, forward strand.
ATGATGGTGTCGATCTCGAAGTCGAGCCGCGCCTGGTATTCAGTGCGGCGCGCTTCGCGCGTGGCGGCGTCGGGGTAGAGTGCGGCCAGGCGCCGTTCAAGTCCGGCGTTAGCCATCTCACGAAAGTAGGCCGCGATCGGCTGGTGTTGGCCGCCCACCAGCGGCGTGGGGAAGTCGGGCAGCTGCGGCTTGCCCAGCACCAGCGCGAGGTTGCAGCGCATGGCGATCTCCACGCTGTGCTGCAGCGCCACGGGCACATCGGCAAAGAGCTCGGCCATTTGCGCTTGCGTCTTGAAGTACTGCTCGCGGCTGAAGCGGCGCGCGCGCTTGGGGCTGGCCAGCAGCTCGCCGTCGGCCACACAGACACGCGCCTCGTGCGCTTCAAAGTCGTCGGGTGCCAGGAATTGCACCGGGTGCGCGGCCACCACCGGCAGCGCGAGCTCGCTCGCCAGCAGCACGGCGGCACGCACATGGGCTTCGTTGGTCGCCAGGCCAGCGCGTTGCAGCTCGATGTAGAAGCGCTGCGGGAAGATGGCCGCCAGGCGCTTGGCCAAGGCCGCCGCGCGGGCGCTGTCACCGGCCAACAGCGCCGTGCCCACCACGCCAAGATCGGCCCCCGACAGCGCAATGAGCCCGCCCGAGAGCTCATGCAACCAGGCCCACTTGACCCAGGCCTGCGCACGCTGCACGTTGCCCGTCCAGGCGCGTGCGATCAGCTCGCACAGGTTGAGGTAACCCTGCGCGCTTTGCACCAGCACGAGCAAGCGGCTGGGTAATTTGTCGCCACCTTCAGGCACGGGCTCCAACCAGAGGTCGGCACCAATGAGCGGCTTCACGCCTTCGCCACGACAAGCCTGATAGAACTTCACCGCCCCGAAGAGGTTGCTCAGGTCGGTGATGGCCAAGGCGCCCTGCCCATCGCCGCGCGCGGCCGCCGCCAGTGGCTCAATGCGCAAGATGCCGTCGACGACCGAGTATTCAGTGTGGCTGCGCAGGTGAACGAAAACAGGTGGTGTCATGTGTCTTCCTCCCTCCCCCTGGCAGGGGGAGGGTTGGGGTGGGGGTGGAGTTCTTCAGCGGTGATGACGATCGAGGTAAGGAGACGTTCGACCCCCACCCCAACCCTCCCCCTGCCCGGGTGAGGGAGCAAGGCCATCACGCCCCGCTCTTCCAGGTGAACGGAAACGCCAGCTGCTTCCAAAATCCGCCCGGCACATAGTCGCCCACCACGCCGTAGCGCGCCGGCCATTCGCGGTCGGACTGCACGGCCGTGCCAAAGAAGTGGTCGATAAACGCGAAGTGCGCGGCGTAGTTTTTGTCGATGGCCTCGTCGTCCTGCGCGTGGTGCCAGTGGTGGAAGTTGGGGGTCACGATGACATAGCGCAGCGGCCCCAGGCGCACGCTCACGTTGGCGTGGTTGAAGACTGCCTGGAAGCCGACGATGACGATGTAGGCATCGATCACTTCCTTGCTGAATCCCAGCACGAAGATCGGTGCTAACACCAGAGTGCGCGTGATGATGATCTCGATGATGTGTTGGCGCGAGCCGGCCAGCCAGTCCATGCTCTTGACGCTGTGGTGCACCGCGTGCAGCCGCCACAGCACGGGCACCTCGTGGTAGGCGCGGTGCGTCCAGTACTGCACCAGGTCGGCCACCAGCACGATGAGCAGCAACGCGCCGACAAACGGCAGCCCACGCACCCAGGCCTGCACACCGTCGGTGGCGGCCCAACCGAAGAGCTTGTGCACGAAAAGGTTGGTCGCCAGCAGCACAAAACCCACGGCCATGTGGTTGACGATGAAGTGGTGGAAGTCCGTCTGCCACTCAGGGCGGAACACCGGCTGGTCTTTGCGCAGCGCGAAGAATTTTTCGATGAAGACGAAGATCAGCGTCGAGCCCAGCAGGTCGAGGATGAACCAGTCCAGCCCGATGTAGGGCGTGTTGTCGGGGAAGTCGGGGTCGACCTCGACCTTGTGGGCGCCCAGCAGCAGCGTGAGGCCGATCAACACAAACGTGGCCAGCGACAACCAGCGCACACGGCCGAACACGATGTTGAAAAGCGCCACCGCGCCGGCCACCACCAGCGACCCGTACAGCAGCTGGCGCATAACCTCGACGTTGTAGGACTTGCGCAGCTGCGGCGTCGTCAGGTACTCGGGGAAGTGAAAGGCCAGCACGCCCAGGAAACACAAGATGCCAAGTGCGAGTGCCACCACGCCCGAGGCCATGCCACGCCCGGGCCGCAGTTCGCCATGGGATTCGCTGAGTTGCTTGAGTTTGTCGAGCATGGCCGCGTGCCTTTTGTGATTGCTTCAGTGATGCGAGGCGGGAGTTTATCGAGCGACTGACCAACGGCTGCACCCAAACTCGCTACCTACAATCGCCGCCGATGTTGATCCGCATCATCGGCGTCTTGCTCATGCTCACCGCGCTGGCGGTGCCCTTGTCGCGCGCGCCCGACCGCGCGCCCGAGACACTGGTGGCGCGCTGGGCACCGCCGCCGTCGGACTTCATCGAGGTCAAGGGCCAGCCCATGCATCTGCGCGACCAGGGCCCGCGTGCTGATGCCGCGCCCATCGTGCTTTTGCACGGCACCGCCGCCAGCCTGCACACCTGGGAAGGCTGGGTCAAGTCACTCAGCAAAGAGCGCCGTGTCATCACGCTGGACTTGCCAGGCTTTGGCCTCACCGGCCCCTTCACCGGCCAATACACCCAGGACGACTACCGCGGCGACGCCCTGGCGCGCTTTGTCATCGACGTGCTTGACCACCTGGGCGTGCAGCGCTTTGTCATCGGCGGCAATTCGCTCGGCGGTGAAATCGCCTGGCGCGTGGCCACGCTGGCGAGTGATCGCGTGCAGCGGCTGATCTTGGTCGACTCGGCGGGCACGCGGTTCGAGCCCGAAGCCGTGCCGCTGGGCTTTCTCATCGCCACCCTTCCCGGAGTGCGCCGCATCCCGGAGCACATCTTGCCGCGCGCGCTGGTGGCGCAGGGCGTGCTCAGCGTCTATGGTGACCCCGCTCGCGTCAGCCCCGCTCTCATTGACCGTTATTACGAGCTGACGCTGCGCGAAGGCAACCGCCGCGCGCTGGGCTTGCGCATGCAGCAGCTTGAGCGTGAGGTCGACCATAGTGCGCGTATCGCATCGATCAAGGTGCCCACGCTGATCCTGTGGGGCCAGCAGGACCGCTTGATCCCGGTGGCGCAGGCCAGCGAGTTCAAGCGCCTCATCCGGGGCAGTGAGCTCATCGTCTTTGACGGCCTGGGCCACGTGCCGCAGGAAGAAGACGCGCCGCGAACCGTGGCCGAAGTACGGCGCTGGCTGGGCATGTAGTCCGCGCCAAGCACGCGGCGATACTTGCCGCCCATGTGGACCCTTCCCGTCATGCGCTGGCTGCCCGAGTGGCGCCAACCCGGCACCTTGCGTGCCGACCTGCTTGCCGGCCTCACCGGGGCCGTTGTGGTGTTGCCGCAAGGCCTGGCCTTCGCCACCCTGGCGGGCATGCCGCCGCAGTACGGGCTCTATGCCGCCATGCTGCCTTGCGTGATCGCCGCCGTCTTCGGCTCAAGCCGCTTGATGGTCAGCGGGCCGGCCAACGCCATCTCGCTGACCACGATGGCGCTGCTCACGCCGCTGGCCGTGCCGGGCACACCCGACTACGTGCGCCTGGCCTTGACGCTGGCCTTTCTCGTCGGCGCGATGCAGTTGCTGCTGGGCCTGGCGCGTGTGGGTGCGCTGGTGGACAAGGTGCCGCATGCGGTGGTGGTGGGCTTCACGGCGGGTGCGGGAGTGTTGATCCTCAACAGCCAGCTCGGCGCCGCGCTCGGCCTGCCGCTCGCGCGCGGCGCGCTGCTGTGGGACAACCTCCTGGCTGCGTGGCAACAGCGCAGCGCCGTGATGTGGCCGGCGGTGATCGCTGCACTTGCCACCATCACGATTGCCATCGCCGCCAAGCCTTTGAATCGCTGGGTGCCGGCCATGTTGACGGCCGTCATCGGTGGCGCGCTGGTAGTGCATGGTGTGGCCGCATTCATGCCGCAGTGGCCCACATTGGCGATGGTGCCGCCTCTGCCCAGCGCGCTGCCGCCGCTGAGCTGGCCTGACCTGCGCATGGACACCGTGCGCGCCCTCTTCGGCGCCACGCTGGTGATGACGCTGTTGGCATTAACCGAGGCCACGGCCATCGCCAAAGCGGTGGCGCGCAAACACGGCGACAAGCTCGACGGCAACCAGGAATTCATCGGCCAAGGCCTGGCCAATGTCGCGGGCTCGTTCTTTTCAAGTTTCCCCACCAGCGGCTCGTTCAACCGCTCCGGCGTGAACGTCGAGGCCGGCGCGCGCACGCCGCTGGCTGCGGCGTCGGCGTCGATCTTTCTGGTGCTGTTGTTGCTGGTCGTGTCGCCCTTGGCCAGCTACCTGCCCTTGGCCGTGGTGGCCGGGCTCTTGTTCGTAGTGGCTTGGGGCTTGATCGACCACGCCGAGATGACACGCGTGTGGCGCTGCGGCTGGAAAGAGCGCGTGCCGCTTCTGGTGACTTTCGTCGCCACCATCACCTTGTCGCTCGAATGGGCCATCGTGCTGGGCATCACCAGCGCGCTGCTGGCGCACCGGCTTGAGCGTCAGGCGTGATGCGTCAGTAGCCGGCGGCCACGGCCACGGCCAGCCAGTCGGCCAAAGGCCCGAGCAAGGTGATGTCGGGGCTGATGGCGGGCACCAGGTAGTAGACGTTTCCGTCCTTCGTACCGACGTAGGCGTTCGTCTTCGCGTAGTAGCGGTAGTCGTAGCCCAAGCCAATCAACTGCGGCGGGCTCGCGGGCTGGATGTACTGCGGGTAGGCGGCTTCCAGGTAGTTGAGCACGCGCTCGGTGGCCGTCGCTGTCGTGGTGGCGATCTCACTGGCGGTACTGACGATCACCAGGTTGTCTTTGCCCAGCGGGCCCGTGGCAGGCAGGCTATAGACCGGCAGCGTGTCAAACGGGCTGCCGGCGTTGACAACTTGCAGCGCCGTGATGGCGTCGACCACGGCCATGCTTTGCGCGGTGAGCTTGCCGAAGACCGTGAAGCCGCCGTTCTGGTTGTCCAGATTCGCGGCGTTGTTGGCCAGGTTGACGAACCACTCGCTGGTGGCGCTGTTGGGGTTGCTGCCGACCTTGGCCATCGCCACCGTGCCGCGCAGGTTCGAGCGCGTGGCGCTGAACTCGTTTTGTACTGCGGCTTGTTTGACGATGGTCGTCAGCGGCGGCAAGAAGGTGTAGCCGCCGCCTTGCAATACAAAGCCGCCCGCGAGGCGGTGGAAGAAGGAGCTGTTGTAGGCGCCGCTGCGCACGTAGCTCAAGAAGTTGGCCACCGTCTTGGGCGTCTCGACGTCGTACAAGTTGATGTCGATGGGGCCCTTGGCGGTGTCAAAACGCACCAGCGTGGCCAGCGCCAGCCCAGGCGCCAGCGCCATCATCAGAACGCCGAAAACTCGCTTGCAATTGATCGCCACTGCCGTCTCTCCGCTGTCTACAAAAGCGCCCGCCCGCAAAGGTGCTGGTGGCGGCGACGATTTTGCCTGATGGCTCCAGCGCGTTCAGGTAAGGAGAAGTTTGCCGCCAGCCACCAGCAATACTGCCGCCAGCAAACGCCGGATGACTATCGCGGAGGCGTGGCCCGCACCCAGCCGCGAGCCGATGAATCCGCCCACTGCGGCGCAGGCCAGCAGCGGCCAGATGAACGCTGGCAGCAAGGCCGTACTGGCCAAGTTGCCCAGCAGGCCTGCGCTCGAATTCAAGAGGATGAACACGGCCGAGATGGCCGCCGTTTCCTTGGTGCGCGCCCAGCCCATCAGCAGCAGCAGTGGCGACAAGAAGATGCCCCCGCCCGTGCCCGTCAATCCTGAGAGCAAGCCGATCGCCGCGCCGCACATCAGCGCGGCGCCCAGGGGTGGCGCCACCGGTTCGCGCTCACTGGGTTTGACGAAGAACAGGTAGGCCGCCGAGTACAGCAAGACCAGGCCGAGCAGGATCTTGAAGGCCGCGAAGGGCAGCGTGAGGTAGCCACCCAGGAAGGCTGCGGGCACCGAGGTCAAGGCAAAAGGCAGCACGCGGCGCAGCGACAGGTGCCCGGCGCGCGCGAAGTGCCAGCTCGCGAGCGAAGCCACCAGGATGTTGAGCACCAGCGCTGTGGGCCGGATGCTGGCCGGCGCCAGGCTGAAAAGCGTCATCACCGCGATGTAGCCCGAGGCGCCGGCGTGGCCGACCGACGAGTACATCACCGCCACCACAAAGACGGCGGCCGACAGCGCCACGACAAACTCGATGCTCATCAAGCCAGTGTAGCCAGCGCTTGCGCGGCGCCTGACTAACGCCTGAAAGGTGGGCCCTCAAAAAAGGGACCGAATTCGCGCCGCCGTACCATCGGCAGCCATGAACACCACCACCAGCATGACCCCCAGCCCCGACGCACTGCAATGGGCGCAGCGCCTGGTGCAGATGTCGACCATCAGCCACCAAAGCAACTTGGCGCTGATCGAGTGCATCGCCGACCACCTGCGCACGCTGCACATCCCGCTGCGACTGACGTATGACGATGAGCGGCAAAAAGCCAACCTCTTTGCCACCATTGGCGCGGGCAAACCCGGCGGCGTGATCCTTAGCGGCCACACCGACACCGTGCCCTGGGAAGGCCAGGCCTGGACCATGGACCCGCTGTGCGGCGCCGTGCGCGACGGCCGCTTGGTCGGCCGCGGCAGCGCCGACATGAAAGGCTTCATCGCAATGGCAGTGGCGCAAGCGCAAAGCCTGCGCGACGCCGACCTGCCGCACGCCGTGCACTTCGCCTTCAGCTACGACGAAGAGGTGGGCGGCTTTGGCGTGCGCCGAATGGTCGCCGACTTAAACGAAGCCGGGGTCAAACCCGAGAGCTGCCTCATCGGCGAGCCGACCAACATGGTGCCAGCCCTGGCGCACAAAGGCGTACACCGCTGGCGCTGCTGCGTCAAAGGCAAGCCGGCGCATTCCTCGCTGACACCCATCGCCGTCAACGCCATCGAAGCCGCCTCGCGTGTGGTCTCGCACATCGCCGACATGGCCGACCGCTGGCGTCTTGACGGCCCCTTCCAACCCGGCTTCGACGTGCCCTACACGACAGCCGCCGTGGGCGTGATGCACGGCGGTATTGCGGACAACGTGGTGCCCGAGGACTGCCACTTCCACTACGAATTCCGCGACCTGCCCGGCAGCGATGTGGCCGCCATGCAAGCCCAGGTATTGGCTCGTGCCGCGGCCCTTGAGCCCGCCATGAAAGCGGTGGACACCGCCTGCGGCATCCGCTTCGAAGTCATCGGCGGCATGCCCGCCTTCCTGGCCCGTGCCGACGAGCCCGCTGCACGACTAGCGGCCCGTCTCACAGGCAGCAGCGACACCACCTTGGTCGCCTTCGGCACCGAAGCCGGCATCTTCCAGGGTGCCGGTATCTCGACCGTTATTTGCGGCCCCGGCTCGATCAACCAGGCGCACCAGCCCGATGAGTTTGTGAGCTTGGTGCAGCTGGCGCGGTGCGAGGCTTACATCGCGGCGTTGACAAATTCGCGCTAGTCGCGAGTAATGATGCCTTCAGTTTCCAACAGGGATGGGGCCTGCGATGAACGACACCTCTAGCGCCGCTATGCAGCGCCGACACGCACTGCGCCTCGCCTTTGGCGCTGCTGCCTTGACGGCCCTGCCCACCCCCTGGCCGCCGGCCCACGCGCAGAGTCGCAATGCGATACGACGGCTGGGCATCTTTTCGCTGCTGGGTGACTCCGTGCGCATCGTGGCGCGCGAACCGCGCGAGGCGCTGTTCAAGGACGTCGGCATGGACAAGTTGACGTTTGACGCCGTGGGCAAGGCCACGATGGCCAGCCAACCACAAGCCGAGTTGCGCCACTTCCATGCGCCGGCAGAAGTCGACGTGCAGGATCAGCTCGACATCGGCCTGGCCGCCGGCCGGCGCGGTGAGTTGCCGGCCTGGGTTGCCGACGAGGCACGCACCGCAGCCCTGAGCCACGTGCTGCTGGTCACCAGCAACGTCGGCGTGATGGAGTTCAAGACGGGAATGAGTCAAGTGGTGGGCAACAACCTCGTCACCGGCATCGGCTTCGTCGTCAGCGCCGACGGCCGGTTCAAGAATTCGCAAACCGGCGACGTCGCCAACGGCTACCTGGCCCCGTTTGTGCAACTGCGGCTGACCTTGATTGACCTGGCCGGGCCGCGCGTCGTACACAGCGCGACGTTGAGCGAAGGCTATGTGGTCGGCTCACCCGTGAATGAGGGCTCAAACCCGTGGCAGTTCCTCACGCGCCAGGAGAAGGCCCAGGCCCTGGCCGGGCTGCTGCGCAAGGTCGTCACGCGCGGCATGAAGGAAGTGCTGGCTGCGGTGTGATGCAGGCGCCGGGCCTTGCTGCGCCAGGCCACCGCGCCTGATGCTGAACATGGGATGGCCACCACCCGCTTGTGCAG
>JANOJR010000476.1:0-3395 GCA_031418855.1 Rubrivivax sp.
TTGCGTTCCTGCGCCCCGGCGTCGACGCCATCACACCCCGCCTGCATCGGCACCGGCGCTGGATCGTGTTCTCGGTGCGCTTCATGTACGGGCTGCGCACGGCAGGGCCGATTGCGATGGGCATCGCGCGCGTGCCGTGGCGCGACTTCGTTGTCTTCAATGCGCTCGGCGCCGTGGTGTGGGCTGGGACCTTTACCGCGCTGGGCTACGCGTTCGGGCGAACGATCACCGTGATCATGGGTGAGATCGTCCACTACGAGGCGCTGGCGGTGGGCGCGATCGCGGCCGGAGGTCTGGCCGGCTGGCTGTGGTACCGGCATCGGCGGGCGACTTGATGCGGCCGGCAGCGTTCAGATCGTGACCAGCATGGCGAGCACCATCGCGGCCATCACGGCGGTGGCGATCCAGCCCAAGCAGCGCAATCGCACGCCGATCACGTAGGCGCCCATGGTCGCGCTGCGCGAGGCCAGCACCATCATCACGGCCATGATCGGCACGGCGATCACGCCGTTGAGTACCGCCGCCCAGAACAGCTCCTTGACCGGGTCGGTCGGCGTGAAGCACAGGATCACGCCGCCGACGGTGGCCGCAGCGATCACGCCGTAGAAGCCGCGTCCTTCGCCTTGATCCAGGCGCAGGCTCAGGCTGCCCTGCCAGCCTGCCGCCTCGGCCACCGCATAGGCGGCCGATCCCGCCAGCACCGGCACCGCGAGCAAGCCGGTGCCGATGATGCCCAGGCTGAAGAGCAGGAACGTGAGGTCGCCGGCCAAGGGTCGCAAGGCCTCGGCCGCTTGCGCCGAGGTCTGGATGTCGGTCACCCCGGCGGCATGCAGTGTGGCCGCCGTGCTCAGGATGATGAAGAAGGCAATCAGGTTCGAGAACGTCATGCCGACCAAGGTGTCGACCTTGATGCGCCGCAGATGGCGTCCCACCTCTTTGGGCGTCGGTGCCTCGCCCGCCATCCCTGTGCCCGTGCCCGTGTGCGTGTGCGTGCGCGTGTCCTCCATCTCCTGCCCGGCTTGCCAGAAGAACAGATAAGGGCTGATGGTGGTGCCGAACACGGCCACCACCATCAGCAGCACGTCGTGGTTGACCACCAGCCGGGGCCGGAAGACTTCGCTCACGACTTGCCACCAGTCGAGGTGGAGCATGAAAGCAACCGCCACATAGGCCAGCAGCGCCAGCGTCAGCCATTTCAGCCACCTGACATAGGTCCGGTAGGGAAGGAAGACCTGCAGCACCAGGCAAAGTAGGCCGAAGCTCACCGCGTAGATGTGCGCCGAGCCGCCCACCAACAGGCGCAGCGCCTCGGCCATCGCGGCGATGTCGGCAGCAATGTTGAGCGTGTTGGCCAGCAGCAGCATGCCCACCACGGCGAGCAGCACCCAGCGCGGAAAACTCGCCTTGATGTTGGCGGCCAGGCCGCGTCGCGTGACGTAGCCGATGCGTGCGCTGACAATCTGGATCGCGACCATCAGCGGCAGCGTGAAGACCACGGTCCACAGCATCGAGAAGCCGAACTGCGCGCCGGCCTGCGAATAGGTGGCAATGCCACTGGGGTCATCGTCCGCAGCGCCGGTGATCAGGCCGGGGCCGAGCTTGGGCAGGCCCAGACGAAGGCCGATCTTGCGGATGGTCTTGATGGCCGTTTCCTTGGGCGAGCTTAACGCTGCGGGGTTCTCAGCCCCTCAGCGCGCCAACGCCGTCGCCTCGCGCGCCAGCCGCGTGATCCGCGCCCAGTCGCCCGCGTCGACCGCGTCTTGCGGCGTCAGCCACGAGCCACCGCAGACACGCACGTTGGGTAGCGCCAGGAACTGCGGTGCGCTCTCCAGGGTGATGCCGCCAGTGGGGCAAAAGTGGATCTCGGGGAAGGGCCCGGCCAGCGCCTTGAGCATGGGCAAGCCACCGGCGGCCGTGGCCGGGAAGAACTTCAAGAAGTTGTAGCCGTCGCTGCTGGCGGACATGACCTCGCTGGCCGTCGCCACACCGGGCAAGAGCGGTAGGCCCATGTTGCGGCAGGCGTGGCCCATCTCACCCAGGTATCCGGGGCTCACGCCGAAGCGACAACCGGCGTCGAGTGCCGCTTGCACGTCGGCCACCGTGCGCAAGGTGCCCGCGCCGACGATGGCCTCGGGCAGTGCGCGGCTTATCTCACGCATGCAGGCTAACGCCACAGGTGTGCGCAAGGTGATCTCGAGCACGCGCACGCCGCCTTCGAGCAAAGCTTGCGCCAGCGGCACGGCGTCTTGCACGCGGTGGATGACCATGACGGGGATGACAGGGCCGAAAGCGGCCAGCTCCAGCGGGTTCATCAGGGGTTCTTTCACAGCCATGTGACGGCTCCTTCTTCGGCGCTGCGCACGTTGCGCCGCATGCCTGCAAACAGTTCACGGCCAAGGTCGTGGGCATTTTCTTCGGCCTGCTCAGCTGCCAGCGTGGCGCAATCGCGCGCGGCCCAGGTGGCGTCGTCGATGAATACGTCGAGTGTGCCGGCGACGGCGTCGAGGCGGATCACGTCGCCGTCGCGCACCTTCGCCAGCGGCCCGCCGCCCAGCGCTTCGGGGCTGACGTGGATGGCGGCCGGCACCTTGCCCGACGCGCCGCTCATGCGCCCGTCGGTGACGAGGGCGACCTTGAAGCCTTTGCCTTGCAGCACCGCCAGCGGCGGCGTGAGCTTGTGCAGCTCGGGCATGCCATTGGCCTGCGGGCCCTGGAAGCGCACGACGACGATGACGTCGCGGTCGAGCTCACCCGCACGAAAGGCTTGGTGCAGCGCTTCCTGGCTGGCGAAGACGCGTGCCGGCGCCTGCACCACGTGGCGGTCGTCAGGCACGGCCGAGACCTTGATCACCGCGCGGCCCAGCTTGCCTTGCAGCAAACGCAGGCCGCCGCTGGGCGAAAAAGGCGCGTTGGCGCCGCGCACCACGCTGTCGTCGCCGCTGGCCTCGGGCAACGGCTGCCAGCTCAACTTGCCATCGTCGTGTTGCGGCACTTGTGCGAAAGGCGCCATGCCGTGAGGGCTGACGGTGGCCACATCGGCATGCATCAAGCCGGCTTGCATCAGCTCGCGCAACACGAAGGCCGGGCCGCCGGCGGCCTGGAACTGATTCACATCCGCTTGGCCGTTAGGGTAGACGCGCGCCAGCAGGGGCGTGACCGCAGAGAGCTCGGCGAAGTCGCTCCAGTCGATGAGCACGCCGGCTGCGCGCGCCACCGCCACCCAGTGGATGAGGTGGTTCGTCGAGCCGCCGGTGGCCAACAGTGCGGCCATGGCGTTGACGATGACACGCTCGTCGACCAGGCGGCCGATGGGCATGAAGCGCTGCGCCTGCGTGATGCCCAGCGCCATGCGCACGGACTCACGCGTCAAGGCTTCGCGCAGCGGGGCGTGTGGG
>JANOJR010000477.1:0-11535 GCA_031418855.1 Rubrivivax sp.
TGGAACGTGGTGATGACGGTGCGCGGCGCACGGCCCGTGCTGGCGCCCATTCCCGCACCGGTAGCCGTCGCAGGAGCCACGTCATGAGTGCCCCCCACAAGCCCGAAGGCCACGAGCACATCGAGACCAACAACCTGCTGCTGATCGTGCTCATCCTCGTGACCATCGCCATCGGTGGCCTGGTGGAGATCGTGCCGCTTTACTTCCAGCGCTCGACGACGCAGGCGGCGCCGGGATTGAAGCCCTACACCGCATTACAGCTCGCCGGGCGCGACATCTACGTGCGCGAGGGTTGCTACAACTGCCACTCGCAGATGATCCGCCCGCTGCAGGCCGAGACCCTTCGTTATGGCCGTTATTCAAGTGCCGGCGAATTCGTCTACGACCACCCCTTCCAGTGGGGCAGCAAACGCACCGGCCCTGACTTGCACCGCGTCGGCGGCAAGTACAGCGACGAGTGGCAACGCCTGCATTTGCTCAACCCGCGCGACCTCGTGCCCGAATCGAACATGCCCGCGTACCCATGGCTGGAAACAGCCATGGTCGACCCCGCCGGCATGCCCCCACGCCTGCGCGCCATGCGCATGCTGGGCGTGCCCTACAGCGACGCTGATCTCGCCGGCGCGGCACAAAGTGTGGCCGGCAAAACCGAACTCGATGCCCTGGTCGCCTACTTGCAGGTGCTGGGCATCACCGCACGCTAAGAGGACTGCCCACGATGGACGTCAACACCCTTCGCATCACGATCACGCTGATAGGCCTGATTCTCTTCTTGGGCCTGACGGTCTGGGCCTACAGCCGCCGGCGCCGCGCGGCGTTTGCGGAAGCGGCGCAACTGCCGTTTCTCGACTCACGTCCTGGCGATGAGGGGTCACGATGAGCGACTTCGTCCACGGCGGCTGGTCCGTCTATGTCGCCGTACTCACCGCCGTCTCGCTGCTGGCGTGCCTGGTGCTGCTGTGGGTAGCGAGCAAACGCAAGGTCATGAGCAAGGACAACACCACCGGCCATGTCTGGGACGAAGACCTGGTGGAGCTCAACAACCCGCTGCCACGTTGGTGGGCGTGGCTCTTTGTCATCACCGTCGTCTTCTCGGCGGTGTACTTGGTGCTCTACCCGGGCCTCGGTTCGTTCCCGGGCACGCTGAAATGGACGAGCCTTAACGAGCACCAGAGCGACGTCGCCCAGGCCCGCGCCAGCATGCAAACGGAATTTGCCGGCTTTGCCGGCAAGAGCCCGGAAGCCTTGGCCAAAGACGGCAAGGCGATGGCGATAGGCGAGCGGCTTTTCGCCAACCACTGCGCCGGCTGCCATGGCGCCGACGCGCGCGGCAGCAAGGGCTTCCCCAACCTCACCGACGCCGACTGGCTGTGGGGCGGCAGTATCGAGAAGATCACCGAGAGCATCGTGCAGGGGCGCAATGGCCAGATGCCCGCACTGGCTGCGGCGGTGGGCAGCAGCGACGACCTGCGCAATCTGGCGAACTACGTGCTCAGCCTCTCTAGCAGCGCGCACAACAACGTGGCCGCCGCGTTGGGTAAGCCCAAGTTCAGCACCTGCGCCGCATGCCATGGTGTCGACGGTCGCGGCAACCAGGCGCTGGGCGCCCCCAACCTGACCGACAAGGTGTGGCTGCACGGCTGGGGCGAGGCGGCCATCATTTCGATCGTTAGCAACGGCAAGATCAGCATGATGCCGGGGCAAGGGCAAACGCTGAGCCCGGAGCAGATCCAGGTGCTGGCGGCCTATGTCTGGAGCTTGTCGAACACGCCACGCAGCAACGCGCCACCGTGACCACGCCCACCTCGGCACCGACGACGACAGCGACGACCGCTGCCGACGACGCTGTCGTCTCCGTGGTGTCGATGTATGTCAAAGAGGACAAGATCTACGCGCGCGCCGTCAGCGGCGTGTTTGCATGGTGGCGCTGGGCAGCCGTAGCCATCACGCAGCTGGTGTTCTACGGTCTGCCCTGGTTGGAATGGAACGCTCGGCAGGCGGTGCTGTTTGACCTCTCCGCGCGGCGCTTCTACGTCTTCGGCTTGGTGCTGTACCCGCAAGACTTCATCTACCTCACAGCACTTCTGGTCATCGCCGCGTGGAGCCTGTTTCTCTTCACCACCGTGGCTGGCAGGGTCTGGTGTGGCTATGCCTGCCCGCAAACGGTCTACACCGAAATGTTCATGGCCATCGAGCGCTGGATCGAAGGCGACCGCATGGCGCGCTTGAAGCGCGACGGCGGGCCGTGGAGCGCGGACCGCTTGTGGCGCAGCGGCGCCAAACACGCGGCCTGGGGTGCCATCGCGCTGTGGACGGGCATCACGTTTGTCGGCTACTTCGCTCCCATGCGCGAGCTCGTTGGCAGCGTGGCGCCATGGACGCTGTCACCCTGGGAAGCCTTCTGGGTGCTGTTCTACGCGCTGGCCACCTACGGCAATGCCGGCTTCTTGCGCGAGCAGGTCTGCAAATACATGTGCCCCTACGCGCGCTTCCAAAGCGCGATGTTCGACCGCGACACCTGGATCATCAGCTACGACCAGCTGCGTGGTGACCCGCGCGGTACACGCTCACGCAAACTCAGCGCTCGCAGCCAGGGCCTGGGCGACTGCATCGATTGCACGTTGTGCGTACAGGTCTGCCCCACCGGCATCGACATCCGCAAGGGCCTGCAGTACGAGTGCATAGGTTGCGCCGCGTGCATCGACGTCTGCGACGGCGTGATGGACAAGATGCAGTACCCGCGCGGGCTCATCCGCTACGCCACGCAAAACGGCATGGACGGCCGCTGGAGCCGCGCGCGCATGTTGCGCACCGTGTTGCGCCCGCGCGTGTTGATCTACACCGCCATCCTGTGGGCCGCTATCGCGCTGCTGGCTGCCAGCTTGTATCTGCGCGCGCCGTTTCGTGTCGACGTTGTGCGCGACCGCGCCGCGCTCGCGCGCCAGGTCGACGGTGGCGACATTGAAAACGTCTACCGCCTGCAGCTCATGAACGCGACCGAAACAGTGCAGCGCTATGACATCACCGTCGACGGTGGGTCCAGCATGGAAGGCTTGCGCGTGATGCCGCAATCTGGCCCGGTCGAACTGCAAGCCATACAGGCACGCTGGGTCACGCTGGTGGTGCGCCTGCCGGCCGATGCTGCGACGGTACTCAAGCCCGGCGCGCATCCGGTGCACTTTCAAATCGAGCGGCTGCCTTCGCCGCGAGAGGCCGCACCGGTGCGCGTGCGCGAGGCCTCCAGTTTCATCGTGCCACGGTGACGTCAACTCAGGAGTTAGCAGCATGGGACCTACAGCTCAGCAAGCGGATGTCAGCACACCCTGGTGGCGTGTCGGCATGGTCTGGCTCACGCTCAGCGGGCCGGCCATCGTGGTGGTGGCGGCGGTGGCCACGGCCGTCATTGCGTTTCGCGGTGCCGACCCCGAGATTGACAAGACGGCGCTGCCTGCCAACAAAGCCGCCACACAAGGTGCCGACCCGCTAACGCCCGCCGTGTGGGCACGCAACCATGCGGCTACCGCCACTGCCACCGCCGCACGCAAAGCCGACGCGGGCGCGCCATGAGCCAGCGCCTGCGCCACCTCGTCAGCCTGCTGTGGCCGGCCTTTGTGGGCGCCGGCGTGGTGCAGGCGCTGGTCTTCGCGCAAGTCGATCCCGAGAGCCTGCACAGCCTGGCGGACGGGCCACTGAAGCTGAGCCCGCTGGCCGTGCAATCACTGGCCTTCCTCGCGTTCTGGGCGATCGTGGCGGGCAGTGCTGCCGTGACGCGCTGGCTCGATCGGGCGTCGTGATGAGTACCCTGCTCAGCGACGAGCTGCTGCGCGAGCTCGACACACCGGGGCCGCGCTACACCTCCTACCCCACAGCCGACCGCTTCACAGAAGCCTTCGGCGCGGCTGACTACGCACGCGCATTGGCACAACGCGCGCAGGCCGCAGCCGTGGGTCGCGCGCCGCCGCTGTCGCTGTACGTGCACCTGCCTTTTTGCGCCTCGGTGTGCTACTTCTGTGCCTGCAACAAGATCGTCACGCGCCAGCATGGCCGCGTGACGCAGTACCTGGTGGCGCTGGAGCGTGAGCTCGACTTGCACCACGCCGCGCTCGGGCCCGGGCAGATGCTCTCGCAGCTGCATTTAGGCGGCGGCTCGCCTACGTTTCTTGACGACGCCGAGCTGGCGCAGTTGCTGCACATGATCGGCACACGTTTCCCAATCGCCCCAAAAGCCGAAGTCGCCATCGAGGTCGACCCGCGCACGGTCGACCGCGCGCGCCTGCGTCGGCTCGCCGCGCTGGGCTTCAATCGCATCAGCTTCGGCGTGCAAGACGTCGACCCCGTGGTGCAGCAGGCGGTGCACCGCATCCAAGCTATCGAGCTTGTGCAGGCGCTGTTGGACGAGGCCAGGCAGCTGGGTATCGCTTCGGTCAACGTCGACCTGATCTACGGCTTGCCCAAGCAAACACCCGCGAGCTTCGAGCGCACGATGTCCAGTGTCTCGGCCCTGCGCCCCGACCGTATCGCGCTCTACGCCTACGCCCACCTGCCCACGCGCTTCAAGCCGCAGCGGCGCATCCTCAGCAGCGATTTGCCCAGCGCCGAACAGCGTGTGCGCATGCTCGGCCAGGCGATCCAGGCGCTGGGCGAGGCGGGCTACGTGTATGTCGGCATGGACCACTTCGCCTTGCCCGACGACGAGTTGGCGGTGGCCAAGCGCGAGGGCCGCTTGCAGCGCAACTTCCAGGGCTACAGCACGCAGCCCGAGGCCGACCTCATGGCCATCGGCGTCTCGGCCATCGGCCGCATCGGCGCGACCTACAGTCAGAATAACAAAGAACTGGAGGGGTACGAGGCGGCCATGCATGAAGGCCGTTTCGCGGTCACGCGCGGCCTAGCCTTGAGCGCGGACGACCTGGCGCGGCGCGACATCATCATGGCCTTGATGTGCCAGGGCAGGGTGGACATCGCGGCGATCGAGCGTGCCCATGGCCTGCACTTCAGCGACGACTTCGCCACCGAGCTCCTGGCGCTGGCGCCGATGGCCGAGCAAGGCCTGGTGCAGCTTGACGGCCGCAGCATCACGCTCACCACGATGGGCTGGTACTTCGTGCGCAAGGTCGCCAGCGTCTTCAACTGCGCGCTGCAAACCGACGCGCGGCGCGACGTCTATTCACGCATCGGCTGAGCATGCATGACCTGGCCTTGGTGATGGCCGCCCTGCTGCTCGGCGCAGCCGGCACGCCGCACTGCCTGGCCATGTGCTCGCTGGCCTGTGATGCGGCCTGCCGCAAGGCCACGCCCGCAGCCGCACCGACGTTGGCGTTTCACCTCGCGCGCGTGGCCGGCTATGCCGCAGCGGGCGCCGTCTTTGCGTCGGGCGTGGCGATGCTGGGCAGCCTGGCGGGCTGGTCGAGCGCGCTGCGCCCGCTGTGGACGCTGGCACATGTCGCCGCGCTCATGCTGGGCTTGTGGATGCTGTGGCGCGGCACCGCGCTGGTGGGCCTGCCGTGGGCCCGCGCGAGCACCGTTCAGACGGTGATGTTGCCCATGCCGCACCTCAAACCTGCAATGAACAGCTCAACCATTCAGGCCATGCGGCCGGGCTTGCTCGGGCTGGCCTGGGTGGCGATGCCTTGCGGTTTGTTGCAGACGGCATTGCTCATTGCGTCGCTGGCCAATTCGGCACCTGGCGGCGCGCTTGTGATGGCGGGTTTTGCGACGGTCACGGGCGCCGGCATGGTGGCGGCGGGTCCGTTGCTACGCCAATGGGGCCAGCGCTTGGGGCCACGCTGGCAGCGCATGCCGGTGCGTTTGGCTGGACTTGTCGTCGCTTCGGCGGCGTCATGGTCTTTGCTGCAAGCTGCCGTGAAAGCGGGCTACTGCCAGATTTGAGCCTCGCGCCGCGTGATGCCCGCTGAAGGGCGGGATACCGCGCTGACATAGAATTTTCGCCCTTGACCACCACAGGCCGCATCAGCACGGCTTCGGAGAACGCTTCCATGTACCAGCACATCAAAGTGCCCACCGATGGGCAGAAGATCACCGTCAACGCGGACTTCTCGCTCAATGTGCCTGACCACCCCATCATTCCGTACATCGAGGGGGACGGCACCGGCCTGGACATCACGCCGGTGATGCTCAAAGTGGTGGACGCGGCCGTGGCCAAGAGCTACGGCGGCACCAAGAGGATCCACTGGATGGAGGTCTATGCCGGCGAGAAGTCGACCAAGATTTACGGCCCCGATGTCTGGCTGCCCGAAGAGACGCTGCACGCCGTGCGCGACTACGTGGTCTCCATCAAGGGCCCGCTGACCACGCCCGTGGGGGGTGGCATCCGCTCACTGAACGTGGCGCTGCGCCAGGAGCTGGACCTCTACGTCTGCCTGCGCCCCATCCAGTATTTCAAGGGCGTGCCCAGCCCCGTGAAAGAGCCCGAGAAGACCAACATGGTCATCTTCCGCGAGAACTCGGAAGACATCTACGCCGGCATCGAGTTCGAAGCCGAAAGCGACAAGGCCAAGAAGCTCATCAAGTTCCTGACCGAAGAGATGGGCGTGAAGAAAATTCGCTTCCCCAACACCTCGGGCATCGGCATCAAACCGGTCAGCCGCGAAGGCACCGAGCGCTTGGTGCGCAAGGCCATCCAGTACGCCGTCGACAACGACAAGCCCAGCGTGACCATCGTGCACAAGGGCAACATCATGAAGTTCACCGAAGGTGGCTTCCGTGACTGGGCCTATGCGCTGGCGCAGCGTGAATTCGGTGCCGTGCCCATCGACGGCGGCCCGTGGTGCAAGTTCAAGAACCCGAAGACCGGCAAGGAAATCACCGTCAAGGACTCCATCGCCGACGCCTTCTTGCAGCAGATCCTGCTGCGCCCGGCCGAGTACTCTGTGATCGCCACGCTGAACCTCAACGGCGACTACGTTTCCGACGCGCTGGCCGCCCAAGTCGGCGGCATCGGCATCGCACCGGGGGCGAACCTGAGCGACTCGATCGCCATGTTTGAAGCCACCCACGGCACGGCGCCCAAGTACGCCGGCAAGGACTACGTCAACCCCGGCTCCGAGATCCTTTCGGCCGAGATGATGCTGCGCCACATGGGCTGGACGGCCGCCGCCGACCTGGTCATCAGCTCGATGGAAAAGTCCATCCTCAGCAAGAAAGTCACCTACGACTTTGCGCGCTTGATGGAAGGCGCGACGCAGGTTTCGTGCTCGGGCTTTGGGCAGGTGATGATCGACCACATGTGACCCGGCGCCAGGACGTCACGCGATGTCCAATTCGGTTCCAGCCAGAACCCCGGTTCGTTAGCTCAACTGGGGTTTTGTGCTTTTTGGTGGCCGATGTCGTCTCAATCCCGTATGCAATAACGAGCACATTGAGTATGGATTCGCATATGCTTCGGCATGGCCGCCCTGGACGCCTTCATCGACCGCCGCCTTGCTGCAGGGCGGGGCTGGTTCAGCCGCGACGGCGCTGTCACCTCCGGCATCACGCCCAGCGCCCTGCCAACGGCGCTCACGCGTGCCGTCGCCAAGGGCAAGCTGGCCAACCCTAGGCACGGCTTCTACCTCATCGTGCGCGCCGAACATCGCGCAGCGGGTGCCGCAGACCCTGCCGAATGGATCGATCCGCTGATGAAGCATCAAGGCGTGGGCTACCGGGTGTCGTTGCTGCGCGCGGCAGCCCATCACGGCTCGTCGCATCAGGCGGCTATGGTCTTCCAGGTGGTGGCACCACGCCAGCTGCGCGATCTGACGCTGGGCGCACATCGCTTGCAGTTCATCTACCAAGAGCCCGAGGCTTTTGCCGCATGCAACGAGGCAACGTTCGTCGAGACGATCAAGACGCCAGCCGGCTTCGCCGTCGTCGCCGGCGTTGAGCTGACCTTGCTCGACTGCGTTCGCTACATGCACCGGGCAGGCGGCCTCGGCAGCGTGGCACAGATCACCAAAGACCTTGGCGCACGTGCCGACTCGCGCAGACTGGCAAAGGCCGCTGCGCACTATGAAGGCGCCGCAGTGCGGCGCCTGGGCTACCTGCTCGAACACGCAGGCCACACCAAACAGGCACGAGCATTGCGCGTGTATGCCGACAGTGCGAGGCACTTCGCGCCGCTGGACCCTGGCGTCAAAACTACCGTTGCCGCACTGGCCGACGTTCTCGAGCGCGATTCAACCTGGAAGCTGCTTCTCAACGACACCATCGAGGTTGACGCTTGATCCCCCAGGCCCACATCCAGGCTTGGCGCGAGCGCGCCCCATGGTCAAGCCCCGCGCAGGTCGAACAGGACTTGATCATCTGCCGCGCGCTCTGCGACCTGTTCAACGCGCCTGCGCTCGCCGGAAAGATCGCATTCCGCGGTGGCACGGCCATCCACAAGCTCTTGTTCAAGCAAGTACTGCGATATTCGGAAGACATCGACCTGGTCCAGACGCAGGCAGAGCCCATCGGCCCCACAGTGGACGCCATCCGCGACGCGCTTGCCTGGCTCGGAAAGTGCAAGCGCGAGCAGGCGGGGCATTCGATGCATTTGGTCTTCCGCTTCTCGCCGGAGTCCGCCCCACAGTCGGCGCTGAAGCTGAAGGTCGAGATCAACACTCGCGAGCATCAAGCCTTCCTCGGCCACCGCCGCTACCCCTTCTCGGTGGTCAGCGACTGGTACTCCGCACAGACCGAACTCCTGTCGTTCAAGCCCGAAGAACTCTTCGGCACCAAGCTGCGCGCGCTACTTCAGCGGCGCAAGAACCGCGATCTATTCGATCTGCACCACGGATTGCTGCAACTCGACATGGACGCCGCCAAGGTGGTGGCGTGCCTCGACCACTATCTCGCGCTCGAGGACCATCCGATCAGCCGTGCGCAAGCCGAGGAGCGCATGCTGAAGAAGCTCACGCGCAGCCTGACGGAGGACATCGAGCCGCTGTTGCCCGTCGGTGTGCCATTCGACGACGCAGTCGCTATCGACGCGTTCAACGAGGTGTGGCGACACCTCGTCACCCGCATGCGCGGCGACACCTGGCGACTGAGTGCCGAGGTGATCGAACAGCTGCGACGCAAACACACGGCGCTTCTCCCATGACAACTTCGTCTCTACCTTCTCGACGCGGAACGTTGCCCAGAGGGCGCACATGGCATCGAAGAAAGTGAATCCCTCATGGATCGAGATCAAGGCCAAGCTGGCCGACTTTGACCGCGCCGGCCTGCTCCGCCTGTTGCAAGACCTCTACGCTGCCAGCAAGGACAACCAGGCCTTTTTACATGCTCGCCTGAGCCTTGGCGACGATGTGCTTAAACCCTACAAGGCCACCATCGCGCGCTGGCTCTGGCCCGATGTTTTCAGGAACCAGGGCGTCTCGGTCGCGAAAGCCAAGAAGGCCATCGCGGACTTCAAGAAATCAGGTGGACCCACCGAAGGGCTGGCAGAGCTGATGGTCTTTTATTGCGAACAAGACTCGGGTTTCTGTGCCGAGGTCGGCCAGGACGACGAGAGCCATTTCGACGCGCTGGTGCGGATGTTCGAGCAGGCGCTGAAAGCCATCGCGACCTTGCCCGAAGCGAATCGCCCGGCACTGTGGGAGCGCCTCGATGCAGTTCGCCAACGCAGCCACAACATCGGCTACGGCGTGGGTGAAAACATGGACGAACTGCTCGCAGAGCACGCGGTCGATGACTGAGCGTGATGCGTTCGCGGCGTTGCAAGCCGAGAACGCGCGGCTGGTGGTGCTGCTGGAGTCGAACGGCGTCGTGTGGCGCGCACCTCTGGCATCGGCGTCACAACCCGCGCTGACCGCACCCGCTCAGGAGCCACCGCCAGAGGCCCCGCGCGCCAGCCTGTCCACGGCCGAGAAGGTGGCATTGTTTCGACGGTTGTTCCGGGGCCGCACCGATGTCTACCCGGTTCGGTGGGAAGGCAAGACCTCGGGCAAGTCGGGCTACGCACCGGCTTGCGCCAACGAGTGGCGGGCCGGCGTCTGCGAGAAGCCACGCATCAAATGCGGCGACTGCAGCCACCGGCTGCTGGTGCCGCTGTCGGACGCGGTGATCTACGACCACCTGGCCGGCAAGCACACGGTGGGCGTCTATCCACTGCTGGAGGACGACACCTGTCATTTCTTGGCAGTCGATTTCGACGAAGCGGATTGGCAACAGGACGCCCAGGCGTTCATGCAGTCATGCAATGAGCTTGGCGTCTCAGCGGCGCTGGAAATATCGCGCTCGGGTCAGGGCGCTCATGCCTGGGTGTTTTTCGACGGGCGCGTGTCGGCTCGCGATGCCCGGCGCCTGGGCACCGCCATCATCAGCCATACCTGCGCGCGCACCAGGCAGCTCAGGCTAGCGTCCTACGACCGCTTGTTTCCAAACCAGGACACGATGCCGAAAGGAGGATTCGGCAACCTGATCGCGCTGCCTCTGCAGAAGCACCCGCGCGAGGGCGGCTGCAGCGTGTTTGTGGACGCCGCTCTGCGCCCGCACCACGACCAGTGGGCCTTCCTCGCGTCCATCGAGCCCATGGCGCCGCACGACATCGAGCCGACCATCCTGCGCGCCATAGGCGGCATCCACCCCCTGGATGTGACCTTCATCGACGACGAGGATTTGGCCACGCCGTGGAAGCGCAAGGCCACCACGTCAATGAAGCTGCCGGGCACGATGCCCAAGGCACTGACTGTGACGCTGGCCAATCTGATCTATTTCGAGAAGAGCGCGCTGCCCCAGGCGCTGGCCAATCGCCTGATACGGCTGGCGGCCTTCCAGAACCCCGAGTTCTACAAGGCCCAGGCGATGCGGATGTCGGTGTGGGACAAGCCGCGCGTCATTGGCAATGCGGCGAACTACCCGCAGCACATCGCGCTGCCACGTGGTTGCCTCGACGCCGCACTGGCATTGCTGAAGGACAACGGCATCCGCAGCGACCTGCGCGACGAGCGGTATTCTGGTGAGCTCATCGATGTCAGCTTTGTCGGCGCCTTGCGGCCTGACCAGGAGGTGGCTGTCTTGGCCATGCTGCATCACGACGCCGGTGTGCTGTGCGCGCCCACCGCATTCGGCAAGACGGTCACGGCGGCGGCCATCATCGCCCGGCGCGGCGTGAACACTCTGGTGCTGGTGCATCGCACCGAGCTGTTGAGGCAATGGCAGGAATGTCTGCAAGCTTTTCTCGCCATTGACGTCGGAGCAGGCACGGGCGCGGTCGGCACCATCGGTGGCGGCAAAGCCAAACCCACCGGCAGGATCGACATCGCCGTGATGCAGTCGCTGTCGCGCCAGGGCGAGGTCAATGCGCTGGTCGAGAACTACGGGCAGGTCATCGTTGACGAATGCCACCACGTGGGCGCAGCGTCGTTCGACGCCATCCTCAAACGCACCAAGGCGAAATTTGTGCTCGGCCTGACGGCCACGCCGATTCGCCGCGATGGCCAGCAGCCGATCATCTTCATGCAATGCGGGCCGACCAGGCACACGGCGGCCAGGCCGGCCAGTGCACCGCACGATCTGGAGGTGTTGCCGCGATCCCGGTTTTCCCGCATCGAG
>JANOJR010000478.1:0-5076 GCA_031418855.1 Rubrivivax sp.
GTGTAGCGCGTGAGCTGCGTCTCGTCCAGGTGCACGGTGACGCGCGTGATGGCGTCGAGGAATTCGCGGTCGTGGCTGATGATGACCAGCGTGCCGGTGAAGCGCTGCAGCCAGGCTTCGAGCCACACCAGCGCGTCCAGGTCGAGGTGGTTGGTGGGCTCGTCCAGCAGCAGCAGCTCGGCCGGGCACATCAGCGCGCGCGCCAGCTGCAAGCGCATGCGCCAGCCACCTGAGAAGCTGTTCACGGGCGCGTCGAGCTGTTCACTTTGAAAGCCCAGACCCAGGAGCATGGCCTGGGCACGCGGCCTGGCGTCGAAGGCACCGGCTTCGTCGAGCAGCATGTGGGCGTCGGCCATGGCGTGGCCGTCTTCACTTGCTTCCGCCGCCTCCAAGGCTTGCTGCGCAGCGAGCAAGGGCGCGTCGCCTTCGAGCACGAAGTCGGTGGCCCCTTGCTCGGTTTCCGGCATCTCTTGCGCGACCTCGCCGACACGCCAGCGCGGCGGGATCTCAAGGTCGCCAGCGTCGGCCGACAGCCGGTGTGTGAGCAGTGAAAAGAGGCTGGACTTGCCGGCACCGTTGCGCCCGATGAGACCGATTTTTTCGCCCGGCTGCCAGGTCACGCTGGCGCCTTGGAGCACCACCTTGACGCCGCGTCGCAGCGTGATGTTGCGCAGGTTGATCATGGAATCTTGTGTTTCTCAATGAGTAGCAATTGGTCGTCGCCCGCGCTGGTGCTGAGCCAGACGACTTCAAGGTCAGGGAATGCGGCTTCGAAGTGCGCGCGCTCGTGGCCGACCTCAATCACCAGCACGGCGCCATCGTTCATGTGCTGGGCGACACCCGCGAGCAGCTTGCGGATGAAGTCCATACCGTCGCTGCCACCATCGACGCCGCCGTCAAGTGCCAGTGACGGCTCAGCCTGGTACTCAGGCGGCAGCTTCGCCATCGAGTCGCGGTTGACGTAGGGCGGGTTGCACAGGATGAGGTCGTAGCGGCCTCGCACACTGGCCAGGCCGTCACCTTGGCGCAGGGTGATACGCGCTTCCAGCTGATGGCGCTTGACGTTCATCGCCGCCACCGCCAGCGCCTCGGCTGAGACATCGCTGGCGTCAACCTCGACCTCGGGCCAGGCCCGTGCCGCCAGCACGGCCAGGCTGGCGTTGCCCGTGCACAGGTCGAGCACACGGCGCGTGTGGGGGGCCAGCCAGGCGTCGAGCGTGCCATCGGCCAGCGGCTCGGCGATCAGGCTGCGCGGCACGATGACACGTTCGTCGACATAGAACGGCACACCTTGAAGCCAGGCTTCGCCGGTCAGGTAGGCGGCAGGGCGGCGGGTGCTGATGCGCTGCTCGATCAAGGCTTCGACGGCAGACACCTGCGCGGTGTCGACATCTTGCTCGGCCACGTCGTCAAGCGCGTCCAGCGCCAAGCCCAGGCGCCACAGCACCAGCCATGCCGCCTCATCGAACGCGTTGGCGGTGCCATGTCCAAACGAAACGCCCGCCTCGTCAAGGCGGGCGCTCATGCGCTCCACGAGTTCGATGACGGTCATCGCAGCATGGTCTCCAGCACGCGCAGGTAGACGTTTTTCAGCGGCTCGATGCTGGCCACCTCGACCCGCTCATCCACCTGATGGATGGTCGCGTTCACAGGCCCGAACTCGATGACCTGCGGGCAGATGCGCTTGATGAAGCGGCCGTCGGACGTGCCGCCCGTGGTGGACAGCTCTGGCCTCACGCCGCACTCGGCTTCGATGGCCGCCGTCAGCGCCGCGCTTAGCGTGCCCGGCGCGGTCAGGAACGGCTCGCCGCCCAGCGTCCATGTCAGCTCATGTTGAAGATTATGTTTCGCCAGTACCGCCAGCACACGCGCCTTCAAAGAGGCCGGCGTGGACTCGGTGCAGAAGCGGAAATTGAAGTCCACTACCAGCTCGCCCGGGATGACATTGCCCACGCCGGTGCCAGCGTGGATATTGCTGACCTGCCAGGTGGTGGCCGGGAAGAAGGCGTTGCCATCGTCCCAGCGCGTGGCGGCGAGCTCGGCCAGCGCCGGCGCGAATTCGTGGATGGGGTTGCGCGCCAGCTGCGGGTAGGCGACATGGCCTTGCACGCCGCGCACCACCAGGCGCGCGCTGAGCGTGCCGCGGCGGCCGTTCTTCACCGTGTCGCCCAGCCGCAGCACCGAGGTCGGCTCGCCGACGATGCAGGCATCGAGCTGCTGGCCGCGCGCTTGCAATGCTTCGACCACGCGCACCGTGCCGTCCCGCGCCGGGCCTTCTTCGTCGCTGGTGAGCAGTAGCGCCACGCTGCCGCGATGCGGTGTTGCGCCCTTCTCGGTGGCGAATTCAATGGCCGCAACCACCATCGCGGCGACCGAGGTCTTCATGTCCGCCGCGCCGCGCCCGTAGAGATACCCGTCGCGGTAGCTCGGCACGAACGGGTCACTCGTCCAGCGCTCCAGTGGGCCCGTGGGCACGACGTCCAGATGCCCCGCCAGCGCCAGCACGGGGCCGCTGCCAACACCACGTTTGATGGCCCACAGATTGGTCACCACCGCGTCGGGCGGGCCGCCGTGAAACCACTCGATCTCGAAGCCCGCCTGCGCCAGCTGGGTAGCGATCAGCGCCTGGCACCCCGCGTCGTCGGGGGTGACCGAGCGACGCGAGATAAGTTCTTCCAGCAGCCTTTGCGTCGTACTCACAAGGGTCGGCCCCAGGGCGTCGTCTTTGGCGCCTGGGCTTCCTCGGGCCGCACTTCGATGTTGATTTCGGTGAAGACGGCGGCGTCACTCTCTTCACGCTTGGGCGACACACGCGAGACCGGCGCCATCTCGTTTTGTAGGCGCCACAGAAGGTTGGTCGGCGAGTCGGATTGCGTCAGGCCTTCGTCGCGCGAGACCACACCTTCGTTGATGAGCCGCGCGATGTCTTGCTCGAAGGTTTGCGAGCCTTCGGCGAGAGACTTTTCCATCGCTTCTTTCACGCCCGAGAGGTCGCCCTGTTCCACCAGCTCGCTGATGAGCTTGGTGTTGAGGCAGATCTCCACCGCCGGCACGCGCCCGCCGGCGTTGGCGCGCAAGAGCCGCTGCGAGACGATGGCACGCAGGCCTGCCGCAAGATCAGACAAGAGCGTCGACCGCGCCTCGGGTGTGTAGAACGACAAGATGCGCCCGAGCGCGTGGTAGCTGTTGTTGGCGTGCAGGGTGGCCAGCACCAGGTGGCCGGAGAGCGCGTACGAGATCGCCGAGGTCATGGTCTCGCGGTCTCGGATCTCGCCGATCAAGATGCAGTCAGGCGCCTGGCGTAGGGCGTTCTTCAAGGCCACTTGCAGCGACTGCGTGTCGCGGCCCACCTCGCGCTGGTTCACGATCGAGCGCTTGTTGGTGAAGAGGAATTCGATCGGCTCTTCGATGGTCAGGATGTGGCCGGTGACCTGCTGGTTGCGCCATTCCAGCATCGAGGCCAGCGTGGTGCTCTTGCCGGTGCCGGTGGCGCCCACCATCAGGATCAGCCCGCGCGGCTCGACCACCAGGGTCGACAAAATCGCCGGCATGCCCAGCGTGTCCAGCGCCGGGATGTCCTTGGGGATGCAACGAATCACGGCGGCAATCGAGCCACGCTGGCGAAAGCCCGAAAGCCGGAAACTACCGACGCCACCGATGGCCACACCGACGTTGAGCTCGCCGCTGTCGTCCAGCTCTTCCATCTGCTGCGGCGAGAGGATTTCAGACAGCAGCACGCGGATCTGCGACGGGCTCACCAGCTGGTCGGACAGCTGCATGATCTGGCCGTTGATCTTGATGAGGATCGGCGTGTTGGCCGACATATAGACGTCCGAGGCCGTCTTCTCGGCCATCAGTCGCAGCACACGTTCCATGTTCCCGCTCATCGAAGCTCCCGTGCTTGTATTGCCGATTCTTGCTGCCGATGATCCCAGAGCCGTGATCAGGCTCGCAACAATTCGTTGATGCTGGTTTTGGCGCGTGTTTGCGCGTCGACCTTCTTCACGATGACGGCGCAATACAGGCTGTGGGTGCCGTCGGCTGAAGGCATGCTGCCGCTGACGACGACCGAGCCCGCAGGCACACGGCCGTAACTCACAAGCCCCGTCGTGCGGTCAAGGATCTTGGTGCTCTGGCCGAGGAAGACGCCCATGCTGATGACGGAGTTCTCTTCGACGATGACGCCTTCCACCACTTCGCTGCGTGCGCCGACAAAGCAGTTGTCTTCGATGATGGTCGGGTTGGCCTGCAGCGGCTCAAGCACGCCGCCGATGCCCACACCGCCCGAGAGATGCACGTTCTTGCCGATCTGCGCACATGAACCCACGGTGGCCCAGGTATCGACCATGGTGCCTTCATCGACATACGCGCCGATGTTCACGTAGCTCGGCATCAGCACTACGTTTTTGGCGATATAGCTGCCCCGGCGCGCCACGGCGGGTGGCACCACGCGCACGCCGGTGGCGCGCATCGCGGCTTCATCCAGGTGCGCGAATTTGGTCTTCACTTTGTCGAAGAAGCCCAGGTCACCGGCGCGCATGATCTGGTTGTCGTTCAAACGAAAGCTCAGCAGCACGGCCTTCTTGACCCACTGGTTCACGCTCCACTGGCCCACGCCCTGGCGCTCGGCCACGCGGATGCGCCCGGCGTTGAGGTCGCTGATGACGGCTTCCACCGTGTCGCGCACTTGCGGCGCGTTCATCGCGCTGATGTCGGCGCGGGACTCCCAGGCGAGGTCGATGATGTGTTGACGGCTGCTCATGAACGGCTTTCGAAGTTTTCTAAGGAGTAGGTGACGATGCGCTCAGCGGCCTCGATGCACTCGGCAGGTGAGGCGACCAGGGCCATGCGAATGCGGCCGGCGCCGGGGTTGACGCCGTGGGCCTGGCGCGCGAGCAAACTGCCTGGCAGGACGGCGACATTGTATTGAGCGAGCAGGCCGCGAGCGTAGGCGACGTCGTCGGCCACACCCTTTGCCTCGGGTACCGCCGCCCAGAGGTAGAAGCCCGCGTCAGGCAGCTTCACGTCGAGCACAGACGCAAGCCGTGGTGTGACCTGCGCAAACTTCTCGCGGTA
>JANOJR010000479.1:0-11176 GCA_031418855.1 Rubrivivax sp.
CATCCGCGACAGCGCACGCGACAGCCTCGTCTTGCGTGTGGCGCAAGCGCGTTCCTTGCGCGAGCTGTGGCACATGCGGCTGGACGTCTACAACCTCATCGCCGTGCACCACAGCGAGTTCGAAGCCGGCCAGCGCCTGGCACTGCTGAACCGCCACTTCCCGACGCGCGCACCGCGCTCGGGCTTTGGGCAACTGGCGACATAACGGCAACGAGATCGAAACGTGATGGCCACCAAAGCACGCCAATTTTTCGCTGCGTCTGACGGTCTTCCGGGCTTGCCCGGCGCGGGCATGCCGCAGGACCGCATGGCGCGTCTGGCCGCACGACGCGTCTTCGTGGACCTCAAGGCCGACTTCATCGCTGCCGTTGCCTACCTGGGCGGCGCCCAGGGCGACTGGCTGCGCGCCCAGGTGCGTGCGGCCGAAGAGCCGGTCGACTTGTGGCTGCTGCGCGCGGCCGTGATGCAAGCCTTGAGCCAGCGCGACGAGGCCACGTTGTCGTGGCGGCGCAAACTCAAGCGTAGCCTGGAGCAGATCTTCCCCGACAGCGCGGGCGCCACGCTCAACACCGGCTTTGGCGCTTTCGCGCAGGCCTGAGGACGGGCAAGCGAGCCGACCCGCGCGAACTACGCGCGCAGCCGCTGGCGAAAGGTCTTCCTGAACTTCTCAACCTTGGGCGCCACGACCATGGCGCAATAGCCCTGGCCCGGGTTGCGCGCAAAGTAGTGCTGGTGGTAGCTCTCAGCGGGCCACCAGCTGTCGAGCGCTTGCAGCTCGGTCACCACGCGCCCACCATGGGCACGCTGGGCTTCGTCCAGCACCGCTTGTGCGACCTCGCGCTGCGTAGTGTCATGCAGATAGATGCCCGAGCGGTACTGGCTGCCGACATCGTTGCCCTGGCGGTTCAAGGTGGTCGGATCGTGGATGCTGAAGAAGATTTCAAGCACCTCGCGCAGGCTGATGTTGGCGTCATCGAAATCGACACGCACGACTTCCACGTGCCCCGTCGTGCCTTCGCAAACCTGCGCGTAGGTGGGCTGCGGGACATGCCCGTTGGCGTAGCCCGATTCGACGCCGAGCACGCCGTCGACCATCTCAAACACGGCTTCCACGCACCAGAAGCAGCCCCCGCCAAGGGTGATCGATTGTTTGGACATTTAGGGTTCCCTCACGCTTGGTTGCGAAGCACCGGGCCTGCCAGCCTGGTCACTGATTCACAATCGTACGTCGACCAACCCACACCACTTCTTACCGCCAGTTTGCGGCCAACTCACCACCGCCCATGGCCTCAATCAACGACGTACTGCAGATGCTTGAGCTCGGCGCCGTGAAGGGCATGCTCACCAGCGTCATGCTGCCG
Organism: Rubrivivax sp.; assembly: GCA_031418855.1. Lineage (GTDB taxonomy): Bacteria > Pseudomonadota > Gammaproteobacteria > Burkholderiales > Burkholderiaceae_C > Rubrivivax. The sequence goes on from JANOJR010000479.1 coordinate 1,362, forward strand.
CCCACGCCGTGGATCGTGCTCGTGGTGGTGGGCGCCGTGCTGCTGCGCAAGAAGCGTTTGACCAGCGGCTGGGCCTGCGTGTGGGGCGGTGCGCTGATGATCTGGTTCAGCTGCACCACGCTGCTCGGCTCAGCCTTGATCGACGCCTTGCTCAAGCCGCCGCCGGCGCTCTCGATCGGTGCCGTGGCCGACCTCAAAGTCGTCGGCGCCGACCAGAAGACCGCGATCATCGTGCTCGGCGCCGGTCGCGATACCTTCGCGCCCGAGTACGGCGTCTCCAACCTCACCGGCATGGGCATGGAGCGGCTGCGTTACGGCGTGTGGCTGTCCAAGGCCAGCGGCCTGCCCTTGGGCTACAGCGGCGGCGTGGGCTTTGGTGCCACAGAAGGTGCTACTGAAGCCGAGATCGCCGGGCGCATTGCCGCCGCCGAATTCAACCGCCCACTGCGCTGGCTTGAGAGCAACTCGCGCGACACCAGCGAGAACGCGCAGTACACCGTGACCATGCTGCGCGCCGCCGGCATCCAGCGCATCGTCATCGTGACGCACGGCTTTCACATGCGCCGCGCGGTCGCCGCCTTCGAGCGTGTGGCGCAGCGCTCGGGCGCCACGATGTCGATCCTGCCCGCGCCCATGGGCCTGGCGGTGCGCTCGGGCGGCTGGTTGCCAACGTCTGAGGGCATGCAGCAAAACCGCATGGCCTGGCACGAATGGCTGGGCTGGTTGGCTGGCGCGTAAATTCCGCACCACATTCTTCGAGCGCGAAAAGGGTTATTGAAGTGAACCCGTTTCGCCCCCACCTTGCTTTGCCTCACACTCACTCCTACGCGGCGCTCGCGCGCTTACCCAGAAGGAACTCTGCAATGAAGACTTGGTTGATGGCTTTGACGGTTGCGGCCCTCGCCGTGGCCACCGTGCCGCAAGACGTGCAGGCCAAGCGCCTGGGCAGCGGCAAGTCCACCGGCATGCAGCGCGACATGCCCGCGCGCACAGCGCCCGACGCACCTGCCGGCAAACCCGCCACCCCCGCACAAGCCTCGCCACAGCAGGCCGGCCAAGGCGCTGCTGCTGCGGCGCCGGGTGCCGCAGCCGCCGCGCCCAAGCGCTCGTGGATGGGCCCGCTGGCTGGCCTGGCCGCTGGCCTAGGGATCGCGGCGCTGATGAGCCACCTGGGCATGGGTGCGGCGATGGGCAACTTCCTCATGATCGCCCTGCTGGCCGTGGCCGGATTCTTCCTCGTTCGCTTCCTGATGCGCCGCTTCGGCCCGCAGCAACCGGCCACCGCCACGCCCTTCAGCGCCGGTGGTCAAAACGCCGGCGGCGCCACGCAAGTGGCCTGGCCGAGCCCGGCGGGTGGTGCGGCAGCACCTGCTACACCCACTGCGCTGGCACCTGTGGCTGAGCTGCCTGCCGCCAGCGAGCCCGTGCTTGCCGACGTCAAGCCTGCAGCTCCCAAGGCCTTCGTGCCGGCAAGCTTCGACCACGAAAGTTTCGAGCGTGCGGCCAAGCTGATCTTCATCCGCTTGCAAGCGGCGAATGACGCGGGCGACCTTGAAGACCTGCGCAGCTTCACCACCCCGGAGATGTTTGCCGAGGTGCGGCTTGAGATTCAAGAGCGCGGTGCCACCAAGCAGCACACCGACGTGCAGCGCGTGGAAGTGCAGGTGCTGGATGTGGCGCAAGAAGGCGAGCGCCAGGTTGTCAGCGTGCGCTTCCATGGTGACGTGGTTGAAGAAGCCGGCGGCAAGTCGACGGCCTTCAACGAAGTCTGGCACCTGGTCAAGCCGCTGGACGACAACCGCAGCTGGGCGGTGGCCGGTATCGAGCAGTTGAACTAAGGCTTCTCGCGTCAAGCGACAACGCGACCCGAGGGTCGCGTTGTCGTTTCTGGACGGTGAAAACTCAGGCTTCGAGCCGCCGCGAAGCCAGCGCCGCACCTTGCGCCAAAGCGCGCAGCTTGGCCTCGGCGACCTCGCGTGACATCGGCGCCAGGCCGCAGTTGGTGCAGGCGATCAAGCGTTCACGCGGCACGAACTGCAAGGCACGGCCGATGGTGTCGGCCACTTCTTCAGGTGTCTCGATGACGTCGCTGGCGACGTCGATGACGCCCACCATCACGTCCTTGCCTTTGAGCAAGGCCATCAGCTCGGCCGGCACATGCGAGTGAAAACACTCCAGTGAGACCTGCTTGATGCTGCTGCGAGCTAGCGCCGGGAATACCTTTTCGTACTGGCGCCATTCATCGCCCAGCGTCCGCTTCCAATCGTTGTTAGCTTTGATGCCGTAGCCATAGCAGATGTGCACGGCGGTCGTGCAGGTGAGGCCCTGCACGGCGCGCTCAAGTGCCGCCACGCCCCAGGTCGCGGCTTCGTCCATGAAGACGTTGAAGGCCGGCTCGTCAAACTGAATGACGTCGATGCCATCGGCCTCCAGCGCCAGCGCTTCCTGGTTCAAAAGCTCGGCGAAGGCCATGGCCATCTGCACGCGGTCGCCGTAATGGCGGTCGGCCACCGTGTCGACGATGGTCATGGGCCCGGGCAGCGTGAACTTGGTCCGCCGCTGGGTGTGCGCGCGCAGCAGTTGCGCTTCCACGGCGTGCACGCGCCCGCGTAGGCGCAGAGGTGCCACCACCTGCGGCACCATGGCCTTGTAGCGTTCACCACGTATGCCCATCTCGACCTTATGCTCGAAGTCGATGCCTTCCACCTGCTCCAGAAAGCCGTGCACGAAGTGCTGGCGCGACATCTCGCCGTCGCCGATGACGCTCAGGCCCGCGTCTTCCTGGGCCTTGATCCACAGCAGCGTGGCGTCGATCTTGGCGCGCGCCAGCTCAGGCCCGGACATGCGCCACTGCGGCCACAACTTCTCGGTTTCGGCCAACCAAGAAGGCTTGGGCAGGCTGCCGGCAATGGCGGTGGAAAACATCGTGCTGTCCTCTGAAGAATCGGCCTGGGCCGTGGGGCGCAAAGCTTAGCCGAGCTCCAGGCGGTCGCCGCTCGTTAAACCAGCCTGGGCCTTGCCACTTTCCCAAGCCGCAGCATCGCCCGCGAGCCGCCAGCGCCACCACAGTGTGCTGAGCCTCGCCACCAGCGCGTGATGCGCGGTTTCGCGCGACAAGGCCACAGGCTCACGTTGCAGCAATCCGCGCCCGGCGATGCGCTGCTCAATGTTGCCGGCAAAGCTGCTGTGGTCGGCGCCGTCCAGCCACAAGAGCGCGCGCTGGCCGCTCGGCAAGCCTTCGAAGACACGTGCTCGCGACTCGCCGCTGGCGAATGCGCCGAAGGGGTCGCCGTCGTGCGAGCCGGTGATGGCGAAGAAGGGCCGCAGCACCGCGCCAAACGCTTCGTGCACGGGCCGGCTGGCATGGCTGGATGGGCTGAGCGCAATGAAGGCTTGAAAGCGCGGCTCGGTCAAAGGCGCGGCGACGGGAAAGCGCTCACCCGCCAGCGCCTGCGTGGTGCGCGCGCCGAAGGAGTGACCGGCCATGCCGATGGCCTCCAGGCGTGCATGCAGCCATGGCGCTGCGCCGTTGCGTTGGCGGCGTGCCAGCTCGTCGAGCACGAAGCGCACGTCGGCGACACGGTTGAACAACTGCTCGGCGTTGGCGGCCGCGCGCAAGGCCTGCATGCCCTGTCGAAACACGGCGCCATCGCTGCCCGGGTGTTGAACGTGCAGCACCAAGACGCCGGCCCGGCACCAGGCTTCGCCCCACGCGTCTCCGCCCGCGCGGCTGCCGCCCAGGCCGTGTGAATACACCACCACCGGCCAGGGCCCGGGTGTGCCAGGAACGCGGATGCGCATGGGCAGCTCACGCGAGCGCGCGGCGTCGTGCCAGGTCTCGTCCAGCACGTGTGTGTCTTGGGCGTGCACGTTGGTGGAGCTCAGCACACTGAGCGCGGCCAGGGCAGCGGCGCGTGCCAAGCAGTGCCGGCGAGTGGGGTCATGGTGAGGCATGGCGCGCATTCTGCGTGTGCCGTGTTGCTGCCTTGTTGATCGCGCCGAGACGCTGCCGGCAAGCCAGGCCGATGCCGAGCCGCCGTGCTTACCAGGTGTCGATGAAAGGCCGGCGCGGCGGCAGCGGCGCTGCGCAAGCGCGGTCCAGCACGCGAGCCAACCAGTCGCGCGTCTCAGCCGGGTCGATGACGTCGTCGACCTCCAGATGGCTGGCCATATTCAAGGCTTGGCCGCGCGTCATCGCCTCTTGCACCAGACGCTCAAACAAAGCCTGGCGACCATCGCCCGCCGCTTCCAACTCTCGCTTGAAGCCCAGGCGCACCGAGCCTTCGATGCCCATGGCGCCGAACTCGGCCTGCGGCCAAGCGCAGGTGGCCACGGGTACATGAAAGTGGCCGGCGGTCAGCGCCATCGCGCCTAGCCCGTAGCCTCGGCGCAGCACGACCGACACTACTGGCACGCGCAGGGCGGCGGCGTTGACAAAGAGGCGCGCGGCGTGGCGCACCATCGCTGTTTGCTCGGAGGCAGGCCCGACCATGAAGCCGGGCGTGTCGACCAAGCTCACGAGCGGCACGCCACGCGCGTCGGCCAGCTGCATGAAGCGCGCGAGCTTGTCGCAGGCTGGTGCGTCGAGCGCGCCGCCCAGGTGGCGCGGCTGGCTCGCGGCGATGGCCACCGTGCGGCCACGTAGGCGCGCCAAAGCGGTGATGACGCCGATGCCGAATGCCGCGCGCAGCTCCATCACGCTGCCGGCGTCGGCCACCGTCTCGATGATGCGGCGTGGGTCGTAGAGCGCGTTGCGGTTGACCGGCAGGGCTTGGCGCAGGCTGTTGACGTCGCCACCGGCGCTCGCTGAGGCGTCGCCGGGCCCTTGAAAATAACTTAGATAGTGTTGGGCGGCAGTGACGGCCGCAGCCTCGTTCGCCACACGCACGTCAACCACGCCATTGGGCGCCAGCACCGACAGGGGCCCGACCTCGTCGGCATGCACGCGCCCCAGGCCACCGCCTTCAATCATGGCTGGCCCGCCCATGCCGATGCTGCTGCCTTCCGCGGCGATGATGACCTCGCAGCAGCCCAACAGCGCGGCGTTGCCAGCGAAGCAGCGCCCGGCCACCACGCCCACCAGCGGCACCTGGCCCGAGAGCGCGGCCAAGCGCGCGAAGGTGGTGCAGTGCAGGCCGGCAATGACGCCCGCGTCGACGTCGCCCGGGCGCCCGCCGCCGCCTTCAGCCAACAACACCAGGGGCAGCTTCTGGCGCAGCGCCAGCTCCAACAGGCGGTCGCTCTTTTGGTGGTTGAAGGCGCCTTGGGTGCCGGCCAGCACGGTGTAGTCGTAGGCCATCACCGCCACGGCGGTTCGCGTCGCGCCGTGTACGGCGGCATTGACCGTGCCGGTGCCGGTGATCAGGCCGTCGGCAGGCGTTTGTTGTTGCAGCTCGCCCAGGCTGCGGCGGCTGCGCTGGGCGGCCACGGCGAAGCCACCGTATTCGGTAAAGCTGCCGGCGTCGAGCAGGTGCGCCAGGTTCTCGCGCGCCGTGCGCCGGCCTTGGGCGTGGCGTGTGGCCACGGCTTGGGGCCGTGCGCTGTCCGCCAGCAACTCGCGGCGCGCCAGTAAGGCAGTGAGCGCCGCGCGGGGCGGCTCGGTTGCGGCCGTCGTCGGTGTGATCGTCGGCGTCAACGTCACATGAGCGTTAGCCATCCCGGGCTCCAGCCGCAGCAGCTCGTCGCCCTGCGCCACCATGTCGCCCACGGCCACGACGATGTGGCGCACCACGCCGGCCGCAGGCGCCAGCACCGGCACTTCCATCTTCATCGACTCCAGCAGCGCCAGCACCTGGCCGGCTTGCACGGTCTCGCCGAGCTGCACCTGCACGGCGACGACCACGCCCTGCACGTCGGCGCGTGCCTTCACGGGAGCTGGCTCAATCGGCGTCGGCCTCGGCCAGCAAGCCGCGTTTGCGCAGCAGCGGCTGCACCGTGGGCGCACGGCCACGGAAGGACGCAAACGCCGCACCGGGCTCTAACGAATTGCCGCTCGAATAGATGTAGCGCTTGAGGCGCTGCGCCACGTCGGCGTCGAAGGGGCTGCCGGCTTCTTCAAACGCGCCGTAGCCGTCGGCGTCAAGCACTTCGGCCCACAGGTAGACGTAGTAGCCCGCAGCGTAGGAGGAGCCCGAGAAAAGATGCTGGAAATGCACCAGGCGGTGGTTCAGGCCCACGGCCTCGGGCGCGCCGATGCTGGCCAGCACCTCGCGCTCGAAGGCGCACAGATCAGTGGGCGGCTCGGCGTCGGCCAAGGCATGCGCGGCCATGTCGACGATGGCGCTGGCGGTGTAGCGCACGGTCTCATAACCCTGGTTGAAGCGCCGCGCGGCGTGCAGCTTGTCGACCAGCGCGTCGGGGATCGGCTCGCCCGTCTTGTAGTGGCGCGCATGGCGGCGCAGCACCTCGCGCTCGGTGATCCAGTGCTCAAAGATTTGCGAGGGCAGCTCGACAAAGTCGCGCAGCACCTGCGTGCCCGACAGCCGCTCGTAGGTGACGTTGGACAAGAGCCCATGCAGGCCGTGGCCGAACTCGTGAAAGAGCGTGCGGGCGTCGTCCATCGACAAGAGCGTGGGTTCACCCACTGAACCTTTGGCGAAGTTGTTGTTGTTCAGGATCAGCGGCACATCGTCACCGCCGTTGCGCCGCTGCCAGCGCAGGCTGCTCATCCACGCGCCGCTGCGCTTGGTGGGGCGTGCAAAGTTGTCTTGCAGGAAGACACCGACAAGCTTGCCGGCGGCGTCACTCACTTCGTAGGCTTTGACGTCGCTGTGATAGACGGGCAGGTCGTCGCGCGCTTTGAAGCGCAGGCCGAACAAACGTGCGGCGCAATCGAACGCGGCTTCGACCACACGTTCGAGTTGGAAATAGGGTTTGACCTCGGCGTCGTCGACGGCATAACGCGCAAGCCGAACGCGTTCGGCCCAATAGCGCCAGTCCCAGGGTTCGATGCTGGTTGCAGTGTTGCCGGCCGCGAGCATGGCGCCCTGCAGAGCCTCACGCTCAAGCTGCACGGCGCGCAGGGCACGCGGCCAGACTTCGTCAAGCAGGCCTTGCACCGCGCCACGCTGGCCGGCCATGGTGTCGGCCAGGGCGTAGTCGGCAAAGCTCGTGTGCCCGTGCAGGCGCGCTTGTTCGCGGCGCAAGGTCAAGATGCGTCGCGCGATCTCGCGGTTGTCATGCTCGCCTGCATGTTCGCCGCGCGTGGTCCAGGCGCGCCAGGCTTGCTCGCGAAGGTCGCGCCGCTCAGAGAAGGTGAGGAAGGGCACGACGAGCGAGCGTGACAGTGTGACGACATGGCCGCTGCGGCTGCGGTCCAGCGCTGCTTGACGCGTGGCCGCGCGCACGAAGTCCGGCAAGCCGGCCAGGTCAGCCTCGCTCTTGAGTTCAAGCGCGAAGTCGTTCTCGTCGTGCAACACGTTCTGCGCGAACTGTGTGGTCAGTGCGGCCAACTCTTGCATCACGGCGGCATAACGCTGCTGTGACGCGGGTTCCAGCTTGGCCCCGGCACGCACAAAGTCCAGGTGCACACGCTCCAGCAAACGCAGCGCTTCGGGGTCCAGGCCAAGCGTGTGGCGCTGGCCGTGCAGAGTATCGATGCGCGCAAAGAGCGCCGCGTTCATGACCACCGCGCTGTGGTGCGCGGCCATGGGTGCGGCCATCTCGCGCTGCACGGCTTGCAGCGCGTCGCTGGTGGCGCTGCCGGCGAGGTTGTAGAAGACGGAGGCCACGCGGCCAAGCTGGCGACCGCTGCGGTCGTAGGCGGCCACCGTGTTGGCAAAGTCGGCGGGCTCGCTTTGAGCGGCCACCGCGGCGAGCTCGTCGCGGTGCTCGCGCATGGCGGCGTGCAAGGCCGGGGCGAAGTGCTCGGCGCGGATGTGTGCAAAAGGCGGCAGGCCAAATGGCGCCGTCCAGACTTGCAATAGCGGGTTGTCGGCGGTCATCGTGGGGATCCAATCCTTACTTGCCGCTGAGCACGGCCTTTTCGTCGTCTTCGCGGTAGCGTTTGTCGCCGCAGTCGACGGCCCAGGTCTCGCGCTCGATTTGCAGGGTGTCGCCGCGCTCGTTGAGCTTGCGGTTGCGCTCGTTCCAGTCGGCAACCTTGCCGTCCACCGCAGCGGCGCGGGCGTTGAAGGTCTTGACTTGCTCCTCACCGCGCGCCAACACCGCGTTGCGCTCGCTGGTCAATTCGGCCTGGCGCTTGCGCAGGCCCTCACCTTGTTCGTTGACGTCCGCACGCTGCTTCTCCAACGAGCTGGCGTGGCCCTTGGACTCTGCCAGCGCCGCCACGCGCTTGTTCCACCCGTCCACTTCCTCCTGGAACACCTTGGTCTTAGCGTTGAGCTCCTCCACCGCCGTCTTCATGCCAGCCAGGTTCTCGCGCTCGGTTTTGAGCGCGGCTTGTTCGGCGTTGAGTGCGTCGCGCTCTTGGTTCAGCGCGGTGCGTGCGCCAGCGAGTTCATTGAGCTGCCCGGTCAAGGTGTCGCGCTGCTTCAGGCAGGCCCGCAACTCGTCACGCGTGAGCAGCTTGCCGCCGCCTTCTTTGCCGCTCAGCGACATGGTCTTGCCGTCGGCGGGCTTGTCGGCAACGGCTGCTGCGGGCTTGGCCGCCACAGCTGGCTTGGCGGCGGGTTTGGCGGCCGCTTTGGCGGGCGTGGCGGGCGAGGTCTGGGCCGCAGCCCAACCCGCAAGGCTGGCACCGAGAACGAGGGCGAAGGTCAGGCGCTTGACAGGGGTGGCGTTCATGGTCGGTCTACTTCCAGGGTGGCTGCCAGCAGCCACATTGGGTGATGGCCGGCAAGTCAGGGGCGGCAATGATGCCACTGGTGTGGCCCTGTCATCATTCGGCCCTGGCGGCCAGGGTCTAAGGCCGCAGCGCCATCGGTCTGAAAAGGGAAAACATGCGGTTCATCAAGTGGGTGCTTGGCATCGTCATCGGGCTGGCCACGCTGATGGCGGGCATTGGCTTCTTGCTGCCTGGCAAGTACGTCGTTGCGCGCAGCCTCACCATCAACACCGCACCCGACCGCGTCTACGCCTTGCTGGAAGACCCACGGCGCTGGAAGGAGTGGATGCCTTGGCAGCGACGCGACCCGACCATGAGCATCAGCCTGCTTGGGCCAGAGCGCGGCGTCGACAAAGGCGTGGGCGCAGGCAGCGCCTGGAAGAGCCCTACCGAAGGCGCCTCGCGGCTGCGTTTGACTTCGGGCGAACCCGGGCGGCGGCTTTCGTTCGAGTGGCAAAAGCCCGAGCGCGAGACCACGGCACTGGGTGAATTTCGCCTCGCCGCAGCGGGCCTGGGCACCAGGGTGACCTGGACCCTCAGCGCCGATGCCGGCAACAACCCGTTCGATCGTTGGGCTGGCGTGTTCGCCGACGGCCTGACCGGCAACGACCTGGCCAACGGCCTGACAAACCTCAAGGCCCTGGCTGAAAGGCCCTGAGCGGCTGGCCTTTCGCAGGCCACCGCCACCCCTTTTCTAAGCTTTGAAGTGATTGAATGGCACTGAAATCCACGGTCTTCAAGGCCAGCTTGCAGATTGCCGACATGGACCGCGCGCTCTACGCTGACCATGCGCTCACCCTCGCGCGCCACCCCAGCGAAACCGACGAGCGGCTGATGCTGCGCTTGCTCGCCTTTGCGCTGTGCGTGCCTGCCGACGACCACCACGGCGCGCTGGTCTCGGCGCGCGGCCTGGCCGACGACGACGAGCCCGACCTCTGGCAGAAAGACCTCACCGGCCAGATCGTGCAGTGGATCGAGGTTGGCCAACCCGACGAGCGCCGCCTGCTCAAGGCCAGCGCGCGTGCCGGCT
>JANOJR010000480.1:0-14104 GCA_031418855.1 Rubrivivax sp.
GCACTCAGCTTGGCCAGCATGGCGTCACGCTCGGCTTTGGTGGCTGTGGCGGGCAGGGCTTCGAGTGCCAGCTGCGGTGTGTGCTGCGTCACCAGATAGAGCACGTTGCCGATGAGCCGCGCGCCGATCAAGCGGCCGTCGATGCGTACACGTTCGGCCAACACCGGGGTTGTGGCGTTGCTGACGTTGATGAGGTCCAGGTGCACGGTGGGCTTGGCGTACTGCGGCGCAATCACCATCGCGGGCAAGATGCAGGGCTGCGCGATCGCACAGAAGTCGAACGCCATGACCTGCTGGCTCTGGCCGAGTACGGCCACGCGTTGCGCGGGGGCCGACAGCAGCATGCCGCGTGCCACCGCCACCGCGTCGGCCTCAACGATGGTGGCCAGCGAGCCTGCCGCGTCGATGCCACCGTCCGCACGGCGGCGATAGGTCTTCAGCACGGCCGCGTTCTGGCCCTTGAACAGCTCGGGTGGTGTCGTCAGCGTGTAGAGCACGCTGCCGTCGGTCTTGAGCAAGTCGTCTTCGTCCACACCCTGCTCTTGCACCGTCGTGCCCGAGCGTTCGACACTGGTGGCGCTGGTAGCGCTGGTGATCGTGACGAAGCCCACGGTGAGGTCGGAGCCGATAGACGGCATGAAAACCATGCCGGGGTTTCGCTGCACTTCGGCCGCGCGCGCGTCAAGTTTGGTGCGCACGTAAGTCATCAGCTCGCCGGGTTTGGACGCCGCCAGGGCCACCTCACTTGGCGGGTTAGCCACCGGCGGCGGCACCGGGTTGCCACCACCCCCACCACCACCGCAGCCCGACAAACCCACCAGCACGGCGGCACCCATCCAGCACCCAAGTTGCGCAAATCCTGTGGTCATCAAGCGGTTCATCACGGCCTCCTTGCCTGCGGTCATTTGATGTGGGACAATATCCCACGTTAACATGAACCCTGTCAAGAGCCCACGTCACCGCGCATGAAAGATCGCCCGCAAATCGTGCTCACCAGCGTGCTGCGCCTGCTCAAGCCGCTGGCGCGCTTGCTGCTTTCCAGCGGCGTGACCTACCCGGCGTTTGCAGCGGCCTTGAAGCGCGTGTTCTTGCAAGCGGCGCAGGACGAGTTGGCGGCGCGCGGCATGCCCGTGACCGACAGCGCGCTGACGCTGCTCAGCGGCGTGCACCGGCGCGATGTGCGCACGCTCTTGCGCAGCGAGCCCATGGCCACGAAAGCCAACAAGGCCGCAGATGCGCCCGCGCGCGCGCAGCTCAGCCTGGCCAGTGAAGTCGTGACCCGCTGGCTGCACGACACACGCTTCAAAGGCACACGCGGGCGCTCACGCACGCTGCCGCGCGGTGCTGACGCCGACAGCTTCGACAGCCTGGTGGCCAGCATCAGCAGCGACGTGCGCCCACGCGCCATGCTCGACGAACTCAAGCGCCTGGGGGCCGCCGCTGAAGATGAGGACGGCAGCGTGCGACTACTCGCAGGCAGCTTCGCGCCGCGCCAAGGCTTTGAAGAGATGTCCTGGCTCTTCGCCGACAACCTGCACGACCATCTGGCCGCCGCCAGCGCCAACCTGCAAGGCGAGGCGAACTTTCTGGAGCAGTCAGTCTTTGTCGACGAGATCACCGAGGCCTCTGCTGCGCAATTGCAAGAGGCCGCCGTGCTGGCCTGGAAGCAGGCCTTCAAGACCGTGATGGCCAAGGCGCAGGCACGCTTCGATACCGATGCGAGCGAGGCCGAACCGAATGATCGGAACCATCGCGCCCGCTTCGGCGTCTACTTTTTCAGTGACAGGGAGTCCCAACCGTGAAGCCGCTTCATCGCACCACCCTTGCCCTGGCCATGACAGCCTGGCTCGTTGCCTGCGGCCCCGGCTCAGGGGGCACAGGCACGGGCGAGACCGGTGCCGCGTTCGTGGTGTTTGGCGCCAGCACAGCCAGCGTATGTACATCAGGTTTTGCCGGCGCCTTGGCCTGTGGCCCCGTCATCGGCAGTCCTGCCAACAACCCCGCAAGCGAGGTGCCCACCATGGTGAACTTCAGCAACGTCGCCCAGGGCGGCAGCCTTTCGGTCGCTATCCAGGCCAACAGCGTCGAGCTCGAGGACCGCTGCCGCAAACTGCGCTTCACGGGCGACTGGGGCATCACCGCCGCCAACGACGCGCGCTTCTTTGGCAGCTATTCGCTGGACGGCATGGCGCCGGTGATTGCGGCCCTGTCGGTACAACCTGCCCCCAGCGGCAATCCGGGCGAACTGACGGTGACGCTGCGCGACGCCGCAGGCCGCGTGGTGCTGGGGCCGGTGAGCTTGCAGCAGGTGGGCGTGCCGGCCGGCACCGTTCTCGTCTGCCCCGGAGCGCGGTTTGCTCCTTCCCCCTCCCAGGGGAAAGGCTGGGATGGGGGTTGAATGTCGGCGTACCAGCTCGACGATTTACCCCCACCCCAACCCTCCCCCTGGGAGGGGGAGGGAGCTAGACGCGGATGTAGATGCGCCGCCTATCCAGCCAGCGCGCCAGCAGCCAGTAGAGGCTGAGGTTGGCCACGGCGAAACACAAGGAAGCTACGCGCAAGTCGCCACCGCCCAGCATCGACAAAGGCTCGAACGCCGTGCGGTAAACCCAAGGCAGCGGCGAGATGAACTTGGGCAGGCCGGCCGCGTCCACGCCGTCGCCCCAGCGCATGAGGCCCAGCACACGCGGCACGAAGCCGCTGAGCACGAAGACAAAGAGCGCGTTCCTGCCGAAGACCTCAAAGAAGCCGACCCACGCCGGGCGTTTGAGCTGCCCATCACGCACACCACGCAGGTCGATGGCTACGATCAGCAGCGCCAGCAGCATTAACGCGAGCCCGGTGGTGTGCAGCACATAGCTGCTGGTCCACAGCTTCTTGTTCAGCGGCATCACCAGCTGCCACAGATAGGCCAGCGCTAACGCTGCACAGGCGCTGACAAAGAGTTGCACCACCAGCTGCGCATCGGCCTTGGTGCGGCGCACCCAGGCACCGGCCAGGTAGCCCAGCAGCACCTGCGCCACCGCCGGCACGGTGCTGACCAGGCCTTCGGGGTCGAAGGGCACGCCCTCGCCTTTGTACATGTGCGCGGCGCCGAGCAGGCTGCGGTCGATGGCCGTGCCGAAAAAACCTTCCAGTGAATACGGATCCGCAGGGCTGCCCAGCGCCACGCAGGCCCACCAAAAACCCAGCAGCAACACGATGGCCGCCCACCAGGCGCCGCGCTCGCCCCAGGCCCAGATGATCACGGCCGCGGCGCCCCAGCAAAGGGCAATGCGTTGCAACACGCCCATCAAGCGCAGCGTCTCGAAGGGCCTCGCCACAAGCTCGCCCGCAGCGTCCCAGCGCACGAAGGGGCTGCCGTTGAGGAAGAGGCCGATGGCAAAGATCAGCAGCGTGCGTTTGGTGACCTTGGCCCAGAACTCACCCACTGGCGCATCGCGCAGCGCCGGCATGGTGAAGGCCAGCGCGTTGCCCACGGCGAAGAGGAAGAAGGGGAAGACCAGGTCGGTGGGCGTCACGCCGTGCCAGGCGGCGTGTGCAAACGACGGGTAGAGCTGGCTCCAGCTGCCGGGGTTGTTGACCAGGATCATCAAAGCCACCGCGCCACCACGCAGCACGTCCAGCGACGTGAAACGGGCGTTCATCGTGCGTCGGGGTTGAGTGCTGCGGCCACGCTGCCCTGCGCTGCGTCGAGCCGGCGCTCAGCCTCCGCCGCGTCGATGCCGGCCTTGAGCATCACCACCGCCACTTTCACGCGCATGCCGCTTTGTGTCAGTGCATTTTGGGCGCTAGCTTCGTCGGCACCGCTGGCCAACATGGTCAGGCGCAGCGCGCGCTTTACAAGCTTGGCGTTGCTGGCGCGCACGTCGACCATCAAGTTGCCGTAGACCTTGTGCAGCTTGACCATCAAGCTGGAGCTGAAGGTGTTGAGCGCGATCTTCTGCGCCGTGCCGGCCTTGAGCCGCGTGCTGCCCGAGATGACCTCGGGCCCTGTGTCGAGCACGATGCCGATCTCGGCTTCCAGCGCGACCGGCGCGCCGGGGTTGTTGGCCAGGCCGATGGTCAGGGCGCCGGCCACGCGCGCGGCGTGCAGGGCGCCCAGCGCGTAGGGGGTGGCGCCGCTGGCGGCGATGAGGATGGCGACGTCGTTGGCCGTGGGCTGCAGCGCGGCGAGGTCGGCGCCGCCTTGCGCGTGGTCGTCTTCGGCGCCTTCGACGGCCACGAACATGGCGCCCAGGCCACCGGCGATCAGCGCCAACGCGCGCTCGCTGGGCCAGCTGAAAGTCGGCAGCAGCTCCACGCTGTCGAGCACGCCCAGGCGCCCGCTGGTGCCGGCGCCGACGTAGATCAAGCGGCCGCCGGCGCGAATGCGCGGCAGCGCAGCGTCGACGGCACGCGCGATGTCTGCCGCTGCGGCCAGCACGGCCTGCACGGCGCCTTGCTGATCACTGGCCAGGGCCTGCACCAGTTGCAGGCTGCTGTAGCCGTCAAGCCCGCCATGCGCGGGGTGTACGGACTCGGTGCCCAGCGTCGCGTGCGTCGTGCCGGCCAGGTCGGTCATGTCGATGAAACACCCTGCACAAAGACGATGTTCGAGCGTGTGGCGCGCAGGCGCAGAGCCAGCAGCGGCGCGTACTCGCTGGACGTGTAGAAGGCTTCGAGTGCGGCCATGCTCGGGAACTCCAGCACCACCTTGCGCAGCGTCTGAGGGCTGCCTTCCACCACCTTGAGCTCACCGCCCCGCACCAGGTAGCGCCCACCCGCCGCAGTGATGAGCGGGGGCACGAGCTGGCGGTACTGCTCGAACGCGGCAGCGTCCAGCACTTCGATGTCGGCGATCAAATAGGCGGCCATGCAACGCTCCACAAATTGGTGGAGCGAGTATCGGCCAGCACCGACCGCAGCCCGATCGGGCAAAGCCCGCCCCTGCTATCGTGCCTCGACCTTTTTAGACGGGGAGAGAGCCTGTGAGCCCACGCAAATCCGTGCTCGTGGTCGGTGCCGGTGACGCCACCGGCGGCGCCATCGCCCGCCGCTTTGCGCGCGAAGGCCTCATCGCCTGCGTGGCGCGGCGCAGTGCCGACAAGCTCGCGCCTCTGGTGCAACGCATTGAATCGGAGGGCGGCACAGCGCACGCCTTTGGCAGCGACGCGCGCGATGAAGCTGCCGTGCTCAAGCTCTTCCAACACATCGAAGCCGAGATCGCACCGCTGGCGGTGGTGGTCTTCAACGTCGGCGGCAACGTGCGTTTCCCCGTCGTCGACACCACCGAGCGCGTCTACCGCAAGGTCTGGGAGATGGCCGCGCTGGGCGGCTTCCTGGTCGGGCGTGAAGCCGCGCGCGCGATGCTGCCGCGCCAAGAGGGCAGCATCATCTTCACGGGTGCCACGGCCAGCTTGCGTGGCGGTGCGGGCTTCAGCGCTTTTGCCGGCGCCAAGCACGCGCTGCGGGCCCTGGCGCAAAGCATGGCGCGTGAGCTTGGGCCCCAGGGCCTGCACGTGGCGCATGTGGTGATTGACGGCGCCATCGACACGCCCTTCATCGCCGAGAACTTCCCCGAGCGCTACGCCAAGAAGGCACACGACGGCATCTTGAACCCCGACGCCATCGCCGAGAACTACTGGAACCTGCACCAACAACACCGCCGCGCCTGGACGCACGAGCTCGACCTGCGGCCCTGGGACGAAAACTTCTGAAAGCGCAGCATGAGCAAAACCCTTGAATTCTTCTTCGACGTCGGCAGCCCCACGGCCTACCTGGCCTTTACGCAGCTGCCTGCGATGGCAGCCGAGTGCGGCGCCACGTTGCGCTATCGACCGATGTTGCTGGGCGGTGTTTTCAAAGCCACCGGCAACGCCAGCCCCGTGAGCGTGCCGGCCAAGGGCCGCTGGATGCACGCCGACATGGCACGCTGGGCCCAGCGCTATGGCGTGCCGTTTGTGATGAACCCGCACTTCCCGATCAACACACTGACGCTGATGCGCGGCGCGGCGGGTTTGCAGCTGCGTGAGTCAGCAGACTTTGCGCGTTATCTCGACACCGTGTTCAAAGCCATGTGGGCCACACCGCGCAACCTGGGCGACGCGGCCGAGCTTGCCAAGGTCTTGACCGAGGCCGGCTTCGACGCCGAGGCCTTTGCGACCCTGGTCGCCGACCCTGCGGTGAAGGCGGCACTGGTAGCTAACACCGAAGAGGCGGTGACACGCGGCGTCTTCGGCGCGCCCACGATGTTTGTCGGCGAAGCCATGTTCTTTGGCCAGGACCGGCTGGACTTTGTGCGTGAGGCGCTGCGCTGAGCTCGGCGGCCGAGCGCGAGCCTCGTTGTCGCGGGCAGCTTCAGAGGGGGAAGCGCTCAAACGCCCGCGCGGCCACGCGCTCACCCCAGAGATCGATGTGCATGGCCGTGCCCGCGTGCGCACGCGCCGCCATTTCGCCGCGCACGTAACCCAGCGCGACGCAGCGCTCGGACTTGAAGCCCCAGCCGGCCGAACTCAGCTCGCCCACGGCCTGGCCGTCGCTGACGATGGCCTCGCCGCCCCAGACATAGTGCTCGGGCTCGTCGAGCACGAAGCACAAGAGCTTCTTGCGTAGCGGCTCGTGAATCGTGGCAAGCAAAGCCTCGCGGCCGATGAAGGCCGCTGGCTTGTCGAGCTTGACGCCGACCATCAACGCAGCTTGCCACGGCGTCTCATCGGGCCCGAGCTCGGCGCCCCAGGCCCGGCGGCCGGCTTCGATGCGCAGGGCGTCAATGGCGTAGTAGCCGGCGTCCCGTAGGCCCAAGTCGGCGCCGGCATCAAACAGTGCCAGGTAGACATGGCGCGCCATTTCTACCGGCACGTAGAGCTCCCAGCCGGGGCCGCCCACATAGCTCATGCGCGCGGCGCGCACGCGCGCCAGGCCGAGGTCGATCTCCTTCGTATGTGAGAACTTCAAACCCAACTTGGAAACATCGTCCGGGCTCACGCGTGCCATCAACTCCGCCGCCCTGGGGCCCATCAGCGAGAGCACGCTCCACTGGTTGCTGACGTCGCTGAGCACGGCAAATTCGTCAGCGGCGATGTGGCGCGCAATCCAGTCGGCGTCGCGCACGGGCTGCGCCGAGCCGGTGATGAGCAAGAAGCGCTCGCTGGCCAGGCGCATCACGGTGAGGTCACTCTCGAAGCCGCCCCGCGCATTGAGCATCGCCGTGTAGACCATCGCACCTGTGGCCACATCCATCTCGTTGGCACACAGGCGCTGCAACACGTTCAAGGCATCGCGCCCCTGCAGCAAGAGCTTGCCAAACGAGCTTTGGTCGTACACCGCCACGGCCTCGCGCGTGGCGCATTGCTCGTTGATCACCCAATCCAGCCAGTCCGGGCGGCCCAGGCTCGGTGTGGCCGGCGGCGCGCCGGCAGGCTTGAAATAGTTAGCGCGCTCCCAGCCGTTCTTGCTGCCGAACTCGGCGCCCTTGGCGGTGAGCAAGTCGAACAGCGGCGAGGTGCGCAGACCACGCGCGGTTTGCAACTCCTGGCGCGGCCAGCGCATGGCGTAGTGCAGGCCGAGTGTTTCGCCGGTGCGCTCGGCCAGCGCTTTGCGGTTGGCGGTGAAGGCGCCAAAGCGGCGCACGTCCACGTCCCACAGGTCTATCGGCGCTTCGCCGTTGGCGACCCACTGGGCGATCAGGCTACCGGCACCGCCGCTGTTGGCAATGCCGGCGGAGTTGAAACCCGCGCAGACGTAATAACCACCAAGCTCAGGGGCGGCACCGAGGATGAAGTTGCCGTCGGGCGTGAAGCTCTCGGGGCCGTTGACAAGCATCTTGATCGGCGCTGTTTCCAGGCAGGGCGTGCGGTGGATGGCGTTCTTCATCAGCACCTCAAACTGGTCCCAGTCCTCGTCCAGCAGCTGGAACTGGAAGCTGCTTGGAATCGGGTCCACGCGCCAGGGCTTGGCCTGCGGCTCGAAGCCGCCCATCACCAGGCCGCCGACTTCTTCTTTGTAGTAGATGAAGCCGTCGGGGTCGCGCATCACCGGCAGCATGGGGTGCACACCTTCGATGCGGCCGGTGACGATGTAGAAGTGCTCGGCCGAATACAGCGGCACATTGACGCCGGCGAGCACACCAAACTGCCGCGCCCATTGGCCGGCGCAGTTCACCAGGGTGTCGCAGCGCACCTCGCCTTGGGTGGTGCGTACACCGGCCACACGCCCTTTGACCGTTAGCACGCCGGTGACCTCCACGCCTTCCAGCAGCTTGGCGCCACGCAGGCGCGCGCCTTTGGCCAGCGACATGCACAGGTCCGCCGGGTTGGCCTTGCCGTCGCCGGGGATCCAGATGGCACCCTGCAAGTCGTCGGTGCGCATCACCGGGTACAAGTCACCGGCCTCGCGCGGCGTGATGAGCTGCACCTCGATGCCAAAGCTGCGCGCCAGCGCCGCCTGCTTCTTCAACACCATCCAGCGCTCGGGCGTGCGCGCGACGTTGACGCTGCCGCATTGCTTCCAGCCCGTGGCCAGGCCCGTCTCGGCTTCGAGCGTGGCGTAGAGCTCGATGCCGTAGCGGCTCATCTGCGTCATGCTGCGGTTGGGCCGCATCTGGCCGATGAGGCCGGCCGCGTGCCAGGTCGTGCCGCTGGTGAGCTTGCCTTGTTCGAGCAGCAGCACGTCGGTGATGCCGAGCTTGGCCAGGTGGTAGGCGGTGGAGCAGCCGGCAATGCCGCCGCCGACAATGATGACCTGGGCTTGGCTGGACAGATTCATGTTGGCATCCATTCTTCGTTGCGCCCCGGGAGCGGCCTTACGATCTTGGCCATGCGACCCCCATTTGAAGCCGCGCTCACGTCGCACCGGCGGTCTCGAAGAAGTCTACGTGACGGCCGCTGTGGCAGACGGCATAGCGGGCGTCGAGCCATTGACAAAGGGCATGTGCATGCTGCATCACGTTGAGATCTACGTTAGCAATCTGGAGCGTTCGGTGGCCTTTTGGACACCCTTCATGCGCCTGCTCGGCTACGAGGAAGACCGCTGGTCTGGCGGCATGAACTACGCCAAGGACGGCGCCGCGTACTTCTGCTTCTTGCCCGCGCCGCCTGAGCATCTTTCTGCGGGCTTCCACCGCAAGCGGGTCGGCCTGAATCACCTCGCGTTCAGGGCTGAGTCCAGACAGCAAGTCGACGACATCGCCGCCTGGATCAAGGCCGCTGGCTACACGAGCCTTTACGAGCCAGCGTACCCCTACGCCGGTGGGCCGGGCTACTACGCTGTTTACTGCGAAGACCCGGACCGCATCAAGGTCGAAGTGGTGGCGCCGCGCGAAGGCTGAATCAAGGTCTTGACCCGTAAGGCTGCGCCGCAGGATCGATGGATGTTGTGCTCGGGCCCATGCGCCACGCATGCCATGCCTCAGCCCACACGCAGCGCCACCACGCCAGCCACGATGACCGCCGCGCCGAGCGCGCGCTGCACCCCAAAACGCTCTTTGAGCATGACCGTGCCGAGCACCACCGCAAAGAGCACCGAAGTCTCGCGCAGTGCGGCCACGCTGGCCACGGGCGCCTTGGTCATGGCCCACAGCGCGATGGCGTAAGACACAGCAGACGCCACACCCGCCACTGTTGCCACGGGCCAGCGCACGCGGGCATAGCTCAGCAAGGCACGCCGGCCGTCGCGGCCACGCTGCCAGGCCACGAGCAAGGGGTAGGGCAAGCCGTCGAGCACGAAGAGCGTGAGCACATAACGCAGCGCGTCCTCTGACACGCGCACACCCAGGCCGTCGACCAAGGTGTAGCAGGCAATGATGGCGGCGTTGGCAAAAGCAAACATCAAAGCCTTGCCGTGATGCAGCGCATCACCGGGGTGCGCCAGGCCAACCATGGCCACACCGAGCGTGATGCCCACGATGCCCAGCCAGGCGGCCGTGCTGGGCGCTTCGCCGATGACGGCAACACTGGCCAGCGCCACCAAGAGCGGCGCAAAGCCGCGCATGATGGGATAGGTCAGCCCCAGCTCGCCATGCTTGTAGGCGCCGGCCAGCGCGATGTAGTAGCCCACGTGCAGCAACAGCGACGCCGCGATGTAGGGCCAGCTCTCGGCGCGTGGCGGCCCCAGCCACAGCATGAAGGGCAGCGCCACAAGCGTGCCCATGAACTGCACCAGCGCGGTGTCGGCGGTTTTGTCGCTGGATGACTTGACGAGTGTGTTCCAGCCGGCGTGCAAGAGCGCGCCGCACAACACCACCAGCACGATGGCCCAGCTCAAGCGGCCTTCACTGGCAGCGCGCAGCGCGCCGCGCGTTTGAGAAAGTGCGCCAGGGGTGGTGTCAATGCGTCGGCGCTCTTGGCCTGGTCGTCCCACACGCGCAGCCGCACGGCGTCGGCCGCGCCGCTGCGCGCGATGAAATCTTGCGCTTGCACCATGTTGAAGACGCCGCCCTGCAAGACCAGGCTGCGCTGCGAGTCGGCCGAGAGCGCTTGCTGGTAGCCGGCGTTCGTGGCGCACAGGTAGCGCTTGGCGTCGACATGCAAGCCGATGGCGCCGAGCACACGATCAACGAAGAGCCCGCGCAGAAACGGCAGCGCGGCGTACTGGTGCACGTCGTCAACACCGCGCAGCGTGGGGGTGGCGCCGAGCTCGTGCAGCAGGTGGCCCAGGTCGTGCAGCAGGCAGGCCGTCACGAGCTCGTCGTCAGCGCCTGCGTCCTCGGCGAGTGCCGCAGTTTGCAGCGCGTGTTCAAGCTGCGTCACCGGCTCACCGCTGTACACCTCTGCGCCACGGCGTGCATACAGCTCGTTGATGTCTTGCAGGCTCAGCACCTCAATCGCCCGCCTCGTCCAGGCTGCCGAGTTTGGACGTGCGCAGCCGCGTAGCGTGCAGCGCACCCGCGCCCTCAAGAATCGGATAAGCGATCGAGCAGATGTGCGAGTTGATGCGCTTCAACTCACTGATGAGGTCCAGGTGCAGCGCGCTCGTCTCGATGCTCTGCGCCGTGTTGTCCTGCAAGCGCGCAATGTGGTTGGCGGCGTACTCATGTTCGAGATCACGAAAGCGCATCTTCTCTTCGTGCAGCTTGTGCGCGTCGCGCACATGGCCGTCGAGGAAGACGCTCATGCCCAGGCGCAGGTTGGCCAGCAGCCGCTCGTGCAGGTGGCAAATTTCGGCCGTGCCAGCGTCAGAGAAGCGCCGGTTCTTGCGGATCTTCTTGTCGCACAGGTCTTGCAACACACGCTCGATGCTGTCGCCGATCTGCTCCATGTTGATGGTGAAGGAGACGATGTCGGTCCAGCGTCGGCCCTCGCGCTCGGACAGCGCTTCGCGCGAGATCTGCGTCAGGTAGAACTTGATGGCGGCGTAGAGCTCATCGACCGTGTCGTCCAGCGCGCACAGGCGTTGCGCCAGCGCCAGGTCGTTGTGCTGCATCACCGGCAGGACACCGCGCAGCATGGTCTCCACCACGTCGGCCTGGTGCAGCGCTTCACGCGCGGCGCAGCTGATCGCCAGTGAGGGCGTGGCCAGCGCCAGCGGATCCAGGTGGCGCGGGCGGTTGCCATCGCCACCATGGGCCGCCTTGGGCAACCAGCGCTCGACGAGTGCGGCCATCGGCGCGGTGAATGCGATGAAGAGCAGTGCCAGCGTGCCATTGAAGGCCAAGTGAAAGAGCACCACCTGCTGATGCACTTCGAGGTGCAGGCTCTGCAGAAAACCCAGCGCCGGGCCCACCCAGGGCATGACCAGCAGCACGCCGATCAGCTTGAACATGAAATTGCCCAGCGGCAGCCGACGCACTTCGGGGGCGGCGCGTGAGGTCACCAGCATCGCCAGTACACCGCTTCCGACGTTAGCGCCCAGCACCAGGCCCAGCGCCACGCTCGGCGGCAGCATGCCCTGCGCGGCCAGCGTGGCCGTGAGCAGCACGACCGCCAGGCTCGAATAACACAGCACCGCCAGGATCGCACCGACCACGAGGTCCAGCAGCACTTCATTGGGCAGCGCGGCCAGCAGCGCGCGCACGGCCGGTGCGTCGGTAAGTGGGCGCGTGGCCTCGACGATGAGTTGCAGCGCCAGCGTGATGAGGCCCAGGCCAATGAGGATGCGGCCAAAGCGCCCGGCCGCGCCGTTCTGGCCCGAGACGAACATGACCACGCCGACGAAGATCAAGAGCGGCGAGAGCCACGACAAGTCGAACGAAAACGCCAGCGTCATGAGGGCCGTGCCGACATCGGCACCCAGCATCACTGCCAGCGCCGCCGCCGTGCCGACGATGCCGCTGCCGACAAAGGAAGCGACGATCAAACACGTGGCCGTGCTCGACTGCAAAAGGCTCGTGACGCCTATACCGGCCAACGCCGCCGTGAAGCGGTTGTCAAAACTCTTGGCCAACACGTTGCGCAGGTCTTCACCAAAGACACGCAGCACGCCGGTGCGCACGATGTGCGTGCCCCACACCAAGAGGGCAATGGCGGCGAGCAGGTTGAGCAGGTGGATCACGGCGCGCGCTTCATGTGGGCTTCAAGTGCCTTCACAGCCACGGCAGTGAATAGGTCTTGATGTTCGTAAAACTCTTCATGGCTTCTTGCACGCCTTCCTTGTAGCCCAGACCCGAGTCTTTGATGCCGCCGAAGGGCGTGAGCTCAAGGCGGTAACCGGGAACTTCACGCACGTTGACCGTGCCCACATGCAGCTCGTTCACGAAGCGCGTGATGTCACTCATGCGATTCGTACATACCGCCGACGACAGCCCATAGGCCGTGCCGTTGCTGATCGCGATGGCTTCGTCGACGCTGTCGAACGTGATGATGGGCGAGACCGGGCCGAAGGTTTCTTCCAGCACCACCGTCATCTCGGGGCGCACTTTGTCGATCACCGTGGGCGCGTACAGCGCGCCTTCGCGCACATGGCCAGCGAGCAAGCGCGCGCCTTGTGCTAACGCTTCATTGACGCGCAGCTCGAAGAGGCGCGCCGCCGGCTCGTCGATCACCGTGCCCATCTCGACTTTGGCGTCGACGGGGTTGCCGAAGCTCCAGGCCCGCGTCTTGTCGGCCACCAGGTCGGTGAAGCGCTGCGCCACCTTGCTGTGCACCAACATGCGCTTCACCGCCGTGCAGCGCTGGCCGGAATTTTTGTATGAGCCGTTGACGGCCAGCGTTGAAGCCTCGTCAAGGTCGGCGTCGTCCATCACGATGATCGGGTCGTTGCCACCCAGCTCAAGCACCATGCGCCGGTAGCCTGCTTTTGATGCGATGTATTTGCCGATCTGCACACCGCCGGTGAAGGTGATGAGGTCGACCATGGGGTTCGTGATCAGCTCGTCGGCAATCTCTTGCGGGTCACCTGTCAGCACCGACAGCATCGGCCCGGGCAGTCCGGCTTCATAAAGCATGTCGGCGAACAGGTAGGCCGACAGCGGCACTTTCTCTGAAGGCTTGAGCACCATGCGGTTGTTGGTCGCCACCGACGGCACCACCTTGTGCGCCACCTGGTTCATGGGGTGGTTGAAGGGGGTGATGGCGCTGATGACACCCAAGAGTGGGTCACGCTGCGTATAAACGCGGCGCTTGCGGCCGTGGGGCGTGATGTCGCACGAGAAGGTTTGCGCGTCGTCGGTCAAACACGCATTGGCGCCGAACATCAGCACATCGGCCACGCGACCGGCTTCATACGTGCTGTCCTTCAGACACAGGCCGCACTCGGCGGTGATGAGCGCGGCGATCTCATGGGTACGCGCACGCACGATGGCGGCCGTCTTGTTGAGGATGTTGGCGCGCTCGAAACGCGTCAGCGTGGGCTTGTAGGCGTGGGCAGCGGCGAAGGCTAGTCGCACTTGCTCGATGGTCGCTTTCGGCACGGTGCCAACGAGTTCGCACGTGAAAGGGTTGCGGACTTCGATGTGGCGTTCGGTGGCGACTTTTTCGCCGGCGATGCGTAGGGATTCGATCAGCATGGTTTGGGTCACTGTTTGACTGTTGTACGAGCAAGGCCACACATGGGGTGGCCGGCTTCGGCGCAAGCAAGGCCACACATGGGGTGGCCGGCTCCGTTCGGGGAATGCTTACTCACTACGCCGGCCACCCCATGCGCGGCCTTGCCGGCACGACGGGTGGTGGTTCAACAAGCGCGCCGCGCC
>JANOJR010000481.1:0-5796 GCA_031418855.1 Rubrivivax sp.
GGACTTCGATGTGGCGTTCGGTGGCGACCTTTTCGCCGGCGATTCTTAGTGTTTCGATGTGCATGATGTGGGTCACTGTTTAACTGTCGTACGAGCAAGGCCACACATGGGGTGGCCGGCTCCGTTCGGGGAATGCTTACTCACTACGCCGGCCACCCCATGCGCGGCCTTGCCGGCACGGTTGGTGCTGGTTTGACGAGCGCGCCGCGCCACGGGCTCAGTGGCGAGCAACGCCGCTCCCGAGGGTCGGGCGCAACGGTCTGTTTGAGATATTTGACTTCGTACTGCATTGGCCTCTGATTGCCTACTGACCCCAAGCTACCGGTCGCGTTTCCCGAAAGCGGACACTGCTGCGGTTATTCAATTACTTTGTCGGCTCGCACCAGGATCGAGTTGGGAATCTTGATGCCGAGTGCTTTCGCGGTTTTCAAATTGACCCCCAGCTCGTACTTGGTCGGCTGCTCAACTGGAAGATCAGCGGGCTTTCCGCCCTTCAGGATCTTGTCCACATACACGGCGATGCGCTGGTAGATTTCCGGGAGGCTGGCTCCGTATGACATCAATGCGCCGCCGTCCACCCAGGCCGCGTTTTCGGCCATTGACGGAAGACGGTGCTTGAGAGCAAGTGCCGTGACGGTCGCCCTGTGCGGGTTAATCGTTGGGTTGCCGACAACAATAATTGCCTCAGCACCTCCTGTTTTCGCCGCTTGGAACGCTCCTTCCAGCTCAGGTTTCTGCCCTTGAATCGGGATCGACTGAAACTTCAATTTCAGCGTCTGTGCTGCGATTTCATAATTCTTGGACGCGATCCTTGGCCCGGGCCCGGCTTCGTCCCAAAGAACCGCCAAGCGCGATAACTTCGGAGACATCTCCAGGAGCATCTCGATCCGCTTCCCGCTTAGCTCTCGCTGAAGACTGGCAATTCCGGTAATGTTTCCGCCGGGACGCGCAAGGGTAGCCACAAACCCAGCGGCGACCGGATCAATGGAGGTCACCATGACGATTGGAATAGTCGTAGTCGCCCTTTTGGCGGCTTCGATAGCGATATTGTTGACCGCGACGAGCACACGTACTTTCTGCTGAACGAGCTCCTTGACAAGGATCGGGATTCTGTCCAACCCCTCCGCGTTGCTCCGCTCGAACAAAATATTGCTGCCATCGATGTATCCCAGGCCTTTCATGTGCCGCTGAAATAAGTCGAAATTAGGATCGCCAGCTGTCGAAATGAATGCGACGCGGGGGAGTTCTTTGGCTTCCTGGGCGAAGGACACAAGCGGCGTTGTCAGCGCGCCCATCCACGCACCAAGCGCAACAAGAAGTTTGCGACGTGAGTTCAATTCAGAACCCCAAATTCTGCGCGCCCGTCGTGCTCGCTTGCGCCAGGGGCAGCAGACTCGTGGCTCATTGCGAACAGCAACGTTAGCCAAGCCACCCAACTCAAACATGGTTCAGCACCACGTCAAAGGCGTCGAAATTCCGCCAGCGCCGCGAAGCATCCAGCCCTTCAATGCGCCGGTTGACGATCAACGGCACACGCTGCTCGGAAATGCCGCCGTGTGAGCGCAGCGGCACATCCAGCGCCGACAAGTCATGCCTCGCCACACTCGTGCCGATGACGGTGAAGCGCTCGGAGACGATGACGATGTCGCCAATGCGATCGGCCGGCAGCTCGAAGCGTTCAGCCGCTTCTTCGCGGCCCAGCACCACTTCCACACCACGCTGCGTATTCAGCCGTGCGATCAATGTGGCGCGGTCCACGCTTGTGGGGAGGTAGACAGTGGCGAACGAACCCAATGCGCCGTGGTGCACGACGTAGGGGTCGGTGATGGGCAGGATCACCCGCGCCACCGCCGCGCCCAGCCAGCCGTCGAGCAGGTCTTGCAGGTAGATGACATCGGGCTTGGCGTCCATGCCGGTCTTGGCATTCATGCCGTGGTCGGCGGTCAGCGCAATGACGCAGCCCATGGCGTCGAGCTCGCCGAGATGCTTGTCCATCATGGCGTAGAAGCTGTTGGCGCCTGGCGTGCCCGGGGCGTGTTTGTGCTGGATGTAGTCTGTTGTGCTGAGGTACATCACGTCGGGCCGCTGGGTCTTCATCAAGGCCACGCCGGCGCGGAAGACGAACTCTGAGAGCTCGGCGCTGTAGACACTGGGGACGGGCATGCCCACGAGCGAGAGCACGTCATCGATGCCGTTCTCAGCCAACGTTAGCTCGTCGGCCTTCTCTGATGAGAAGCAGATGCCCCGCACGCCGTGCCCGAGCAAGCGGCGCAGCTTGTCTTTGGCGGTGATGACGGCGCAGCGCTTGCCGGCGTCCGTCAGTGCGGCTAACAAGGTAGGTGCGCGCAGCCACTTGGGGTCGTTCATCATGACCTCGCTGCCGCTGGCCACATCAAAGAGGTAGTTGCCGCAGATGCCGTGCACGCTGGGCGGCACGCCGGTGACGATGGACAGGTTGTTGGGGTTGGTGAAGCTCGGCACCACGCAGTCGGCAATGAGCGCGGTGCCGCTGGCAAATGTGCGCTGCATCCAGGGCATGGCGCCGGCGGCAACACCTTGGGCGATGTACTCGGGCTCGCAGCCGTCGACACAGACGACGACGACGGGCGCGGCGTTTGCTGCGGGCAGGCGGTAGGTGCGCCCGTTAACTAACAGCTTAGACACTGGGAACTCCTTGGCTGCGGCGCTGGTGCGTGGCCACCATGCGCTCTTTGCTTTCCATGACGTGGGCAAACATCGCGCGGCCAGCGGCTTGCGTGTCGCCTGAAGCGATGGCTTTGAGGATCGCGCGGTGTTCACCCGCCGACAGTGGCATCAAGCCACCTTCAGCCAGGTTGATGCGGCGAAACAGGCTCAGCTCTTTGATGAGTCGGCGATAAATCTCGTGCAGCTTGCGGTTGCCCGCCATCGCCACCAGCCTCTCGTGGAATTGCAGGTTCAGCAGGTGGTAGCCGCGCAGGTCGTCGGCCTTCACGGCGCGCTCCATGGCGTCGACCATGGCGCGCACTTCTTTCAAGTGCGCGGCAGTGATGCGCTCGGCCAGCTGGCGGCCGACAAGCTCTTCCATGGCGGCGCGCAGCTCGAAGATTTCAATGGCCTCGTCGATGGGGATGTCGCGCACATAAACGCCACGGTTCTTTTCGGTGCGCACCAGGCCGGCCTCTTCGAGCATGCGAAAGGCTTCGCGCAGCGGCCCGCGCGAGACACCCAGGCGCGCGGCCAGCGTCACCTCGGTGAGCTTGTCGCCGGGGGCGAGCTCACCGCTGAGGATCAGACGTTCGAGCTCAACCTGCACCGCCGTGGCCAGCGAGTTGTTTTGCAGCAGCGCGATGGTGGCTTGCGGCGGCGCGAGCGCCACAGCGGGCGCTGGCAGCGCCACAGCGGCGCTCAGGGTTTTCATGGCCCGATTGGAGCCCGGCTGCCGTTGATTGTCAACAATCAATCAAATACCGTTGACAGAGATCGGGTCGGCGTCCAAGATGCGCATCATCCGAGCCAGGGTCACGGGTTTTTCATGATGTCGTCATGGCGGCGTCATCACCACACTGGCATCGTCACCGGTTTGCTGCAACCCCCCTCATTCATCAGGAGCCGACATGCGTTTTTCTCCCACCTTGGCCGCCGTCACCTTGGCCTTCGCCGCCATCGGCGCCACGACTGCAACTTACGCGCAAAAGACCCAGCTGCTGGTCTACACCGCGCTTGAGACCGACCAGTTGAAGGCCTACCAGGAAGGCTTCAACAAGGTCGAGCCCAACATCGAGATCAAGTGGGTGCGTGACAGCACCGGTGTCATCACCGCCAAGCTGCTGGCCGAGAAGGCCAACCCGCAGGCCGACGCGGTGATGGGTGTGGCCGCATCAAGCCTGGCGCTGCTGGACAAGAACGGCATGCTCATCCCCTACGCGCCGCTGAATCTTGACGCCATCATGAGCCAGTACCGCGACAAGAAGAACCCACCCGCCTGGTTCGGCATGGACGTGTGGGGTGCGACCGTGTGCTTCAACACCGTCGAAGCCAAGAAGCGCAACATCAGCAAGCCCGAGACTTGGAAAGACTTGCTCAAGCCCGAATTCAAAGGCCAGGTGGTGATGCCCAACCCAGCCTCCAGCGGCACCGGTTTCTTTGACGTAACGGCCTGGCTCACGCTGTGGGGCGACAACGACGGCAAAGGCGGCGGCTGGAAGTACATGGACGCACTGCACGAGAACATCGCGCAGTACACGCACTCGGGCTCCAAGCCTTGCAACATGGCCGCAGCGGGCGAGTTCGTCGTCGGCATCTCGTTCGAGTACCGCGCCAACGCCAACAAGGCCAAAGGCGCGCCGATCGATCTGGTCTTCCCCAAAGAGGGCCTGGGCTGGGATCTCGAAGCCTTTGCCATCCACGCGGGCACGAAGAAGCTTGACGCGGTGAAGAAACTCGCCGACTGGGCGTCGAGCAAGGACGCGATGATCCTGTACGGCAAGAACTTCGCCATCACCGCGCAGCCTGGTGTTGCCGCGCCTTTGGCCAATGTGCCCAAGGACTACGAAGCGCGATTGGTGAAGATGGACTTCACCGCCACCGCCGCCAGCCGCGAGCGCGTGTTGGCCGAGTGGACCAAGCGCTACAACGGCAAGTCCGAAAAGCGTTGAACCGGCGCTGACGCGGCGCAGCTGGCGTGGTGAACTTTCTAGAGCTGTCGGGGGTTAGCAAGACCTTCGGCGGCTTCAGCGCACTCCGGGACATTGAGCTCAGCATCACCAAGGGCGAGTTCGTTTGTTTCCTGGGTCCTTCGGGCTGCGGCAAGACCACGCTGCTGCGCATCATCGCCGGCTTGGAAACCCAAAGTGCGGGGCGCATCGAACAAGCTGGGCGCGACATTTCGCGGCTGCCGCCGGCGCAGCGCGACTACGGCATCGTCTTTCAGTCGTACGCGCTTTTCCCCAACCTGACCGTGGCCGACAACGTGGCCTATGGGCTGGTCAACCGTAAGACGCCGCGCGCGAAGATTCGCACGCGTGTCAGCGAGCTTGTGGCCTTAGTCGGCTTGCCCGGCAGTGAAGCCAAGTTCCCGGCGCAACTCTCGGGCGGGCAGCAGCAGCGCATCGCGTTGGCGCGCGCACTGGCCACCTCACCTGGTTTGTTATTGCTGGACGAGCCACTCTCGGCGCTAGACGCCATCGTGCGCGTGCACCTGCGCCAGGAAATCCGTAGCCTGCAGCGCAAGCTCGGCGTCACCACCATCATGGTCACGCACGACCAGGAAGAAGCGCTCTCGGTGGCCGACCGCATCGTCGTCATGAACCAGGGCGTGATCGAGCAGGTGGGCACGCCGATGCAGGTCTACCGCGAGCCGGCCACGGCCTTTGTGGCTGACTTTGTGGGGCGGGTGAATGTGCTGCCCGCCGTCGCCGATGGCCACGGACGCGTGTTGATTGGCGGCACGAGTTTCCAGTGCGAACACGACTGCGCAGCAGGCCACCCGCTGAAGCTGTACCTGCGCCCGGAAGATGTGCTGGCGCGGCCGATTGCGGCGGGCGACAGCAATGTCTTTGACGCGGTCATCGAGAAGATCGAATTCCTGGGCTCGTATTGCCTGGTGCGCGTGGCGTCAGTCGCGCTGGGCGAGCACCGCTTGACGGTGTATTTGTCGCTGAACTTTTTGGCCGAACAGCGGCTGGAAGTTGGCGGGCGGCTGCCGCTGCGGCTGATGCCTGAGCGGCTGCGCTTGTTTGCTTGATGGCTTGGGTGGTGGTGACGCATTCGACCCCCTCCCCTGCCCTCCCCCTGCCAGGGGGAGGGAGCAAAACA
>JANOJR010000482.1:0-8811 GCA_031418855.1 Rubrivivax sp.
CTTCAGCTCGGAGCCGGTCATGTCGTTGCGGATCTTGTCGATCTCCGCATCCAGGTCCATGTCCTCAAGCAAACGCTTGATGCCTTCGGCGCCCATCAGCGCGACGAACTCGTCACCGTACTCGACGTGCTTCGCCTCCCAGTCGTCCTCGGTCATGATCGAGAACTTCTTCAGCGGCGTCATGCCAGGGTCGACCACGACGTAGGCTTCAAAGTACAGCACGCGCTCGATGTCGCGCAGCGTCATGTCCAGCACCAAGCCCAGGCGTGAAGGCAGCGACTTCAGGAACCAGATGTGCGCGCAAGGTGCGGCCAGGTCGATGTGACCCATGCGGTCGCGGCGCACTTTGGTTTGCGTGACTTCAACGCCGCACTTCTCGCAGATCACGCCACGGTGCTTCAGGCGCTTGTACTTGCCGCACAGGCATTCGTAGTCTTTGATCGGGCCAAAAATCTTGGCGCAGAACAGGCCATCACGCTCGGGCTTGAAAGTCCGGTAGTTGATGGTCTCGGGCTTCTTCACCTCGCCAAACGACCAGCTCCGAATTTTCTCGGGCGAGGCCAGGCCGATCCTGATGGCATCGAAATGCTCATCGGGGGTGAATTGCTTGAATAGGTCGAGTAGTCCTTTCATGCATCTGCTCCTTAGTTCTTCTCGAGTTCAATGTCGATGCCAAGGGAACGAATTTCCTTGATCAAGACATTGAAGGACTCCGGCATGCCGGCTTCGATGGCGTGTTCGCCCTTGACGATGTTCTCGTAGACCTTGGTGCGGCCGTTCACGTCGTCAGACTTGACGGTCAACATCTCTTGCAGGATGTAGCTGGCGCCATAGGCTTCAAGCGCCCAGACCTCCATCTCACCGAAGCGCTGGCCACCGAACTGCGCCTTGCCGCCCAGCGGCTGCTGCGTCACCAAGCTGTACGGGCCGGTGGAGCGCGCATGCATCTTGTCGTCGACCAAGTGGTGCAACTTCAAGACGTGCATGTAGCCCACCGTCACCGGGCGCTCGAAAGCGTCGCCCGTGCGGCCGTCGTGCAGCGTGGCCTGCGTGCGCGTGGCGTTGAGGCCCTTGCGCGCGGCAATGTCTTCGGGGAAGGCCAGGTGCAGCATGCCGCGAATTTCGCTTTCTGCCGCGCCGTCGAACACTGGCGTCGCGAAGGGCACGCCGTGGCTCAGGTTGCCCGCCATCTCGATGACGTCGCCGTCACTGAGCTCGCTGATGCGCTCGGTCTTACCACCGCTCTTGTTGTAGAGCTCGTCGAGGAACTTGCGCAGCTCAGCCACGCGGCCCTGCTCTTGCAGCATGGCGCCGATGCGCTGGCCGATGCCTTTGCCGGCCCAGCCCAGGTGGACTTCAAGCACTTGGCCTACGTTCATGCGCGAAGGCACGCCCAGCGGGTTGAGCACGATGTCCACCGGGGTGCCGTCGGTCATGTAGGGCATGTCTTCGACCGCCACGATCTTCGACACCACGCCCTTGTTGCCGTGGCGGCCGGCCATCTTGTCGCCAGGCTGCAGGCGGCGCTTCACGGCCAGGTAGACCTTGACCATCTTCAACACACCGGCAGGCAGCTCGTCGCCTTGCGTCAGCTTCTTGCGCTTTTCTTCGAAGCCCAAATCAAACGTGTGGCGCGTCTGGTCGAGCGAGTTCTTGATGCTCTCCAGTTGATTCGCCAACTCTTCGTCGGCCGGGCGAATATCGAACCAATGGAACTTCTCGACGCTGGCCAAGTAAGCCTTGTCGATGACCGTGCCCTTGGTGATCTTCTGCGGGCCACCGTTGGCAGGCTTGCCCACCAGCAGCTTTTCGATACGGTCGAAGGCGTCGGCCTCAACGATGCGCAGTTGGTCGTTCAAGTCGAGGCGGAAGCGCTTCAACTCGTCGTCAATGATCTGCTGCGCGCGCTTGTCACGCACGATGCCTTCACGGGTAAAGACCTGCACATCGATGACCGTGCCGTTGGTGCCTTGGTCGACACGCAAGGACGTGTCTTTCACGTCGCTGGCCTTCTCGCCGAAGATGGCGCGAAGCAGCTTCTCTTCAGGCGTCAGCGTGGTCTCGCCCTTGGGCGTGACCTTGCCGACGAGCACGTCGCCAGGATTCACTTCAGCACCGACATAAACAATGCCGGACTCGTCGAGTCGCGCCAGTTGTTGTTCCGACAAATTCGGAATGTCGCGCGTGATTTCTTCAGAGCCGAGCTTGGTGTCGCGCGCCATCACCACCAATTCCTCGATGTGGATCGAGGTGAAGCGGTCTTCGGAAACAACACGCTCGCTGATGAGGATCGAGTCTTCGAAGTTGTAGCCGTTCCAGGGCATGAAGGCCACGAGCATGTTCTGCCCGAGTGCCAACTCGCCGAGGTCGGTGGAGGCGCCGTCGGCCACCACGTCACCCGCTGCCAGCTTGTCGCCACGCTTGACGATGGGGCGCTGGTGGATGTTGGTGTTCTGGTTGCTGCGCTGGTACTTGATGAGGTTGTAGATGTCCACGCCCACTTCACCGGCCACCGTCTCAGCGTCGTTCACGCGGATGACGATGCGGTTGGTGTCAACGTAGTCGACCACGCCACCACGGCGCGCCGTGACCACCGTGCCCGAGTCGACCGCAGCGACGCGCTCGACGCCAGTGCCAACCAAGGCCTTCTCGGGGCGCAAAACAGGCACCGCCTGGCGCTGCATGTTGGCACCCATCAGCGCGCGATTCGCGTCGTCGTGCTCCAGGAAGGGCACGAGCGAAGCGGCCACCGAGACGATCTGCGCGGGAGCGACGTCCATGTACTGCACGCGCTCGGGCGAGAGCAATACGGATTCGCCGTTTTCGCGCGCCGAGACGAGCTCGTCGACCAGCTTGTCAGCCCCGTCAAGTGAAGCGTTAGCTTGCGCAATGACGTACTTGCCTTCTTCGATGGCCGAGAGGTAGTCGATCTGGTCGGTGACCTTGCCGTCCATCACACGGCGGTACGGTGTTTCCAGGAAACCGTACTCGTTCAACTGCGCAAAGAGAGCCAGCGAGTTGATGAGGCCGATGTTCGGGCCTTCCGGTGTTTCGATCGGGCAGACACGGCCGTAGTGCGTGGTGTGCACGTCGCGCACCTCGAAGCCAGCGCGTTCGCGCGTCAAACCGCCCGGGCCTAGGGCCGAGACGCGACGCTTGTGCGTGATCTCGGAGAGCGGGTTGGTCTGGTCCATGAACTGCGACAACTGCGAAGCGCCGAAGAACTCTTTCAACGCCGCCGATATCGGCTTGGAATTGATGAGGTCGTGCGGCATCAGCGCTTCGGTCTCGGCTTGGCCGAGGCGCTCTTTGACGGCCTTCTCAATCCGCGCCAAACCGCTGCGGTACTGGTTCTCGGCGAGCTCGCCGACGCAGCGCACGCGGCGGTTGCCGAGGTGGTCGATGTCGTCGACTTCGCCGTTGCCGTTACGCAGGTCGACGAGGATCTTCACCACGTCGAGCAGGTCTTCGTTGGACAAGGTCATCGCGCCTTCGGGCACGTCACGCCCCACGCGGGCGTTGAACTTCATGCGCCCGACGCGGCTCAGGTCGTAGGTGTCGGCGCTGTAGAAGAGGCGGTTGAAGAGGGCCTCCACCGCGTCTTCTGTCGGCGGCTCGCCGGGGCGCATCATGCGGTAGATGGCCACGCGCGCGGCCAACTGGTCGGCGGTCTCGTCGGCCGTCAGCGTCTGGCTGATGTAGCCGCCCTGGTTGAGCTCATTGGTGTAGATGCACTGGATGTCTTTGACACCGGCCACACGCAACTTCTTCAGCAACAAGTCGGTGAGTTCGTCGTTGGCCTTGGCCACGATCTCGCCGGTGTCGGGGTCGACCATGTTGCGAGCAATGATGCGCCCGACGAGGAAATCCTCGGGCACGCTCACGAACCCGGTGCCGCTTTGTTCAAGCTGGCGCACATGGCGCGCGGTAATGCGCTTGTCTTTTTCGACAATGACGGCTCCGCTCTTGTCGGTCAAATCGAAACGCGCGATCTCGCCTTTCAAACGCTCGGGCACAAACTCCATCTGCGCGCCCGAGTCCATCAAGCGGAAGTTGTCGTTGACGAAGAAGTGCGCCAGGATGGCCTCGGGGTTGAGGCCGATGGCCTTCAGCAGGATCGTCACCGGCATCTTGCGGCGGCGGTCGACGCGGAAGTACAGGATGTCTTTCGGGTCGAACTCGAAGTCCAGCCACGAGCCGCGATACGGAATCACGCGCGCCGAAAAGAGCAGCTTGCCCGAGCTGTGCGTCTTGCCCTTGTCGTGCTCGAAGAACACGCCCGGGCTGCGGTGCAGCTGGCTCACGATGACACGCTCGGTGCCGTTGACGATGAAGGAGCCGTACTCGGTCATGAGCGGCACTTCGCCCATGTAGACCTCTTGCTCCTTGATCTCTTTGACGGCTTTCGCAGGGTGCGATTCGCGGTCGTAAATGATCATCTGCAGCTTGGCGCGCACGGCCGCTGCGTAGGTCAGACCACGCTGCTGGCATTCACGCACGTCAAACGGCGGCTTGGCGATGTTGAACTCGATGAACTTCATCTCAACGAAACCGTTGTGTGAAGTGATCGGAAACGCCGACAAAAACGCCGCTTGCAGCCCTTCGGGCTTGCGCTTGGCGGGTGGCACATCCTTCTGGAGGAAAGCGACGTAAGAGTCGCTCTGCATCGTCAGCAGGTAGGGGACATTCAGAACGCTCGCACGTTTACCGAAGCTTTTGCGAATCCGCTTGCGCTCGGTATAGGTGTAGGGCGTGTGGGGGGTTGCTTGCGCCATTGAACTCTCCGTGTCGAGAACGCACGCCTGGCCGGGCATGCATTTCGTCGGCGACTGGCTGATCGAATCTTGCGTTCGAAGCTTGGTGACAGGCCACTACCCATCGCTGGCGGACAACCCCGGCATTGCACCGAAGTCCGACCAAACCTGTTCTCTGCAGTCGGATCAGAGAACACTTGCAAAGGCAGCACGCCGCCCTTGCAAGTGCCCCCGAGCACTTGCGTGCCCAGGGAGCGACCGTCTTACTTGATTTCGGCTTTCGCGCCAGCGTCGAGCAGCTTCTTGAGCGCCGCGTCAGCGTCAGCCTTCGGAATGGCTTCCTTGACAGCCTTGGGTGCGCCGTCGACCAGGTCCTTGGCTTCTTTCAAGCCCAAGCCGGTGAGTTCGCGCACGGCCTTGATGACCGACACCTTGTTGGCGCCAGCTTCGAGCAGCATGACGTTGAACTCGGTCTTCTCTTCCACCACTGCCGCAGCAGCACCGCCACCACCGGCAGCCGGGGCCGACATGGCGGCTGCGGACACGCCAAACTTCTCTTCAATGGCCTTGACCAGGTCATTGAGTTCCATCACGGACATGCTGTCCATGGCCGACAGAAATGCGTCTTTATCGAATGCCATTTTGAATTACCTCTAAATCGAATGAATGTTTGAACAGTGAATGACGTGGCCTGGATCAGGCTGGTGCAGCTTCAGGGGCGGGAGCAACGGCCTCTTCAGCGCCGCCGCCCTTCTTCTCGAGCACCGCGCCCAGCACGCTTGCGAAGCGCTGGATGGGTGACTTCAAGAGGCCTGCCACCTGGGCCAGCAAGACTTCGCGGCTGGGGATCGCCGCCAGGGCTTTGACGCCCTCTGCGTCGAGCGCTTTGCCGGCGTAGGCGCCGCCTTTGATGACCAACTTGTCGTTGCCTTTGGCAAAGTCAGCGATGACTTTGGCCGCGGCAACCGCGTCTTCGGAAAAGCTGTAAATCAGCGGGCCCACCATGGCCGACTGTGCCGCCTCGAAACCCGTGCCAGCCACCGCGCGACGTGCAAGTGTGTTCTTCAAAACATGAAGGTACACACCCTTGTCGCGCGCTTGCCGGCGCAGGTTGTCGAGTTGCGCCACAGTGAGGCCACGGTACTCGGCCAACGCCAAAGTCTGCGAACGGGCGGCTTGCGCCGACACGTCCGTGACCACAGCGGCCTTCTCGTTGCGATTGAGACTCAAGGTCTGCTCCTAACGAAAAACGTGCTTTCGGGTTTCTTGGAAACCCAGCCAGCACACTTGGAATCAGCGACACCCTGTTCAGACTTCCACATTCGGACATCCTTCACAGCGGGACCGCCATCTGCGCTGGCGATTAAGAGCTTGTTGCCAAACTCACCAGCGGTCTTGGATGGCCTGGTGCACGTTGCCGCACACCAGCCCACCAAACTCTTTTCAATGCTTCGTCAACGACCTCAGGCTGCGGCTTGCGCAGTAATTGACGCGGTATCGACACGCACGCCAATGCCCATGGTCGACGACACCGCCACTTTGCGCAGGTAGATGCCTTTGCTGGTGGCCGGCTTGGACTTGTTCAGCGCCTCGACCAGCGCGCGCAGGTTGCCCACGAGCTTGTCGGCATCAAACGAGCGACGGCCGATGGTGGCGTGCACGATGCCGGCCTTGTCGACGCGGAACTGCACCTGGCCGGCCTTGGCATCACGCACGGCCTTGGCGACATCAGGCGTCACGGTGCCGACCTTGGGGTTGGGCATCAAGCCGCGCGGGCCCAGGATCTGGCCGAGCTGGCCGACGATGCGCATGGTGTCGGGACTGGCGATGACGATGTCGAAGTCCATTTTGCCGGCCTTGATCTCGGCGGCCAGGTCTTCCATGCCGACGATGTCAGCACCGGCGGCCTTGGCTTCTTCGGCCTTGGCGCCTTGGGCGAACACGGCCACGCGCTTGGTCTTGCCGGTGCCGTTGGGCAACACGACCGCCCCGCGCACGACCTGGTCAGACTTCTTGGCGTCGATGCCCAGCTGCACGGCAACGTCGATCGACTCGTCGAACTTGGCCGTCGCCGCACTCATCACCAGGCCGAGTGCGTCACTCAGCGGGTACAGCTTGTTGCTGTCGATCTTGCCCAGTTGGGCTTTGGCTTTTTTGCTCAGGCTTGCCATGTTCAGACTCCTTCGACCGTGAGGCCCATCGAGCGCGCCGAGCCGGCGATCGTCCGCACCGCAGCGTCCATGTTGGCGGCGGTGAGGTCTTTGATCTTGGTTTTGGCAATGTCTTCAAGCTGGGCGCGGGTCACCTTGCCGACCTTTTCCAGGTGCGGTTTGTCCGAGCCCTTTTCGATCTTCGCGGCCTTCTTCAAGAGCACGCTAGCGGGCGGCGACTTGAGGATAAAGGTGAAGGACTTGTCAGCGAACGCGGTGATCACCACCGGCAGCTTCAGGCCCGGCTCGTAGCTCTGCGTCTGGGCGTTAAACGCCTTGCAGAACTCCATGATGTTGAGGCCGCGCTGGCCCAGGGCCGGGCCGATGGGGGGCGAAGGATTGGCCTTGCCCGCCGGGACTTGCAGCTTGATGTAGCCGACGATTTTCTTTGCCATAAGTGGCTCCTATCGAGTTCAAACGCCAGTCGGGACTGGCTCCTCGTCACTCAACCCAAACAAACAGCGCGCGCCCCGGGGTTGCTGCGGGTCGCGTTGGAATTCAGACTTTTTCGACCTGCGCGAAATCGAGCTCGACACCCGTGGCACGACCAAAGATCGTGACCGAGACCTTGACCTTGCTCTTTTCGTAATTGACTTCTTCGACCGCGCCATTGAAGTCGGTGAACGGGCCATCTTTGACGCGCACCAGCTCGCCGACCACCCACTCGACCTTGGGCCGGGGCTTGTCGACGCCCTCTTTCATCTGATTGACGATCTTCATCACCTCGGCTTCGGAAATCGGCGCCGGGCGATTGCGCGCGCCGCCGACGAAACCGGTGACCTTGCTGGTGTGCTTGACCAAGTGCCAGGACTCGTCGCCCATGTCCATCTCGACCAACACGTAGCCGGGGAAGAAGCGCCGCTCGGTGACAGCCTTCTTGCCGTTCTTGAGCTCCACCACTTCTTCGGTGGGCACGAGGATGCGGCCGAATTTGTCTTGCATGCCGGCGCGGTCAATACGCTCACGCAGGTTGCGCTCGACGGCCTTTTCCATGCCCGAATAGGCGTGCACGACGTACCAGCGTTTGGTCGTCGCCACCACCACGTCGGCGGGCACGGCTTGCGGGGTGTCGGTCGTTTGCTCGTCGCTCATCATCGTTGTCCTTAACGCCGCCAGCCCAGGATCAGGTCGTACAGCGTCCATTCGAGCGTCTTGTCAGTGAGCCATAGGAACAGCGCCATCACGAAGACAAAAGCGAACACGTAGCCCGTCATCTGCATCGCTTCTTTGCGCGCCGGCCACACGACCTTGCGCGCTTCTTTGATCGAGTCACGGCCGAAGGCAATCAGCTGCTTGCCGGCCTCCGACACGAAGAACATGGCAATAGCGCCAGCCAGCAGCACCAGCAGCGCCAACACGCGCAACCACAGGTCCTGCTTGGCCATCACGTAGAAGACCGTCACGCCAGCCACGAGCAGCAGCGCGGCGCCAACGAGCTTGGCCTTGTCGGCGCCCGTGGAGACGGTTTCGACTGAAGTGGGTGTGGACATGGGCAGGTTGGTCGCTAAGACGCCGCAGCAAACGATGCGAACGCAGTGGTCTGGACTTCAGGAACAAGACCCACAGAGCATGTTGTGCATCTGCGGGCCGCCTTCTTCAATAACACCCGAGGTACCGGGTGGCAGGGGCAGAGGGAATCGAACCCCCAACCTTCGGTTTTGGAGACCGACGCTCTGCCAATTGAGCTATGCCCCTCCGGAGAATGGCTTATTCGATGATCTTGGCCACGACGCCTGAGCCGACGGTGCGGCCGCCTTCACGGATGGCGAAGCGCAGGCCTTCTTCCATCGCGATCGGGTTGATCAGCTTCACCGTGATGCTGACGTTGTCGCCAGGCATGACCATCT
>JANOJR010000483.1:0-2176 GCA_031418855.1 Rubrivivax sp.
GTCGCCGTCGCCGTCGCCGTCGCCGCAGAAGTTGCCACAGAAGTTGCCGCCAGCGTCAACACCACGCGCGTGCCCATGCCCAGCGTCGCATGCGCCTGCACCGCCGCGCCGATGCGCGCGGCGCGCTCTTTCATGATGCGCAGCCCAACATGCGCCTGTCCTGGCTCGGCGTCGGCCGCGAAGCCGCAGCCGTCGTCACGCACCTCGACGCGCCAGTGCGGTGACTGCTCGACCTCGACCCACACCTCGCGCGCCCGTGCATGCTTGCGCACGTTAGACAAGGCCTCTTGCACCACGTGCAGGACCTGCACTTGCACGTCAGGCGGCAAGGGCATGCCCTGCCCCTTGACCGAAAGATGGGTACGCAAGCCGCTCTGGTGTTCAAGCTTTTGCAAGGTGATGGCCAGCGCCGGCGTGATGTCTTCGGCATTCGTGCGCGTGCGGAAGTTCAACAGCAGCTCGCGCACGTCATGCGTGCTCTCGCGCACACCAGCGTCAAGCTCCTGCATCACGCGCTGCGTTGTCGCCGCGTCTCTCTCCTGCAGCGCACGACGCAACATCTGCACCTGGATCTTCATGAAGGCCAGGCTCTGGGCGATCGAGTCGTGCAGCTCGTTGGCCAGCATGGTGCGCTCGTTGGCGATCCCCGCTTCACGCTCCAGCGCGCCCACACGCAGGCTGTCCATGGCGCTGGCCAACTGGCTGGCCAGGGCTTCGAGCAAGTTGCGGTCGTCATCACCCAGCGTGGTGGGATGGCGAAAGAAAAGATCGATCTCGCCGACCAGCCGCTCATGCAGCCGCACCGGCACGCTGACCAGGGACTCAAAACCGTGACGCGCACAGCCCTGCGCGGCACGCATGTCACGGCTTTGGATGGGGATGACCTGAGTGCGCGCTTGCGCCTGAGCCTGGCCGCAATGGCAGGCGCCGGGGAACACGCACAACTCCTCGTCGACGAGTTGCTGCGGCAGGCAGTCCGACGCGAGCAGCACGTAGCGCTGGTCCGACTCACTGCGCCAGCGCACGGCCGCTGCGTCGGCATGGCCCACGCGGCGGCATTGCTGGGCAAAGCCGTGCGCCAGCTCTTCCAGCGTGGTGGCACGGCCTACCAGCGAGGCCGCCTCATACAAAGCCGTCAGCCGCTCATGCTGGGCGCGCAAGTGCAGCGTCTTTTCAGTGACCTTGGCTTCAAGCCCCTGGTACAGCCCACGCAGGGTCTGCGCCATGCGGTTAAAGGCCGCAGCGAGGGCGCCGAACTCATCATCCGACGCCACCGCAACGCGCGTCGTCAAGTCCCCCGCCTCCACGCGCGCCAGGCCGTGTTGCAAGCGTGCCAAGGGCTCGAACACAAAGAGGTGGGCGGCGTAGAGCATGGCCACACTGGTGGCTATGGCCAGGGCCAACATCGCAAGCTGGAAGACGCCCAGCAGCGTGGTCCAGCGTGCGAGCTGGCTCTCGATGGCGTCGACAAAGGCGTCGATCTGCGCTACGAAGGCGGCAGTGTCACGGCCGCGTCCGCTGGACGACAGGCTCGGGCCTTGCAGCCAGCGCGCACGCAGCAGCGTCCATGCCTCGTGCACCTGCGCGAACGCCGCCGTACTGCGCGCGTCGTGCGGCACGAACAGCGGCCGCGACGGGTCACCACTGCGCAGCACATCGAGGCTGTGCTCGAACTCTTGGACATAGCTCTGGACGCGCGCGGCGTCCGCCCCGCCATCGGGATTCCCCAGCTCATGCGCCAGCCGCCAGGCCTGCATGCGCATGCGCCCGGCCTCGTTGACGGCCGCCGCACCGCCTTCGAGCTGCCAGCTCACCGACAGCGTCAGCGCGATCGACACCAGCGCCAACAGCAACAAGCCACCACCGATGAGCCCGAGTTTTGCGCCGAGACTCGTCGCCAGTTTCCAGCGTTTTTTCATCAGGCCGATCTGCTCACGACGCGCACGGCCGCTGCTTGACCGATGTCAACCAAGGACCTCAGTGCAGCACCAGTAAGGGCAGCTTGCTGCCCGCAAGCACCGCCTTGGTTTGCGAGCCGAACAAAAACTCGCCAAAGGCGCCGCGGCCGTGCGTGACCATCACGATCATGTCGCAGCCCTGCGATTCGGCGGCTTCGATGATGGCGTGGTCAACCTGGGGCACCTGATCGAAGACACCCTTGAAAGGCACGCCGGCC
>JANOJR010000484.1:0-8168 GCA_031418855.1 Rubrivivax sp.
GCTCGCCGAGGAAGACCAGGAAAAGGTAGCCGGCATGCGCGATCGAGCTGTAGGCCAGCAGCCGGCGCAGGCTGGTCTGGCGCATCGCCGCCAAGTTGCCCCAGACGATGGACGTTAGCGGCAGCAGCGCCACCAGCTCCACCATCGGCGACGCCAACGTGGCGCTGCCGAAGAGGCGCCACGCCGCCAGCAACACCGCCGCCTTGACCACGCTGGCCATGAAGGCCGTTACCGGCACGCTGGCGGCTTCGTAAACGTCGGGCGCCCAGCCGTGGAAGGGTGCAATCGCGGCCTTGAGGAACAAGGCGGCGACGATGAGCACGGCGGCGGTGCGCGCCAGCGTGTCGCCCGAGGCCAGCGCGGTGGCGAAGCCCTCGATGGCCAGCGAGCCCGTGGCGCCGTAGAGCAGCGACGCGCCCATCAAGAGCATGGCCGTGGCGGTGCCGCCGAGTACGAGGTACTTCAGCGCCGCTTCCGCCGCCTGCGGCCGCCGCCAGGCCAGCAGCACCAGCACATAGAGCGGCAGCGACATGATCTCCAAGCCGAGCAAGAGCGTCAGAAAGCTGTCGGCTGACGGCAGCAGGCAGGCGCCGTACAGCGACGACAAGAGCAACACCGGGAACTCGTCGCCGTCAAATTCGCCTTGCGCCATCAGCAGCACGGGCAGCGCCAGCACCAGCAGCAGCGTCTTGGCTAACAACACCGGTGTGCTGACCGACAAGTGCCCGGGGAAGGCCACGGCGGCGTAGCCTTGCTGCGCCAGCAACGCCGCGCAGAGGGCGGCCGCGGCCACGCTCAGCAGCGCTAGCCCCAAGGCAGCGCGCTGGCCGCGGCCGCTGATGCGCAGCACCAGCAGCAGCACGACGCCGGCCAGCAGCGCGTGCTCGGGCGCCATGGCGATGAGCGCGGTGGGCAGCGTCATGGTGTGACTTTGGGCAAGCGCGAGGTCAGCACGCGCTGTTGGTAGTCCTTGGCCGCGAGCTCGGTCTTGCGCAGCGGCTCGCCGGGCGCCAGGCCCAGCGCGAAGATGGCCACGATGATGACGGCGAGGATCGAGGCCTCACGCGCGTTCAAATCCGCCAGCGGCTGATGCGGCGCCTTGGCCGGCCCGAAGAGCACGGCCTGCGCCAGGCGCAGCATGTACAGGGCGCCGAGCACCACGCCCGACACCGCTGCCACGGCCGCCACCAGCGGCAGCTGCTGCCCCGCCAGGTGCGCGGACCAGGCCGATTTGAAGACGCCCAGCAGCACCAGGAACTCGCCGCTGAAACCGCTGGTGGTGGGCAGGCCCACCGCCGCCAGCGTGAGGATCAGGAAAGCGACCGAGAAACGCGGCAGCAGCCGCGCCAGGCCGCCGTAGTCGGCAAGCTCACGCGTGTGGCAGCGCTCGTAAATCATGCCCACCATCAAGAACAAGCCGGCAGCCACCAGGCCGTGGCTGACCATCTGCAGGATGGCGCCCTGCACGCCGATGAGCTCCAGGCTCAAGAGGCCCAGCATGACGTAGCCCAGGTGGCTGATCGACGAGTAGGCAATGATCTTCTTGATGTCGCTCTGCACCAGCGCCAGGCAGGCGCCGTAGACGATGCTCACTGCGGCGAGCACGGTCAACAGCGGCGTTAGCACCAGCGTGGCGTCGGGGAAAAGCGGGAAGCCGAGCTTCATGAAGCCGTAGGTGCCCATCTTCAAGAGCACGCCGGCCAGGATCACCGAGCCGGCGGTGGGTGCTTGCACATGCGCGTCGGGCAACCAGGTGTGCAGCGGCACCATCGGCACCTTGATGGCAAAGCTCAGCGCAAAGGCGCCCAGCAGCCAGGTCTGCGTGGGCAGCGGCAGGCGCGACTGCAACAAGTCGGCCATGGCGAACGAGGTGATGCCGCCCGCGCCTTGCAGCGAGACCACCAGCACGATCAGCGCGGCCAGCATCAAGATGCTGCCCAGCGCTGTGTAGAGCACGAACTTGAAGGTCGCGTAGATGCGCTGCGCGCCGCCCCAGATGCCGATCATGAAGAACATCGGGATGAGCATGGTTTCCCAGAACACGTAGAACAAAAACAAGTCCTGCGCCAGCAAGGTTCCGAGCATGGCGAACTGGATCAGCATGACCATGGCGTAGAAGAGCCTGCGGTCTTTGGTGATGGCACTGAACGAACCCGCCACCACCAGCGGGCCGAGCAGGGCGGTGAGCATCACCAGCAGCACGTTGGTGCCGTCCAGGCCGATCTGGTAGGCCACGCCCCAGGCAGCAATCCAGGGCACGCGGGTCTCGAACTGCAGGCCAGGCACCGTGGCGTCAAACTGCGTGTAGAGCCAGGCCGCGAGGGCCAGCTGCGCCAGCATCAGCCACAGCGCGACCATGCCCGCTGCGCCGGCGCGGCGCGCCGGCAACAGCGCCAGCAGTGCAAGCCCGGCCACCGGCAGCCACAGCAGCAGGTTGAGCAGCGCCGCGTCAGACATGGCGCCAGCTCCACCACAGCGCACCACTCAGGCCGGCCAGCACCAGCCAGACATAACGCTGCAAACGACCTGACTGCACACGCGCCAGCAGGGCCGCGCTGGCGCGCCCGAAGGCCGCCAGGCTGTGCAGCGTGCCGTCGAGCAGCCAGCGGTCGCTCGCGCGCAGGAACACACGCTCGGACAGCCACGTCAGCGGCTGGCCCAGGCAGCGCGCGTAGAGCTCGTCGACGTAATACTTGTGGCTGAGCCAGCGGTGCACCAGCGCCAGGCGGGCTTGGTACGCCGCAGCGCGCGCCAGCCCCGCGCCATAGAGCCAGCGCGCCGCCAGCCAACCGGCTAACGCCAAGGCTACGGACACCCAGAGCAGCGGTGTCTCGAAGCCATGCAGATGTGCATGCAGCGGCGGCAATGGCCATTGCGGCTCCAGGAAGTGCGGCACGGCGATGAAGCCGCCCACGGCCGAGGCCAGCGCCAGCAGCACCAGGCCGGCCGTCATCGACCAGGGCGACTCGTGCACATGCGCTTCGACATCACTGACTACCCGCGAGCGCCCGAGGAAAGCGAGATAGAGCAACCTGAACATGTAGAAGGCCGTCATCAGCGCGGTGGCGGCGGCCACGGCCCACAGCCAGGGCGAGCCGCCGCGGGTGCTGGCAAATGCGAACCAGAGGATCTCGTCTTTCGAGAAAAAACCTGCGAGCGGCGGAATGCCAGCGATGGCCGCGGTGGCCACGGCGAAGGTGACAAAGGTGATGGGCAGGCGCCGCGCCAGGCCGCCCATCTTGCGCAGGTCTTGCTCGCCGCCAAGTGCGTGAATCACGCTGCCGGCGCCGAGGAACAAACAGGCCTTGAAGAAGGCGTGCGTGACGAGGTGGAAGATGGCCACGCCATAAGCGCCGACACCAAGTGCGACAAACATGAAACCTAGTTGCGAGACGGTGGAATACGCCAGCACTTTCTTGATATCGGTCTGCACCAGTGCCACGGTGGCGGCGAAAAAAGCGGTGGCCACACCCACGGCGGCGATCACCGCCGAGGCCTCGGGCGCCTGCATGTAAACGCCCGACAAACGCGCCACCAGATAGACGCCGGCGGTGACCATGGTCGCCGCGTGGATCAGCGCCGACACGGGTGTCGGCCCGGCCATGGCGTCGGGCAGCCACACATGCAAAGGGATCTGCGCCGACTTGCCGCTGGCGCCGACGAAGAGCAGCAGGCCCACCAGGCTGGCCGAGAGTGCCGGTACGGGGCCGG
This sequence comes from Rubrivivax sp., assembly GCA_031418855.1. Taxonomy (GTDB): domain Bacteria; phylum Pseudomonadota; class Gammaproteobacteria; order Burkholderiales; family Burkholderiaceae_C; genus Rubrivivax. Next base: position 3,712 of record JANOJR010000484.1, read on the forward strand.
CGGCAAAGGCGGCATTGATGCGGTCCATCTCCAGCGTGCCCAGGGCCTGGAAGAGCAGGAACATGCCGAACAGGAAGCCGGCGTCGCCGATGCGGTTGGTGATGAAGGCCTTCTTGCCGGCGCTGGCGTTGGCGTGATCGTCAAACCAGAAGCCAATGAGAAGGTACGAAGCCAGGCCGACACCTTCCCAGCCCACAAAGAGCAGCAGCAGCGAGCGCCCCAGCACCAGCACGAGCATGAAAAAGAGGAAGAGGTTGAGGTAGGCGAAGAAGCGGCCATAGCTCTTGTCGTGCGCCATGTAGCCCACGGAATAGACGTGGATGAGCGAGCCGACACCGGTGACCACGAGCGCCATCACCGCGCTCAGGCGGTCGAAATAGAAGCTGATCTCGAAGACGCTGTCGCCGATCAGGGCCCAGCGGTAGACCGGCTCGACGATCGCCTCATAGCCGCGCGTATGCAGCGACCAGCAAGCGGCCAGGCTGGTCGCAAAGGCGAGCAGCGGCAGCCCGCAGCCGACCACGGTGACGAAACGCTTGCCCACAAGATCGCCGCCGAGCCGCGTGGCGAGCACGCCATTGAGCACGAAGCCCAGCAGCGGCAGCATCACGATGAGCGTTAGCACGCGCGACATCATCGTCAGCCCTTGAGCTCGTTGTAAGCGTCGACATCCAGCGTGCGCCGCGCCCTCACCAGCAGCAGCACGATCGGAATGGCCAGCGCGATCTCGGCCGTGGCCACGACGAAGACCAGGAACACCAGCACCGCGCCGGCCATGGTGTCGCTCTGCTGCGCGAAGGTCACCAGGCTCAGGTTGACGCCGTTGAGCATGAGCTCCATGCACATCAGCATCACGAGCGCGTTGCGCCGTATCACCACGCCGAGCAAGCCCAGCGCAAAGAGCGCGAGTGCCACGCCGAGCAGGAACTGGGTCTTATCCATGCTGCTTGGCGCCGCTGCGGCCCTTGCCCCGCGTGATGCGCACGACGGCGAGTGCCGCCACCACCACCACCAGCAAGAGCACCGAGCTCAGCTCGAAGTGCAGCCAGTACACGCTGAGCAGGGTCTGGGCAAAACGCGCGACATCGAAGGGCGCGCCGGTGGGGTCGCCCGTGGCCGGTGGCAGCTGATGCCAGACGGTGGCCAGAAGCGCCACGAGCAAGAGCAGGGCGAGCGCGAACCCCAGAGGCCAGCGCCGCGCGTAGACCTTGGCGCCGGCCTCGCGCAGGTCCAGCAACATGATGGCGTAGACCATGAAGACCATCACCGCGCCGACGTAGATCAGCACCTGGAAGGCGGCGACGAAGTGCACGCCCAGCAGCGCGTAGATGGCGCCCAGGCAGACCATCGTGAGAATCAACGCCAGCGCCACGCGCATGGGCTGGCGTGCGATGAGCATGGTCACCGCGCCAGCCAGTGCGGCCAGGCCCAGGGCCAGTAGCAGCAGCACTTCCAGGTTGAGCAACAGGAAGTCCATCACGTGCTCGTCACTCCGCCACTCTCGTGCGGCAACGTGGTGCTCGGGTAGCGCTTGGCCGCGTCGCGCGCGGGCTGCCAGTGCAGCATCTCGTCCAGCGTGAGCCACATCTGCGTGCGGTCATCGCTGGGCAGACCCGGCACTTCCTTGGCCATGCGGATGGCGTCTTCGGGGCAGGCCTCGACGCACAGGCCGCAGAAGATGCAGCGCGAATAGTCGATCTCGAAGCGCACCGGGAAGCGCGGGTGCGCCGCATCGCTCGCGTCGAAGCCCGCTTCGATCTCGATGACCTTGGCGGGGCACACGGTGGCGCACAGGTTGCACGCCACGCATTGCGGCTTGCCGTTTTCGCGCTGCACCAGCACATGCTTGCCGCGGTTGCGCGGCGCGTAGTCCCAGCGTGTTTCTTCCGGGTAATAGGTCGTGAGCGCGCCTTTGCGCCCCGTCATCCAGCGCCCCATGTTGCGCAGGAAAACGCCGCTGGTGAGCGCAAGACCACGCAGGATTTCGGGCAGGTAGGCGCGCTCCCACAGCGACAGCTTGGGCTCGTTCCAGTAGCGCTTGCGCGGCTTGCCTGAATAGGGCGCCTTCACCACAGCACCCCCGTTTGCACGGCGCGCCACAGCACCGTCAGCGTGAGGTTGACGAGTGCCAGCGGCAGCAAGAACTTCCAGGCCAAGGCCAGCAGCTGGTCGTAGCGAAAACGCGGCAGCGACCAGCGCACAAGGATCTGAAAACTGCACACCAGCATGATCTTGATCAGGAAGACCAGCAGCTGCGTGAGCACCACCGCGCCGTGGCTCATGGCCCAGGTGCTGCCACCGGGCCAGGCAAAGCCGGCGTCGTTCATGTACGGCAGGTTGTAGCCACCGAGAAAGAGCGTGGTGAAGAGTGCGCCGATGATGGCGATCTGGATGAACTCGGCGAACATGAAGAGGCCCATCTTCATGGCGCTGTACTCGGTGTAATAACCGGCAATGAGCTCTGACTCGGCCTCGGGCAGGTCAAACGGAATGCGCTTGTTCTCGGCGATCGCCGCCACCAGGAAGAGCACGGTGGCGAAGGGCTGCATGACGATGCCCCAGGCCGGCAACGCGCCCCACAGCAGGCCGGACTGCTGGCGCACGATGGCGCCCAGGTCGAGCGTGCCGTAAACGAGGATGAGACCGAGCACCGTGAGGCCGAGCACGAGCTCATAGGCAATCATCTGCGAGCCCGCACGCACGGCGCCGAGCAGCGAAAACTTGTTCGCCGACGACCAGCCCGCGAGCATGGTGCCGATGATGGTCAGGCCACCGAAGGCGAAGACGATGAGCAAGCCGGCGTCGAGCTGCGCGATCTGCATCGGGTAGCTGCGCTCACCAAACCAGTCGGCAAGACCTGGGAACAAGCGCCCCGGCTCTAACTGCCCACCGAAGGGGATGACGGCAAAGACCAGCAGCACCGGGCAGAACACGACCCAGGGTGCCAGCGTGTAGGCCAGGCTGTCGTAGGTGCGCGGCTTGAAGTCTTCCTTCACGAGCATCTTCAAGCCGTCGGCGATGCCGTGGAAGAGCCCGAGCCAGATCAGCTTGACCTTTGTGAAGGGGATTCGCACATAGGCGCGGTTGGCGCCGATGCGGTCGGACATCACCGCCGCTTGTTTGCGCTCGACCCAGGTCAGCAGCGTGCCAAAGGTCATCAGCATGCCGATGGCGTAGGCGATGAAGACGAGTGTCACGAGCAGGTCTTGCTTCACGACTGGCCCTCTGGCGGCGCGGGTGCCAGCGCTTCGAAGAGGGCCGACGCGTCGACCACGCCTGCGGGTTTGTCGAAGCAGGCGGTGAAGGCGCCCGCCAAGCCGGCGACGTTGGTGTAGTGCCCGCTGCGCTCGGTCATCACGCTCGTGGGGAAGAAGACATCGGCGCGGGCGTTGTCGGCGTCCTGCCAGCTGTTGAGATGGATGACCGCAGCCTTGGGCGGCAGCTGCGTGAGATCACATCCTTCACCCCACACCAGCACCAGCGCCGTCGCGTCGGGCAAGGCCGCGTGCAGCTCGGTGGGCAAGAGCGGCAGCGGCGGGAAGAGCGCACGCGCCGCCGCGCCGTTGGGGTTCTTGTCGCTGTGAATGAGGAAGGCGTCTTCGATGGTCTCGCCCGCCTGCGCCCAGCGGTCGGCTTTGACATAACAGCTAAAGCGTGCTGACAGTGTGCGCTGAAAAACTGCCAGCTCCTCGTTGCTGGCCCAGCTCGACACCAGCGCCACGGCGGGCCCGGCGCGCGCGATCAAGGCGCGCGCACGCTCGATGGCCGCATCCAAGCCGACGCTCTCGCCCTTGAGCATGGCGTGCAGCGCGCGTGGGCGCTCCAGCGTGCGCGCCAGGTCGCGCCCCGTGTTGCAGATCCATGGGCCGTTGATCGCGGGGTTTTCGCGCGGCGTAACGCGCTCGATGCGACGGTTGCGCTCGCCGTCCAGCGCCTTGAAAAACCACTCGGGCTTGCGCTGCCAGATGTCGATCGAACATCCGCGCGCGCAGCCCGGGCACACCGAGGGCGTGGCCTTGAGGTACCACACGCGGCTGGGCGGCTGCGCGTGGCGCGCCGTTAGCGCGCCGACGGGGCAGAGATCGATGACGTTGTCGGAATAAGCGTCGCGCTCAAACGCGCCGTCTTCCACGGCGCGAATGGAAGAGTGGTCGGCGCGGCCGATGACGCCCAGGCCGTGGCTCTTCGACACCTCGTGCGTGAAGCGCACGCAGCGTGTGCACACGATGCAGCGCTCTTCGTCCAGCACGATGCGTGTCGACAGCGCCACGTGCTTGGGCGCGTGCAGTTTGGGCTCGAACGAGATGGACGCCGCGCCGTTGTAGGCCACGTGGTAGTCCTGCAGCGTGCACTCGCCGGCCTTGTCGCAAATGCCGCAGTCCACCGGGTGGTTGAGGGTGGCGAACTGCAGCGTCTGCTGGCGCCTCGCGCGCACCTTGTCGGAGTCGGTCAGCACG
>JANOJR010000485.1:0-16196 GCA_031418855.1 Rubrivivax sp.
CCTGGGCTACCGCCGCGAAAACGGCCGCGTGGGCGTGCGCAACCACGTCATCATCTTGCCGCTGGACGACCTCTCCAATGCAGCAGCTGAAGCTGTGGCGCACAACATCAAGGGCGCGATGGCCATTCCGCATCCTTATGGGCGCTTGCAGTTCGGCGCTGACCTGGAATTGCACTTCCGCACGCTCATTGGCACGGGTTGCAACCCCAACGTCGCGGCCGTCGTCGTCATCGGCATCGAAGACGGCTGGACGGCCAAGGTGGTGGACGGCATCACGACCACGGGCAAGCCCGTGGTGGGCTTCGGCATCGAAGGCCATGGCGACCACGAGACCATCATGAAAGCCAGCAAGGCCGCGCGCGAATACGTGCAATGGGCCAGCGAGAAGCAGCGCGAGGTCTGCCCCGTCTCCGAGCTGTGGGTCAGCACCAAATGCGGCGAGAGCGACACCACCAGCGGCTGCGGCGCCAACCCCACCGTGGGCAATGCGTTCGACAAGCTGCACCCGCTGGGCAACTACTTGTGTTTTGGTGAGACGAGTGAAATCACCGGCGGCGAAAAGATCGTCGAAGCGCGCTGCAAAACGCCCGAGGTTGCCGCGCAGTTCATGGCCATGTTCAACCGCTACCAGGACATGATCAACCGCCACAAGACGAGCGATCTGTCGGACAGCCAGCCGACCAAAGGCAACATCGCCGGCGGCTTGACGACCATTGAAGAAAAGGCACTCGGCAACATCCAGAAGATCGGCAAGGTTTGCAGCGTCGACGGCGTCATCGACAAGGCCGAGAAGCCCACCCACCCGGGCCTGTGGTTCATGGATTCGTCGTCGGCTGCGGCCGAGATGGTCACGCTGTGCGCGGCCTCAGGTTTTGTCGTGCACTTCTTCCCCACCGGCCAGGGCAACGTCATCGGCAACCCCATCCTGCCGGTGATCAAGGTCTGCGCCAATCCGCGCACGGTGCGCTTGATGAGCGAGCATGTCGACGTCGACACCTCGGGCCTGTTGCAGCGCGAAATCACGCTCGACCAGGCCGGCGACAAGCTGCTGGAGAACATGCTGCGCACGGCCAACGGGCGCTTCACGGCGGCTGAGGCGTTGGGGCACCGCGAGTTCGTGCTGACGCGTTTGTTCGAGAGCGCCTGAACCTGCTCCTTCCCCCTTGAAGGGGGAAGGCTGGGATGGGGGCTCGATGCCGGCGCACACGGCACACACTTTCATCGTTGGCACGGCGGCATTCAACCCCCACCCCTGCCCTCCCCCTTCCAGGGGGAGGGGGAGAAGACGATGAAGATCCTGATTCCCGAGTTCATGGACGAAGGCGCGGTCGCGCAACTTCGTGCGGCGCACGACGTGCTGTACGACCCGAAGCTCGTCGACGACGCACCGCGTTTGAAGATCGAAGCGGCCAGCGCCGACGCCTTGATCGTGCGCAACCGCACGCAGGTGCGCGGCGAGCTGCTGGCTTGCCTTGCACGCTGCAAGGTGATCGGCAGGCTCGGCGTGGGGCTGGACAACATCGACGTGCCGGCTTGCGAAGCGCGCGGCATGCAGGTCATCCCTGCCACCGGCGCCAACGCGCTGAGCGTGGCCGAGTACGTCATCACCAGCGCCATGCTGCTGCTGCGCGGCGCGTATGCGTCCACGGCCACAGTGGCTGCGGGCAAGTGGCCGCGCAATGCGCTTTCCAACGGCCGTGAAATCGCTGGCAAGACACTGGGACTGATCGGCTTTGGCGGCATCGGCCAGCTCACCGCCACGCTGGCCAATGGCTTGGGGCTCAAGGTTATCGCCTTCGACGCCATGATGGACCAAGACCACCCGGCCTTTGCAGAGCGCGGCGTGCGCTGCGCGGGCCTGGATGAAGTCATCACCATGGCCGACGTGGTGAGCCTGCACGTGCCGCTGGTGGACAGCACACGCGGCCTCTTCAACGCCGCGCGCATGGCGGCTATGAAGCGTGGCGCGGTGCTCATCAACACCGCACGTGGTGGCATCGTCGATGAAGTGGCGCTGGCCGAAGCGCTCAAGAGCGGGCAGTTGGGTGGTGCGGCGATCGATGTCTTCGAGACCGAGCCCATGCCGGCGGCCGCGCACTTCGAGGGCTGCCCCAATCTGCTGCTGACGCCGCACATCGCTGGCGTCACCACCGAGTCCAACGAGCGCGTGAGCTTTCTCATCGCCGACAAGGTGCTGGGGGCCTTGCGCTGATGGCCCGCCTGTCCACCACGGAAGTCACACAGCGCGTCACGCAAGCGCTGACCCGTGCTGGCGCCAGCCCGGCCATGGCCGCCAGCACCGCGCGCGCGCTGATACTGGCCGAAACCCAAGGTCTGGGTTCGCACGGTTTGTCGCGCGTGGTGCAGTACGCCGCGCACCTGGCTAACGGCCGAGTCAACGGCACCGCCGTGGCTACCGTCTCGCATCGCAAAGGCGGCGCGCTTTTGATCGACGCCGACGAAGGCCTGGCCTTCCCGGCTTGTGAACTCGCCGTGGCCGAAGCTGTAGCGGCAGCGCGCACCCAGGGCATCGCCTTCGCCGGCGTGAGCCGCAGCCACCACTGCGGCGTGGTGGTCGACCACCTGCGCGCAGCGGCCGCCGCCGGCATGGTCGGCCTGGGATTCGCCAACTCGCCCGCCGCCATGCCCGCAGCGGGCGGCCGACATCCCATCTTCGGCACCAACCCGGTGGCCGCAGTGTTTCCGCGCCGTGATGCCGACCCGCTGATGATCGACCTGAGCTTGAGCGAAGTGGCGCGCGGCAAGCTCATGGTCGCCGCCAAAGAAGGCCGCAGCATCCCGTTGGGTTGGGCGTTAGACGCCGACGGCCAACCCACCACAGACCCGAAGGCCGGCATGCACGGCTCGATGCTTCCCATCGGCGCCACCACCAGCCCCAAGGGCGCCATGCTGGCGCTGGTGGTGGAGCTGCTGGTCACCGCGCTCATCGGCTCGCAGTTCGGCTTTGAGGCCAGCAGCTTTTTCACGCTTGAGGGCAACCGCCCGCGCATCGGCCAGGCCTTCATCGTCATCGACCCCGGCGCGCTGGCCGGGCACGACAGCTTCCTTGATCGCATCGAAGTGCTCATCACCGAGATGCAGCTGGACGACGGCGTGCGCCTGCCCGGCGAGCGCCGTGAAGCCTTGCGCCGTAAGGCTGAGACGGAGGGCATCGAGGTGCCCGACGCGCTGCTGGCGTCTTGGGGCTAACGTCTAAACTGTACTGACCAAGCGGTCGCCACCCGGAGCTGCCATGCAAAGCCCGAACATCCTGTTCATCATGGCCGACCAACTGGCCGCAAGCGCGCTGGCGGCCTACGGCCACAAGCTGGTGAAGACGCCCAACCTGGACCGCCTGGCCGCGCGCGGCACGGTGTTCGAGAACGCCTACAGCCCGAACCCCATCTGCGCCTCGTCGCGCTTTGCGATGATGTCGGGCCAACACTCGTCGCGCATCGGCGCGTTCGACAACGCGGCCGAGCTGCCGGCCTCGGTGCCGACCTTCGCGCACTACCTGCGCGCACTGGGCTACAGCACCTGCCTGGCGGGCAAGATGCACTTCGTCGGGCCCGACCAGCTGCACGGTTTTGAAGAACGCGTGACGACCGACATCTACCCGTCGGACTTTGGCTGGACGGCGGATTGGGAGCGCCGCATCGAGCCCTATGCGCCCAGCCAGATGAGCATGCGCGGCATCGTCGAATCCGGACTTTGCGTGCGCTCGCTGCAAATGGACTACGACGACGACGTGGCGCACCAGTCGGTGCAGTGGCTGTTCGATCACGCGCGCCGGCCCGAGCCCAAGCCCTTCTTGCTGGTGGCCTCGTTCACCCACCCGCACAACCCGTTCACGATCTCGCGTGAGTACTGGGATCTTTACGACCACGCGCAGATCGAGATGCCCACGGTGCCCTTCATTCCGTATGAAGCGCGCGACCCCTGGAGCCAGCGCTACTACAAACTCATCCGCCAGGACGAACACCGCGTGACGGACGAAATGATCCTCTCAGCGCGCCACGCCTACTACGGCATGGTGAGTTACGTCGACCACAAGATCGGCCTGCTGCTCGACGTGCTGGAGAAAACGGGCGCAGCCGACAACACCGTCGTCGTCTTCACCGCCGACCACGGCGAGATGCTCGGCGAGCGCGGCATGTGGTTCAAGTTCAACCCCTACGAGCAGTCGATCAAGGTGCCGCTCGTCATCCAGGCACCCGGTGCGAAGGCGGCGCAACGCGTGGGCGTCAACTGCTCGCTGGTCGACCTGCTGCCCACGCTCATCGATCTGGCCACCGAGGGCAAGCCTCCCGCGCTGGTGGACCACTGCGACGGCCACAGCCTGTCAAACCTGCTGCACGGCAACGACCCCGACTGGGCCGACGAAGCACTGATCGAGTTCACTGGCGAAGGCGTGCATGCGCCCGCGTTCATCCTGCGCCAGGGCCACGACAAATACGTCTATTGCGAGGGTGACCCGGGCATGTTGTTTGACCTCCAGCAAGACCCGTCCGAGCTGCGCAACCTGTGCGCCGAGCCGGCCTTCGCAGCGATGTCGCAGCGCTTCGTCGACGCCATCGAGCAGCGCTTCAAACCCGCGCAGATCAAGCAGCAGGTGCTGGCCAGCCAGCGCCGCCGCCTCTTCCTGCACGAGACGCTGACCAAGGGCGCACACACGCCCTGGGACTACCAGGTGCGTAAAGACGGCGCCAAGCAATACGTGCGCAGCGTGGGCAGCACCAGCACCACGGCGACCAAGGCCAAGGCGCGCTTTCCGTTCGTGCCGTCGGTGCCGCCCGACACGCCGCGCACGTCGGGCAAGTCCTGATTTTTCGCCAACCTGCACTGGAGACGTGATGAAGCCGAGCCGAACTCTCAAGCTGATCTCTGCGCTGTTCGCATGCGCGTCCATGCTGGCCAGCACCAGCGTGTGGGCGCAGGCCTATCCCAACAAACCGGTGCGCGTGGTGGTGCCCTTCCCTGCCGGCGGCATCGTCGACATCGTGGCGCGCGCGGTGATGGACAAGGTGGCAGCGAACTGGGGCACGGCCATCGTCATCGACGCCAAGCCCGGCGCGGGCGCGCAGCTCGGCACCGACTTCGTGGCCACGTCGCCGCCCGACGGCTACACGTTCTTGGTGGCCAGCATCACGGGCTCGGTGGGCCCGCTGATCAACCCCAACTTCAAGCCCGACCTGCGCCGCGATTTCGTCGCTGTGGGCATGTTCGCGACCGCGCCCAACATCGCCGTGGTGCCACCCGACCTTCCGGCCTCCAACATGGCCGAATTCGTCGAGCTGGCGCGCAAGCAACCGGGTAAGCTGAACTACGCGCATTCGGGCGTGGGCTCGACCAACCACCTGCCGGTGGAGTTCTTGAAGTTCAGCCGCAGCCTGAACATCGTCTCGGTGCCGTACAAAGGCCAGCCGCCCGCCATCACCGACGTCATCGGCGGCCAGATCCAGCTCTTCATCGGCGCACCGGCGCTGCTGGTGCAGCACGTGAAGGCCGGCAAACTCAAGGCCATTGCCGTCACGTCTATCAAACGTCTGGAGGATGTTCCGAACGTGCCCACGCTGGCGGAGGGCGGCTTCGGCGACGTGCTCGGCGGCTCAGGCTGGTTCGGCATCGTGGCACCTGCCGGTACACCCGCCGCCGTGGTGAACCGCTTCAATCAGGAGATCAATACCGCGCTGAAGTCGCCCGAAGTCATCGAGCGGCTGCGTCGCGCCTATGCGTTCCCCGAAGGCGGCACGCCGGCCGAGTTCACCCGCTTCCTGGCCGACGAAGGTGCGCGCTGGGGCAAGCTGGTAAAGGACGCGAACATCAAGATGGAGTGAGGTGCGGGCACCGCCCATCAACGCGCCCGCAACAGCTCTGACACGCGCAGAAGAATCATTTCGTTCGGCTCGTTCTTGCCGAACTCGCGCCCGGCCGAGACGCCCAGGTTGTTGTCGTTCAGCACCACGATGTGATCCGCGTCGACGATGTCGACACCTTCGATGCACCACTGCGGGAAGCTGAAGCGGCCGTTGCGCCCGCCCATCTTGGCCACGCCACGCGGGTCGGCGATGTCCAGCAGATCGATATAGCCAATCTTGCGCACAAACCCCTGCGCGTCGAGTGCATTGAGATCGATCTTGTAGACACGTTTGAAACGCGCCGGCACGTTGAAGCAGTCGGGCCGCGCTGGGCCTTCGCAGGCCAGCGCTGCGTCGCCTTCGCCGTTGTCGCGCTCGATCACGAGCGCGGTGTTGGCGTCGATCATGTTGAAGTCGCCGATGTTGTTGCCCGGCTGCTCCAAGGCATAGCGCATCTGGCGGCCGCTGTAGGCACCCTGCTGCACGTCGAACTCAAGGATGCGCACGGTCTCTTTGCCGTCACGCGCTTCCCAGGCCTTGGCCTCCGCATTCCACAACGGCCCCTCCAGCATGGGGTAGAGGAAGCGCCCGTCGGGTGACGCGGCCATGCCCTCGAAACCGCGCGAACGGCGCGCCAATGTCGCCAGCGTGCCGCCGGGAAGTGCAGGCGCGACCACTGTGAAGTGGTCGGGCGAGCGCAGCAGTTGGCCGTCCACACGCGTCTCAAAAAAGCCGGTGACCTTACCGCTCATGTCGGCGCGAATCAGGTAGGGCCCGAACTCGTCGCCGAACCAGACTGTCTCGCCGATGAGCTGGATCGATTCGATGTCAAGGTCGGCGCCCGTGAGGTAGCGTTTGGCCGTGGCGGCGTTGACGATGTGGAAGGGGATCACACCATCGGGGTCGTGCAGGAACACGCTGCGTAGCACGCCAATCTTGCCGCTGGCCCAATCCGGGCGCAGCTGGTGGAACATCAGCATGGCGTCGGGAGAATTGGCTTTGCTGCCGAAGCCGTTGTCCGAAAGCACCCAGGCGCTGCCGTCTTTGCGCCACTTGATGCCCGAGAAGCCTTGGATCGGTTGCCCCTCAAACGGCCCATTCATGCCGGTGGGGCGCGGCGCCTTGGCGTCGGAGAGGAAGGCCATGCCGGGGATGCTGCCCAACACATCACGCCGACGGCCGTCGGCGTGCAAGTAGCGGCCCGAAACGGCCAGGGTCGCCGGTGCGTCGGCTGGCGGCTTGATGAAAGTGGCTGCCGGTAGTAGCGCATGGCCTTCCAGTTGCGCCGGGTAGGCGCCCTGAGCGCGGGCAGGTAGCGCCGCGCAGAGCGTGGCGGCAACGGCGGTGACGACCCACAGCGAGAAGAGCTTATTCATGGTGCTCAAGTCGCGCTCAAAGTTCGGCCAGCTTGGCGCGCGGAATCAGCTTCCAGATGGAGTTCGCCCCCGACTTGGCCAGCTCCACGCGGTAGACCTCGTCATTACCCTGATTGATGGCGCTGGCGCCTTCTTGCGGTGGCACGCCGATCATGTGCGCGACGAGCACCGGGTTGATGCCACCGTGGCCGACGATGACCACGGTGCCGCCGTCTTTGTGACGCTCGCGAATCTTCTCCAGCGCCGCCATGGCCCGGCGCGACTGGCTCTCCAGCGACTCGCCACCTTCCATGCTGTCGTCCCACGTGAAGCGACGCTTGTTCCAGTCGGCAACGATCGCCGGGTCTTTGTCGCTGGCGCCTTCGAACTTGCCGAAGAAGCGCTCGCGCAGTTCGTCCATCGTGACCACCGAGGCACGGCCTTCGAGCACGGCAGCGGTTTGGCGCGCACGCTGGTGCGAACTGCTGTACACAGCATCGATGCGCACGTCGGCCAACGTGCGCGCCATCGCCGCAGCCTGCTCGCGGCCGGTCGCATTCAGCGGGTTGTCGGTGCCACCCTGAATGCGGCCCTCACGGTTCCAATCGGTCTGCCCATGGCGCACGACGTAGACCACGAGTTGGGCCTGGGCGGCACCTGCGGCGAGCAGGGTGGCGGCAAGACCGGCCAAGATGAAACGGCGTAGAGGTCGATGCAAAGTCATGTCGTGATCCTTGGTTCCGTCGGCGACGGCACAGTTGCTAATGTGCGAGGTGAAAGTGACGTTGGCATGACATGGGCCCGCGTTGCCAAGACCCATGGCGCGGACTCCTCAGTCACCAGTGCTTCCAGCAGTGGCCAGGCTGGCGACCTATGGCTGGGCTGGGCGGCTACTGTGCAGCATCACGTGCAGCGTTAGGAGCACGGGCAGCAGGCGCGCGACATCGCGGCGCATGCCGCACCTTCGGTCAGCGCACTTGCCGTGGCGTCACGACCGTCAAGCCTTTGAAGTCGTGGCCGAGCTCGGCGATGACCGCCGCGCGGCCTCTAGTGCAGCCTGGGCGGCCGCAGCGCCGGGCGCGCCCTTGACGATGTCGAACAAGACGCTGGAGTCGACAGCGGTTTTCACTTTCGCGGCGCGGTGCGTTTGGCGGGAGCACGCTTGCCGCCCGCGCTCTTAGCCGCAGCGCGTTTGCGCGCAGCGGGCTGCGGCACTGGCACGTCGCCGGCTCGCCAAGGCACCGGGCGCCCGCGCAGCTCGGCCAGTGCCTGCTCGGTGCTCAGGCCGTCGTCCACCGCCTTGCCAATCCAGCGGCTCAAATCGAGTGCCACGCGCTTTTCAATCAGCAGGCGGCTGCCGTCCACGCGCACGCTCAGGCGTGCGCCGGGCTTGAGCCCCAGTGCGTCGCGGGCTTCCTTGGGAATGACGATCTGGCCGCGCGCGGCCAACGTGACGTCGGCAAAGTCCATGGGCCTACAGCCTCAGCTCCAGATTCGCCCCGAAAAACGTGCGCCCCTCGCGCAGCGTGCGCGTCGCGTCGCCGCTGGTGAAGAAGCTGCGCGACGCGGTGTCCAGCGGTGCGATGTTGCCCGCCGAGACACGCAGCTGCATCGTGCGGCTGAAGGTCCATAGCGCAAAGGCGTCGAGCGAGCGCGCGCGTGACTGTTCCAGCGACTGCACGCTCGTTTGGCGCGTGGTGTAGCCCGGCGTGTAGGCCAGGCTGCCACCCATGCTCAGCGGCATGCTGGCCAGCCGGTAGTCGAATCCCAGGTTGCCCGACCAAGGTTGCTGCCCGTCAAGTCGGTTGTTAGGGCCTTCCAACGCCGCCACCTGCGAGCGGTAGTAGTTCAGCGACGCGCGCAGGTTCAGCGCCGTCTTGGCATCAAACACCGACGGCAGCAACTCGCCGGCGCGGCCCTTGACTTCGAACTCCAGGCCCATGGTTTTCGCCTTCGAGAAATTAACGGGGCTGGAGACATAACGCGGCACGCTGGCATAGCTCACCGTTTGCAGGCTGGTGACGTTGCGGATGAGGTTGCTCACGCTGCGGTGAAAGCCACCGATGCTGAACATCGCGCCGCCCGCCAGGTAGCGCTCGAAGGCGACGTCCACGCCCGTGGCCAGCTCGGGCTTGAGGCCGGCGTTGCCGCGCCTGTCGGGCGAGGCCTCGGTGTTGGGCCGCGTGGTGTCGACAAACAAATTGCTCAGCGACGGGCGCGCCACCAGCGCATTCAAGTCCGGCGCCTTGTAGCTGCGCGTCAGGCTGGCGCGAATCATGTCGCGGCCTTTGGGGTCGAGCTTGTAATTCAAGTGCCAAAGCGGCGTGGTCACCTGGCTGCTGTTGCGCACGGGTTCAGCCAGGCCGCGGCTCTGTGTGCTGATGCGCTCGCTGCGCAGGCCCAGGTACGTGGACCACTGCGGCGAGAGCTCCCACTCGTCTTGCACGAACAAAGCCTGGCGGGCGATGCGCGCGGCGAAGGCCTGGCCTTCGAATTCGGGCAACTGCGGGCGGCCGTTTTCGGTGATGGTGCGGGTCTCGTCGCGCTGGCGGAACTCCAGGTCCCAGCCCACCGTGAGCGTGTGTTCGTCGCCGATGAAATGGCCGTACTTACCGGCCTGCGTGAGGTTGCGGTCGCGGTTGTCACCCTCCACGCGGCGCAGCGTGCTCGTGAGCCCGTCAAACGTGCCCGTACTGACGCCACCGCCCAGCTTGAGTTCAAGCTTTTGCGCGTCGCTGAAACGGTTGTTCCACTGCACGTTGCTGCGCAGGTTTTGCCAGGTGCCTTGGAAGGTGTTGTCGGGGTCCAGGCTGGGCTGGCCGCTGAGCACCTGGTTGGTGAACGCAGTGCGGTTGTTCCACTCGCCGCGCTGCAAGAACAGTTGCGCCGACGCCGACTCGTCGTCACTGATCTTCCAGTTCACACGCGGCGCGGAATTGAAGCCATGCCCCCAGTTGTTTTGCAGGCTGTTCTGCACGGCGCTCGAGGGTAGGCCGTCGAGCCCCTGCGTCTGGCGCTCGATCACACTTTCATTGATGTTGCGCCACGAGAACATCGAGATGGGCAGCGACATCGCCACGCCGCCAGCGCGTTCACCATACGTGAACGTGGCCGACGGCGCCGGGCGCACCGCGTTGTAGCCAAGTCCCAGGCGCAGATCGCGCTGCGAGACCCTTGGCGCGTCTTTCAGGATGATGTTGATGGCGCCGGCCACCGCCTGCGCACTCTGGTCGGCGGTGGGACCGCGCGTGACCTCGATGCGCTCCACCTGGCTCGGGTTGAGCTGGTCAAACTGAAAGCCGGGAGGCGCGGGGTCGCCGTTGATCAGGATCAGGGTGTAGCCCTAACCCAGGCCGCGCTTGCGCGGCGCGCCGCCTTGCATATTCACGCCGGGCAGGCGCTTCAGGACGTCGCCGATGTTGGTGTCGCCGTACTTGTCGAGTTCTTCGCGGCCGTAAAGCTGCTTGGCCACCGGCGCGCGGCGTCGCAGCTCGGTGTCGGTTTGCGGGCGCGCGGTGATTTCCACACGGTCCATGCGCGCGCCGGGGGCGCGTGGTGCGGCGTCGCCTGGCGCGCCGGGTGGCTCCTGCGCTGCGGCGGTGAGTGTGAGCGCGGCCAGGCCGGCGGCAACGGTACGGTGGTGAGTCAAATCAAGTCTCGGGCAGACCACAAAGCGCGCGACGATAGCCGACCGGCGCCGGATGGCCGGGCCGCCGCAAAACGAAGGTGTACGCTCGCCCGCTGCCTGACACGCCTCTGGCGCTGCGGGCCTAACGTTCAAACAGAGGTGACATTGATGATCCGACTCTCTGGGCTCCGGCTCGCCGCCTGCCTAAGCACCCTGGGCGCCCTGTTTGCGCTGGTGCCCGCCGCCCAGGCGCAGGCCGATTACCCCAAGGCGGGTGTGCCCATTCGCTACGTCGTGCCCTTCCCGCCCGGCGGGCTGACCGACGTGATGGCGCGCCTGCTTGGCCAGCAGCTCAGCGAGCGCTGGAAGGCCAACGTCGTGATCGACAACAAGCCCGGCAACGGTGGCCAGATCGGCGCCGACATCGTGGCCAAGGCGCCGGGTGACGGCCACACGCTACTGGCCGTGACGATGACGCATTCGATCAACGCCACGCTCTTCAAAGGCAAGTCGCCCTATGACTTTCAGCGCGACTTGAAGCCGGTGGCGCTGCTCGCGGGCAGCCCCATGCTCATCGTGGTGCCGGCGGCCAGCCCCATCAAGGACATGAAGGACTTGATCGCAACGGCGAAGAGTCGGCCGCTGAACGCCGGGTCGAGTGGCAACGGCTCGGTGCCGCACCTCGTACTCGCACTTTTCAACGACCAGCAAAAGACCGACATCCAGCACGTGCCCTACAAAGGCGGCGCGCCGAGCATGACCGACCTCATCGGCGGCCAGCTCGACATCATCTTCAGCAACTTCCCCGAGAGCATTGCGCATGTAAAGAGCGGCAAGCTGCGCGCGCTGGCCATCGCCAGCAGCCAGCGGCACCCGCAGGCGGCAGACGTGCCCACCACCACTGAGGCCGGCATGCCGCAACTGGTGGTCGAAAACTGGACGGCGCTGATGGCGCCTGCGGCGACACCCGACGCCATCGTGGCCAAGCTCGCCGCCGAAGTGGCCCGAATCATGGCCACGCCCGAGCTCGACGAGCGCGCCAAGACGCAAGGCTTTCGCATCGACATGCGGGGGCCGCGCGAGTTCGGGGCCTTTGCGGCCAGCGAGGTCGAACGCTGGGCCAAGGTCATCGCGCTCGCCAAGATCAGCGCCGAGTGAAAGCGGCAGGGCGCCCGGTGCGCGTGGCCTGTGTTGGCCACGCCTCGCTCGACCATGTGTTCGAGGTCGCGGCCTTTGCCCGCACACCGACGAAGACGCCCGCGCACGGCTACCGCTCACAGGCCGGCGGCATGTCGCTCAACGCGGCGGTGGCGGCGGCCAGGCTCGGCGCGCAAGTGCGCTTCATCGGGCGCGTGGGCGACGATGAGGCCGCTAACTTTCTACGTAAGCGGCTCGTGGAGGAAGGCATCGAGACGCGCGGCTTGGAAATGGTGCGCGGCCGCGCCACGTCGGTGTCGGCCATCGTGGTCGACGCGCAGGGCGAGCGCCAGATCTTCAACCACCGAGGCGACGCCTTGAGTCACGCGCATCGGCTCGATACGCGTTTGCTGGAAGGCGCAGATGTCGTGTTGGTCGACCCACGCTGGGCCGCAGGCGCTGCCGCCGCGCTGCGCTGGGCCCGCCAGCGTGGCGTGCTGAGCATGCTCGACGCCGACGTCGCGCCACGTGAGGACCTGAAAGCACTGGTGCCGCTGGCGGCCTGGGCGGTGTTTTCCGAAGCCGGGCTGCAATGCTGGCGCCCGGGAGCTAACGCCGCAAGTGAGCTGCCTAGAGTTTGCGCCAGTGGCTGCGACATGGCCATGGTCACCGTCGGCGAGCATGGCAGTTGGCGCAGTGACGGCGGCGCGGCCGTGCATCAAAGCGCGCCCCAGGTGGCGGCGCGCGACACCACCGCTGCGGGCGATGTCTTTCATGGCGCGCTGGCGGTGGCCTTGGCCGAAGGTGCCGACGCGACCGACGCCGTGCACCTGGCCAGCGCGGCGGCGGCCTTCAAGTGCGAGCGCGGCGAAGGCGTGCTGGGCGCGCCGCGACGGCGTGAGCTGACAGCTTGGCTGCGCGAGCGCACGCCGTAGGTCGGCAAGAGCAACGTACATTACCCGACCAAATCCCCAACCTTCGGTGCCCGCGTGGGCACCTACACCGGAGCAGGCATGGAATTGAGGCTCGACCGCATCGAACAGAAAGTTGGTGCGCAGACTCACCTCTACCCGTTGGACCTGTCGCTCGTGCCGCGTGCGGTGACGGTCTTGCTGGGGGCCACACAGGCCGGCAAGACAACCTTGATGCGCGTCATGGCCGGGCTGGACAAACCCAGCGCCGGGCGCGTGCTGGCAGACGGCCAGGACGTGACGGGCCTGCCGGTACGCCAGCGCAACGTGGCCATGGTGTACCAGCAGTTCATCAACTACCCGTCGATGACGGTGGCCGACAACATCGCCTCACCGCTCAAGCTGCGGCGCGAAAGCGGCATCGACGCGCGGGTCCAGGCCTTGGCTGCCAAGCTGCACATCGAGCCCTTCCTGCAGCGGCTTCCGGCCGAGCTCTCGGGTGGGCAGCAGCAGCGCGTGGCGCTGGCCCGCGCATTGGCCAAGCGCGCACCGCTGATGCTGCTCGACGAACCGCTGGTGAACCTGGACTACAAGCTGCGCGAAGAACTGCGCGAGGAGCTGACGCAGCTGTTCGCCAATGGCGACTCGACCGTGGTCTATGCCACCACCGAGCCGACCGAGGCGCTGCTGCTGGGTGGGCACACTGCCGTGCTCGACGCCGGCCGGGTCTTGCAGTACGGCCCCACCTCCGAGGTCTTTCACCGACCGCGGTCGATCAGCGTCGCGCGCGCCTTCAGTGACCCGCCGATGAACCTGATCGCCGCCGCCGCCGTGCCTGGCGGCGTTGCGCTGGTCGGCGGTTTGAGCCTCGCCTTGACGCTGCCGCCCGCCGCCACCACCAGCACCACCACCGCGCTGACCATCGGCGTGCGCGCGGGCGCCCTGCGCGTGCGCGGCCGTGCCGGCGATGTGGCACTGCCCGGCAGCGTCGAGTTGGCCGAGATCTCCGGCTCCGACACCTTTGTGCACGTCGACACCGCCGTCGGTGAACTCGTGGCGCAGTTGACCGGCGTGCACCAGTTCGCGCTCGGCGCAACGATCACGCTGTACCTGAGCCCCGCCCAGGCCTATGTGTTTGATGCGGCCGGCGATTTGCTGCTCGCACCCATGAGCGGGGCCTGAGATGGCGCGCATCGAGCTCGACCTCGCCCACGCCTACAAAGCCAACCCGCAGCGCGACGAGGACTACGCGCTGCTGCCGCTGAAGATGAGCTTTGCCGATGGTGGGGCGTATGCGCTGCTCGGCCCCTCGGGCTGCGGCAAGACGACCATGTTGAACATCATCTCGGGCCTGGTTACGCCGTCGCAGGGCAGCGTCACCTTCGACGGCCAGGATGTCACGCGGCGCTCACCGCAGCAGCGCAACATCGCCCAGGTGTTCCAGTTCCCGGTGATCTACGACACCATGACGGTGGCCGAGAACCTGGCGTTTCCGCTAAAGAACCGCGGCGTGGCAGCGGCGCGGATCAAGGAGCGCGTGGGCCAGATTGCCGAGATGCTGGAGCTGAGCGCGCAGCTCGACCAGCGCGCGGCCGGCCTCACCGCCGACGCCAAGCAAAAGATCTCGCTCGGACGTGGCCTGGTGCGCGAGGACGTGAGCGCGGTGCTGTTTGACGAGCCGCTGACCGTCATCGACCCGCACCTGAAGTGGCAGCTGCGGCGCAAGTTGAAGCAGATCCACCATGAGCTCAAGCTGACGCTGGTGTATGTCACGCACGACCAGGTCGAAGCCCTGACTTTCGCTGAACAGGTGGTGGTGATGACGCGCGGGCGGGCGGTACAGATCGGCAGCGCGTCGGACCTGTTCGAGCGCCCGCAGCACACCTTCGTCGGCCACTTCATCGGCTCGCCGGGCATGAATTTCCTGCCGGCGCGCGGCGTGCCGGGTGGTATCGAAGTCGCCGGGCACGCGCTGGCCTCGCCGCGGGCGGATTTGCCTCAGGGCGAGGCCTTCACGCTGGGCGTGCGGCCCGAATACGTGACGCTGGCCGCCGCCCATGAGCCGGGCGCGGTGCCTGCCACCGTAACGCAAGCGCAGGACATCGGCACCTATTGGTTGCTGGTGGCCAGGGTGGCAGGCAGCGAGACCATCGTGCGCGCGCGCTTGAGCCCCGAGCAGGTGATCCCGAAGGTGGGCGACACCGTGTGGCTGGGCATCCATGGCACGCACACCTGCTTCTATCGCAACGAGGAGCTCATGGCATGAAGCCGGTCAACCAGAAAGCCTGGCTGCTGATCCTGCCCGTCGTGCTGTGCGTGGCCTTCTCGGCCATCTTGCCGCTGATGACGGTGGTGAACTATTCGGTGCAGGACATCATCAGCCCCGAGCGGCGCATCTTCGTCGGCACCGAGTGGTTCAAGTCGGTGATGCGCGACGACGACTTGCAGGGCGCGCTGGGGCGCCAGATCACCTTTTCGCTGGCCGTGCTGCTGGTCGAGATTCCGCTAGGTATCGCCCTCGCGCTGGCGATGCCGGCCAAGGGCTGGCGCTCGTCGGCGGTGCTGGTGCTGATTGCGATCTCGCTGCTGATTCCGTGGAACGTGGTCGGCACGATCTGGCAGATCTTCGGCCGCAGCGACATCGGCCTGCTCGGCGCCTCGCTCAAGGCGCTGGGCATCGAGTACAGCTACACCGGCAACGCCACGCACGCCTGGCTGACGGTGCTGCTGATGGACGTGTGGCACTGGACGCCCTTGGTGGCGCTGCTGTGTTTTGCCGGCCTGCGTGCCATTCCCGACGCCTACTACCAGGCTGCGAGCATCGACGGCGCAAGCAAGTTCGCGGTGTTCCGCTACATCCAGCTGCCCAAGCTGCGCGGCGTGCTGATGATCGCGGTGCTGCTGCGCTTCATGGACAGCTTCAAGATCTACACCGAGCCTTTCGTGCTGACCGGCGGCGGGCCGGGCAACGCCACCACGTTCCTGTCGCAGTACCTGACACAACAGGCGGTCGGCCAGTTCGACCTCGGCCCGGCCGCCGCGTTCTCGTTGATCTACTTCCTCATCATCCTGCTCCTGTGCTTCATCCTCTACAACTGGATGCAGCGCGTGGGCACGGCAGACAAGTCGGAGGCCGGCCATGGATGAACGCCGCTTCAAGAAGAGGACGCTGTTCCTCATCGCCTACCTCGTCTTCGCCATCCTGCCGGTCTACTGGATGGTCAACATGTCGTTCAAGACGAACGAGGAGATCCTCTCGACCTTCAGCCTGTGGCCGCGCGACTTCACGCTGGCGCACTACAAGACC
>JANOJR010000486.1:0-4127 GCA_031418855.1 Rubrivivax sp.
CCCCCGGCCCGAACTACGCCGAGCTGGGCAGCAACCGCGCGGGCACGCACACTCCACTCCACCCCAGCACGGGAGACTATGCTCCCACCGCCGGGCGCATTGATTTTATCGGCGAAGACATCACCGAGCTGCCGCCACACGAGCGCATCAGGAAGGGCCTGCGGCGCACCTACCAGTCGTCGCTGCTCTTTCGTGACTTGAGCGTGCGCGACAACCTCTTCCTCGCCATTCGCGGTGTCAGCGCCAGCCGCTACAGCTTCTGGCGCGCGCGCCAGGGCAGCGCCTCGATGCGCGCCACGCAAGAGCTGCTGGAGCGTGTGCGGCTGACGCACATCGCGGATGTGAGCGTGGCCAGCCTCTCGCATGGCCAGCAGCGCCAGCTTGAAGTCGGCATGGCGCTGGCCGGCGCGCCGCGTTTGATTCTGTTTGACGAGCCCGCTGCGGGGCTGTCGCCCGCCGAGCGGCGTGAGCTCGTGCTGCTGCTGCGCTCGCTACCCAAGCACATGAGTTTTGTATTGATCGAACACGACCTCGACATCGCGCTGCGTGTCGTCGACAGGGTCACGGTGATGCACAACGGCCGCGAGCTCAAGACCGGCACGCCGGCCGAGATTGAAGGCGACGCGCAGGTGCAGGCGATTTATATGGGGAGCAAACACTGATGCGTGGCGGCATGGCACCCCCACCCCAACCCTCCCCCTGTGAGGGGGAGGGGGCCACGCGCCTTGCTCCCTCCCCCTGCCAGGGGGAGGGTTGGGGTGGGGGTGAACTCGTGGAGCGCCACCCATGACCCCCCGCCCTGACACCAAGCGGACCGCCCCCGCGCTGGTGCTCGAAGGCCTGGACGTTTACTACGGCCGCGCGCATGCCCTGCAGTCGGTGAACCTGCGCCTGGAACGCGGCGTGGTGGGCATCGTCGGGCGCAACGGCATGGGCAAGACGACGCTGTGCAACGCCATCACGGGTCTCGTACCAGCCCGTGGCAGCGTGAAGTTGTTCGGCGACGAAGTCCTCGGCCTGCCGCCGCACCAGATCACCCGCCGTGGCATGGCCTACGTGCCGCAGGGCCGGCGTGTCTGGCCCTCGCTGACGGTGGACGAAACGCTGCGCCTGGTGGCCAAACACAAGCGCGAGATCGAGCGCGTCTACAGCTTGTTCCCGCGCCTGGCCGAGCGCAAAAGCCATGGCGGCGCGATGCTCAGCGGCGGCGAGCAGCAGATGCTGGCCATCGGCCGCGCGCTCTTGCTGGAGCCGCGTGTGCTGGTGATGGACGAGCCCACCGAAGGCCTGGCACCTGTCATCGTTGAGCAGGTGGCGCAAGCGCTGCGTGAGCTGGCGCAGGCGGGTGAGATTGCCGTGCTCTTGATCGAGCAAAACCTGGGCGTGGCCATCGAAGTCGCCGACCGCATCGGCGTGATGGTCAACGGCCGCATCGCGCACGAGATGCCGGCAGCCGAGCTGGCTGCCAACCGCGAACTGCAAGAGCGCTTGCTCGGCGTGCGCTCGCATGGCGACGACGACGAGGTGGCCGAGACCGAGGTCGCCGCACCCGCTGACACGCCACCCACGCTGACCGTGCGCCGCGCCTATGCCGACGCCGCCAGCCCGATGCCGTCCATGGACGAGCGTGCGCCGCGCACGGTGCGTGGCTTTAACCGCTGGAATGCGGGCGACGGCACCGCGCCTGTGGGCGACATCGCGCGCGACGCGCCTGCTACGCCGGCTCCATCCACGCAAGCGCTAGCACCCAACACACGCGCAGCCGAGGTGCTGGCCTTCCCCGTCGCCGCCACCAGTGGCCGCGCGGCTTACGTCGTCGGCACCTTCGACACCAAAGGCCGCGAGCTTTTCTACCTGCGCCAGTGCCTGGAAAAACTCGGCCTGCGCGTGGTCACGGTCGACCTCGCCACCAGTGGCCGCCCCTCACCGGCCAGCGTGCACCCGCGCGAGGTGGCGCGCCATCATCCGCAAGGTGAATCGGCCGTGTTCACCGGCGACCGCGGCGGCGCGGTGGCGGCTATGGCGTTGGCGTTTGAGCGCTTCATCGCGACGCGGCGCGACCTCGGAGGCATCATTTCCGCTGGCGGCTCGGGCGGCACCACGCTGGCCACCGCAGCCATGCGTGTGCTGCCCATCGGTTGCCCCAAGCTCATGGTCTCGACCATGGCCAGCGGCGACACGCGCCCTTATGTCGGCCCGAGCGACATCTGCATGATGTATTCGGTGACCGACGTACAGGGCATCAATCGCATCAGCGAGGTGGTGCTGGCCAACGCCGCGCACGCGCTTGCCGGCATGCTCGCCCACCCGATCGCGCGCGCCACCGTCACCAAGCCCGCTCTGGGCTTGACGATGTTTGGCGTGACCACCGCGTGCGTGCAGGCCGTCGTCAAGCAGCTCGGTGAGGACTACGACTGCTTGGTCTTTCACGCTACGGGTGTCGGTGGGCAGTCGATGGAAAAGCTCGCCGAGTCGGGCCTGCTCGATGGCGTGATCGACGTCAGCACGACCGAAGTCGCCGATGAAATCGCGGGCGGCGTGCTGAGCGCGGGGCCCACGCGGATGGACGTCTTCGCACGCCACGCGCTGCCCTACGTGGGCTCGTGCGGCGCGCTGGACATGGTCAACTTCGGCGCCTTTGACACCGTGCCCGAACGCTTCAAGTCGCGCCGCCTCTACCGCCATAACCCCACCGTGACGCTGATGCGCACGACGAGCGATGAATGCCGCGCGATCGGTGAATTCATCGTCAAGAAACTCAACGCCATGGCTGGCCCGGTGCGCTTTCTCATTCCCGAAGGTGGCGTCTCGGCCATCGACATGCCCGGCGGCCCCTTCCACGACCCGCAAGCCAACCGCGTGCTCTTCGACACCATCGCGCAGGGCTTTCGCACCAGCGCGCAGCGCCGGCTTGTGCGCTTGCCCCTGCACATCAACGACGAGGCCTTTGCGCAAGCGCTGGTGGCCGCGTGGTTGGAGATTGCGCCCCATCACACCCAAGCGCGCCGCGCCTAGAGAAGCCCCATGCCACGCATCAACCGCACCGAACTCTTGTCACGCCTGAACGTGAAGATCGCCAAGGGCCAGCCCATCATTGGCGGCGGCGCCGGTACGGGCTTGTCGGCCAAGTGCGAAGAAGCCGGTGGCATCGACTTGATCGTTATTTACAACTCCGGCCGCTACCGCATGGCCGGCCGCGGCTCGCTCGCAGGGCTCCTGGCTTACGGCAACGCCAACGAGATCGTTTGCGAGATGGCGCATGAGGTGCTGCCGGTGGTGAAGCACACGCCGGTGCTGGCGGGCGTGAACGGCACCGACCCTTTCATGATCCCCGAACAGTTTTTGCAGCGGCTCATCGGCCTCGGGTTTTCGGGCATCCAAAACTTCCCCACCGTGGGGCTGATCGACGGCAACTTCCGCGCGAATCTTGAAGAGACCGGCATGGGCTACGGCCTGGAAGTTGAGCTCATCGCACGTGCGCGCAAGCTCGACTTGTTGACCACGCCGTATGTCTTTTGCGAGGCCGATGCGCGCGCCATGGCCGGCGCCGGTGCCGACGTGGTGGTCTGCCATCTAGGCTTGACGACGGGCGGCAGCATCGGTGCCGAAACCGCCATGAAGCTGGCTGACTGCGTGGCGCCGATACGCGCCTGGGCGGCCGCAGCCAAAGCCGTCAAGCCCGATGTCATCGTGCTCTGCCATGGCGGGCCGATTGCCACGCCCGACGACGCCAGCTACATCCTCAAGCACTGCCCGGAATGCCACGGCTTCTATGGCGCCAGCTCGATGGAGCGGCTGCCCACCGAGGTGGCGCTGACGGCGACGACACGCGCCTTCGTGGGGCTGACGCGATGAATGCATGGCGCTGCGCTGCGTGGGCCGCACCGCTGGCGTGCGCGGGCTTGCTCACGCATGCGTCGGCGCATGCACAGGCGTCGGCGCCCAGCGCCGCGCCAACACTGAGCCAGGGCGCAGCACAGGTGATCAAAGACGCCGCCGCCCAAGCCGACTTCAACGGCGCCGTGGTGCTGATGCGCGACGGCGCGGTGGTCTTCGAAGGCGCGGTGGGCCTGGCGCAGCGCAAGCCCGACCGCCCCTACACGCCCGACACCCCCAGCGACGGCGCC
>JANOJR010000487.1:0-4824 GCA_031418855.1 Rubrivivax sp.
ACCGGCGCGGTGCCGCAGGCCATGCTCGCCGCAGGCCTGTGCGAGCGCCGCACGCCCAGCGGCGTGGCTTTGCGCGGCTACGTCAAGAACGAGGCCATGGTGGGGCGCATCGACAAGCTGGAAATCGTCTGGCACAAGAAGATGGCCGGCGGCTATGGCTGGATTTTCCCGGCGCCCGGGGGCGTGTTCAACATCGGCGCGGGCCTCACCGGTAGCCACGAAGTCGAGCGTGATGGCCACAGCCGCAAGCACCCCGTCAACCTGCGTGAGATGTTCGAGGCCTTCTGCGACTTGCACTCGCCCGCACGCGAGCTGATGGCTGGCGGCGTGTTGCAAGGCGAGCTCAAAGGGGCACCCTTACGTTGTTCGTTAGGCGGCGCACGCTGGTCGCGCCCCGGCATGCTGGCCACAGGTGAGGCCGTGGGCAGCACCTATGCGTTCACGGGCGAAGGCATCGGCAAGGCGATGGAGACGGGGCTGCTGGCGGCGCAGGCGATATTGCAAGGCGCCATCACAAGCGATGCGACCGACGCCAGCGTGCGCCAGGCCTACGAAGCCTCACTTGCTGCGCTCAAACCACGCTTCTCGCTCTACGAGAAAGCTGCGCACGTGAACCACCGGCCCTGGCTTACCGACCTCGTGATCTGGCGCGCCAAGCGCAGCCCGGCGATCCGTCGGCGCATGGCCGGTGTGCTGGAAGAAACGCAGAACCCGGGCCGGCTGCTGAGCTGGCGCGGCATCACCAAGCTGATGTTCGACTGACGTCGACTAACCCCCAACCCGACCGCCATGTGCCAACTGCTAGGCATGAACGCCAACACGCCCACCGACGTGATGTTCAGCTTCACCGGCCTGGCCTCGCGTGCCGATGAACACAAAGACGGCTTCGGCATCGCCTTCTTTGAAGACCGGGGCTTGCGCCACTTCATCGACCACCACGGTGCGCGCAACTCACCGGTGGCCGAACTGGTGAAGCGCTACCCCGTCAAGAGCGACCAGGTCATTGCGCACATTCGCAAGGCCACGCAGGGGCGCGTGGCGCTGGAGAACACCCATCCCTTCGTGCGCGAGCTGTGGGGCCGCTACTGGGTCTTTGCGCACAACGGTGACTTGCAAGGCTTTCAGCCACGGCTGCATGGTGCCTTTCGCCCGGTGGGCGACACCGACAGCGAGTGGGCGTTTTGCTGGCTCATGCAGGAGCTGGCCAAGGCCCACGCCGGCGTGCCCTCGGTGGCCGAGCTCACCTGCACGCTGCGCGAGCTGGTGCCTGAAGTTGCGCGCTTTGGTTGCTTCAACATGCTCTTGAGCAACGGCCAGGCCTTGTGGGCGCACGCCTCGACCAAGCTGTACTCGCTGCAACGCCGCCACCCGTTTGGCGCGGCGCAACTGGCGGATGACGACTTGAGTGTCGACTTCGCCGCACTCACCACGCCGCAAGACTGCGTGTGCATCGTGGCCACCGAGCCGCTCACGCTGGGCGAGACCTGGAGCCCCTTCAAGCCGGGGGAGATGCGGGTCTTCCGCGATGGTGTGGCTGTCTGAACGCGCGTCCAAACATCAAGACGGCACGGCACAATCCGCCGCTGCCCCAGACCAACAATACACACCCCATGCCGCAGGTACCCGTCCCCCGTTTCGACCAGTTCTACCGCTACCCCGAACTCACCCGCCTGCTGCAAGACTACGCCGCCGCGATGCCACAACTGGTGGAATTGCGCTCGATCGGCAAGAGCTTTGAAGGCCGCGACATCTGGCTCTTGGTGGTGACGAATCGCGCCACCGGCCCCGACACCGACAAGCCCGCGTTCTGGACCGACGGCAACATCCACGCCGCCGAGCTCACCGCCAGCACGGCCTGCCTGTACTGGCTGCACACATTGGTGTCGGGCTATGTCGAAGGCGACGAGAAGACGCGCCACTTGCTCGACACGCGCGCGATGTACATCGTGCCGCGGCTAAACCCCGACGGCGCTGAGCTGGCATTGGCGGACAAGCCGCGCCATATCCGCTCCAGCACGCGGCCCTACCCCTATGACGAAGAGCCGGTGGAAGGCCTGACGCAAGAGGACGTGGACGGCGACGGCCGCATGCTCTTCATGCGTATTCCCGACCCGCATGGCACGTACAAAAAATGTTCCGCCGACCAGCGCCTGATGGTGCCGCGTGAGCCCGGCGAATTTGGCGGCACGTATTACCGGCTGATGCCCGAGGGCACGCTGAAGAACTACGACGGCCTGAAGATCAGCGCCAACCCTGACCGCGAAGGCCTGGACCTGAACCGCAACTTCCCAGCCTACTGGCGCCAGGAGTTTGAGCAGCTCGGCGCCGGCCCCTACCCGGCGAGCGAGCCTGAGGTGCGCGCCATGGTGCACTTCATGACCTCGCACCCGAACATCGGCGCGGCCATCAGCTACCACACGCACAGCGGCGTGATCCTGCGGCCCATGGGCACGCAGAGCGACGACGACATGACGCCCGAAGACCTGTGGCAATACAAGCAGTTCTCGGACCTCGGCGCCAAGTCCAGCGGCTACCCGGCCATCAGCATCTTTCACGAGTTCAAGTACCACCCCAAGCAGATCATCACCGGCACGCAAGACTGGATCTACGAGCACCTGGGCGCCTTCTTCTGGACGGTGGAGATCTGGTCGCCGAACAAAGAGGCCGGCATCACCGACTACAAGTGGATCGACTGGTACCGCGAGCACCCGGTGGAAGACGACTTGAAGCTCTTGAAGTGGAGCGACGAGCAGTGCGGCGGCTTGGCGCACGTCGACTGGTACAGCTACCGCCACCCGCAGCTGGGCATGGTCGAGCTCGGTGGCTGGGACAAGATGAACTACTGGCGCAACCCGCCGCCCGTCTTACGCGAGCGCGAGGTGGCGCGCTTCCCGGCCTGGATGACGCAGATCGCGCTTTCACTGCCCAAGCTTGAAGTGCTAAGAGCCGAAGTACGTGCACTGGGCACCGACACCTGGCGCGTGCGTTTTGCTGTGGCCAACAGCGGCTGGCTGCCGGCTTACGTCACCAAGCGCGCGATCGAACGCAAGACGGCGCGCGGCACGGTGTTTCAGATCCACCTCACGCCGCAGGTGCAGCTCGTCAGCGGCAAAGAGCGTGTGGAAGGCGCGCACCTCGAAGGCCACGCGCCCAAGACCAGCCTGCAAGGCTTCTTGCCGACGCGCGACATCACGGCCGACCGCGCCGTGGTCGAGTGGGTGGTGCGCGGGCCGCGTGGCGCGGTGCTGGCGATGACGGCCACGGCCGACCGCGCCGGCACGGTGCGCACCGAGGTCACGCTGGATTGAGCGTGTAGTGGACATCAAGCCCGCGCTGAACTTTCCGCCCGAACTGCTGCTGCGTGCGCAGGGCCGCGGCGCGGACGGCAGCCCGGGCATGCGCGCGGCGATTTTTGATGTCGACGGCGTGCTCACCGACGGCCGGCTCTTCATCGGCGCCGAGGGTGAAGTGGTCAAAGCTTTTTCGGTGCTCGACGGTCAGGGCTTGAAGCTGCTGGTGATGGCGGGCATCACACCCATCATCATCACCGGGCGCGACTCGCCGGCTGCGCGGCGACGCATGCTCGATCTGGGCATCACGCATGCCGTCTACGGCGTGCACGACAAGCTGAATGCGGCGCAAACGCTGCTGGCCACGCTGGGCCTGAGCTGGGAGCAGGTGGCCGCCATCGGCGACGACTGGCCCGATCTGCCGCTGCTCACCCGCGCAGCTTTTGCCGTTGCCCCGCCTAACGCCCATGTGGAGGTGCGCGCCGTGGCGCACCACATCACGGCGGCGCGCGGTGGCGAAGGCGCGGCGCGCGAGTTCTGCGACATTTTGCTGGCGGCCAGTGGGCGCTACGGCGAGCTTCTGCGCGCGGCTACAGGTTCACTGGACATGCGCTGATGGCCGCCGAGCTGCACCTGCCCGACCTGCCCGAGGTGCCGATCTCGCTAGGCGCTGCGCGCACACACGCGCCACGTCGCAGCCTGGGCGCGTGGCTGCGCGATGCCGTCTCGGCCTACCTGCCGCTGCTCTTGATGGCGCTGCTGGCGTCGGGCTCGTGGTGGTTGGTGAAGAACACACCGCAGCCGTTGAAGTCGCGCGAAGGCGAGCCCGTGCGCACGGAGCCCGACTACACCATGTCGCGCTTCGTGATGGAGCGCTTCGCACCCGATGGCCGCTTGAAGGTGCGCATGGAAGGCGCGGTGATGCGCCACTTCCCGGACACCGACCGCATCGAGATCGACGAGCTGCAGCTGCGCTCGTTTGCCCCCGACGGTCGCGTCACCGAAGCACGTTCGCGCCGCGCCTTGAGCAATGGCGACGGCAGCGAAGTGCAGTTGATCGGCGCGGCGCGCATGGACAGCATCGACCGCCAGGGCCAGGCCTTGAGCGTGAGCAGCGAGTTCCTGCATCTCTACACGGTGAGCGAAAAGTTGCGCACGCACCTGCCTGTGCTGGTGCAGCGTGAGGGCACGGAAATCCGCGCGGGCGCCATGAGCTACGAACACGCGCTGGGGCGTGTGGAGCTCAGCGGTGTGCAGCGCGCGAGCTTTGCGCCGCGTGTGGCGAAAAAACCGTGACGCAGACCGTGAGCCGAGCCCTCCCGCCGCTGGTCTTCATCACCGGTGCCTCGGGCGGCATCGGCCAGGCCCTGGCGGCGCGCTATGCAAAGGAAGGCTGGCGCCTGGCGCTGGTGGCGCGGCGCACGGCCGAGGTGCAAGCCTGGGCGCAACGCGAAGGCCTGGCACCCGAGCGCTGGGCGGTGTTCGCCGCCGATGTGCAGCACGTCGACAGCATCGTCGGCGCCGGCCAGGCTTG
>JANOJR010000488.1:0-10986 GCA_031418855.1 Rubrivivax sp.
GTGCAGCCGGTGTTCGACGCCATCGCGCGCAGTGCCAACCAGTTGCTGGGCGGGCACTCGACGATGGTCGGCCGCTTCGAAGGCGGCCTGATGCATCTGGTGGGCTTCACGTCCACCAACCCCGAGGGCGATGCGACGCTCAAGGCAACGTTTCCTGCGCCGCTGGCCAGGTCCCCGTTGGTCGCGTTGATCATCGAGACCGGGCAGCCGGTGGTCGTCAAAGACACCGAGGCGCCAGGCGAGCGCGAAGGGCCGATGCGTGAGCTGGCGCGCAAGCGCGGCTTTCGCAGCATGCTGCTCGCCCCGCTGCTGCGCGACGGTGTGCCCAGCGGCATGATCAGCGTCACGCGCCGCGAGCCTGGCGCCTTTGCGCCGCATCACGTGGAGCTCTTGCAGACCTTCGCCGACCAGGCGGTGATCGCGATCCAGAACGTGCGGCTGTTCAACGAGACGAAGGAGGCGCTGGAACGCCAGACCGCCACCAGCGAGATCCTGCGTGTCATCAGCCAATCA
Source organism: Rubrivivax sp. (assembly GCA_031418855.1). GTDB lineage: Bacteria > Pseudomonadota > Gammaproteobacteria > Burkholderiales > Burkholderiaceae_C > Rubrivivax. The sequence continues at coordinate 514 of JANOJR010000488.1, forward strand.
CCCACCGACGTGCGGCCGGTGTTTGATGCCATCGTCACGAGCGCCCGCCAGCTGCTGCGCTGTGACCTCGCGGTGATGCTGCGGCCTGACGGCACGACTTATCACATGGCCGCGCAGGCATCGGCCGATGGGCTCAAGCGCGGCCTCGTCGAGACGGCGCACCCGATCGACGCCAGCGCCAATTTCCCGTCGCAGGTGTTGCGCAGCAAGACCATGCTGCACCTGCCCGATTGGTCGGCCATCGAGCTGCCGGTGCATGAGCAGCGCGTGCGCCAGCAGGTTGGCGTGGAGTCGAGCCTGATGCTGCCGCTGCTGCGCGAGGATGAATGCATCGGCGTGCTGGCACTGATGCGCGACAAGGCCAGCGCCTTCACTGCGGCCGAGATCGCGCTGGCCGAGTCGTTTGTCGACCAGGCCTTGATCGCGATCGAGAACGTGCGCCTCTTCAACGAGACGCAGGAAGCGCTGGAGCAGCAGAAAGCCACGGCCGACATCCTGCGCGTCATCAGCAGTTCGGTGGCCGACACGCAGCCGGTGTTCGACAAGATCCTGGACAGCTGCCAGCACCTGTTTGGCGGCGACGAGCTCGACGTGCTGCTCGTCGACGAGCAAGGCATGTTGCAGGTGGCCGCCTACGTGGGCAAAGCGCGCGACACGATCATGGCCAGCTTCCCGGCGCCGGTGCTCGGCTCGGCGCCCGGGCGCGCCATCAGCGAGCGGCGCGTGGCGCACTACGCCGACGTGCTGAACAACCCCGACACGCCCGCCGTGCTGCGCCGCATGGGGCAGATCGCCGGCTACCACTCGGTGGCCTTCGCGCCGATGCTGTGGCAAGACCGCGGCATCGGCGTGGTCGGCGTGGCGCGCTCGCGCGGCGCGTTCAGCGACAAGGAGCTCGCGCTGCTGCAAACCTTCGCCGACCAGGCGGTGATCGCGATCCAGAACGCTCGGTTGTTCAAGGAGACGCAGGAAGCGCTGGAACGCCAGACGGCCACCGCCGAAGTGTTGCAAGTCATCAGCAGCTCGGTGTCGGACACCGCGCCCGTGTTCGACAAGATCCTCGACAGTTGCGAGCGGCTGTTCGCCACCGAGCAGCTCGCCATCTTCCTCGTCCACGACGATGGGCAGTTGCGCGCGGGCGCGCTGCGCGGCGCGGCCATCCAGGCGATGACGAAGGCCTTGCCAACACCGGTCGATCGCACCGTTACCGGGCTGGCGATTCGCGAGCGGCGCACGGTGTACATCCCCGACGCCGCCGCCATGCCCGAGCTGCCCCCCGCGACCCGCGACGCGATCGCGTCGATTGGCAATTACTCGGGCGTCTTTGCGCCGATGGTCTGGGAAGGCCGCGGCATCGGCTCGATCATGGCGATGCGCCAGCCACCGCAGCCGTTCGCCGAGAAGGAAATCCAGCTCTTGCGCACCTTCGCCGACCAGGCCGTCATCGCGATCCAGAACGCGCGGCTGTTCAAGGAAGCGCAAGAGGCCAGGGCCACCGCCGAAACCGCCAACGAAGCCAAGAGCGCCTTCCTGGCCACCATGAGCCACGAGATCCGCACGCCGATGAACGCGGTGATCGGCATGAGCGGGCTCTTGCTCGACACCCCGCTTAACGACGAGCAACGCGACTTCGCGTCGACCATTCGCGACTCGGGTGATTCGCTGCTGACCATCATCAACGACATCCTGGACTTCTCGAAGATCGAGGCCGGGCGCATGGACATCGAGCACCAGCCGTTTGACTTGCGCGACTGCGTGGAGTCGGCGATGGACTTGATGGCGTCACGCGCTGCCGAGAAGCACCTCGACATCGCCTACATCTTCGAAGGCGAGGTGCCGCCGGCGATTCAAGGCGACGTGACGCGCCTGCGCCAGATCTTGCTGAACTTGCTCTCCAACGCCGTCAAGTTCACCGAGAAGGGTGAAGTCGTGCTAACCGTGCAAGCGAGCGGTACGCAAATCAACTTCACCGTGCGCGACACCGGCATTGGCCTCTCGGAAGTCGGCAAGAGCCGCATGTTCCAGAAGTTCAGCCAGGCCGATTCGTCCACGACACGCAAGTACGGCGGCACGGGCCTTGGGCTGGCCATCAGCAAGCTGCTCGCCGAGCTGATGGGCGGCACGATGTGGGTCGAGAGCGCAGGCGCAGGCCAAGGCAGCAGCTTCCACTTCACCATCCAGGCCAAGAGCGCCGAGCTGCCGCAGGGCAACCGGCGCGACTACATCGGCGCGCAGCCGGCGCTCAAAGGCAAGCGCCTCCTGGTGGTGGACGACAACGCCACCAACCGCAAGATCCTGGCGCTGCAAACCGCCAAGTGGGGCATGGTGGTGCACGACACCGAAGCGCCCGAGCGCGCGCTGACGATGCTCCAGGAACAGAGCTACGACCTGGCCATCATCGACATGCACATGCCCGGCATGGACGGCACGACGCTGGCCGAGCGCATCAAGCAGGCCGGCCACAAGCTGCCGCTGGTGCTCTTCAGCTCCCTGGGCCGACGTGAAGCCGCCGACAGCCACTTCGCCGCCACGCTGGCCAAGCCTCTACGCCAAAGCCAGCTCTTCGACACGCTGGTGAACCTCTTGGCCCAAGACGCCGCGCCCAAACAAGCTGCGGCGCCGGCCAAACCGCGCATGGACGCCGAGATGGCGAAACGCCACCCCTTACGTATCTTGTTAGCCGAAGACAACGTCGTGAACCAGAAGCTTGCGATGCGCCTCTTGCAGCAGATGGGCTACCGCGCCGACCTGGCCAGCAACGGTATCGAAGCGATTGAGTCCGTGGAGCGCCAAACCTACGACGTGGTGCTGATGGACGTGCAGATGCCGGAGATGGATGGCATGGAGGCGAGCCGTCAAATAACGGCCAAGTACAAGGCACACGAGCGCCCGCGCATCGTGGCCATGACCGCCAACGCCATGCAGGGCGACCGCGAGGCTTGCCTTGCCGCCGGTATGGACGACTACGTGACCAAGCCCATTCGCGTGGACGCGCTGGTGGCGGCGCTGCTACTCGCCACGGCACGTGGCGGAGCTGCGCAATGAGGGCGCCCTGTTCAGGCGGGAAGCAAGGCGCAGCGCGGGATACGCGCCAGCGTCTCGCCCATCGCCTCGCGCGCCACGGCGGTGTCGTAATTCGCCTGGCCGCGCAGCCACCAGCCATCGCTCAAGCCGAAGTAGCGGCACAGGCGCAGGTCGGTGTCGGCGCTGATGGCGCGCTTGCCCATCACGATGTCGCCGATGCGCTGCGGCGGCACGCCGATGTCTTTGGCCAGCCGGTACTTGGTGAGGCCCAGCGGTTTGAGGAATTCCTCGTCCAACATCTCACCGGGGGAGACGGGCGCAACAGTTCGCTTGGTGGGCATACCGAAAGTCCTTCAGTGGTAGTCAACGATCTCGACATCAGCGGCACCTTGCGCGCTCCAGGTGAAACACACACGCCACTGCCCGTTGATTCGAATGCTGTGCTGGCCCCGGCGGTCGCCCTTCAAGGCTTCGAGTTGGTTGCCGGGCGGGGCCCGCAAATCCTGCAGCAGCAGCGACCAGTCAAGTTGTTCGAGCTTGCGCAATGCCGGCCGTTCGATCTGGGCCCAGCGACGCACCCTGCGGCCCTCGAAGAGCGCCTGGGTGTCCTTGCACTTGAAACTCTTGATGGCCACAGCGCCATATTAACGCGCAGCGTGAATATCGGCAAAGGTCCGGTCCGGGTGTGTCCGATCCGGGTGGACTCGTTGCTGCAAGCGCTGCGGCGCAGGGAGGTGCGGCCATGAAGACTCGAGAACTGCAGACCATCCACGCACTGGCCTGGTCCGGCCAGCACGAGAAGGCCATGGCGCTGGCCACCACCGCGTTGGCGGCTCCGCAGCTCCAGAGCGCCGAGCGCTTTGCGCTGCTCGACGCGCGCGCCGAATCGCTCATCGCTGCGGGGCGCTTTGGCGATGCGCAAGACGATGTCGCCGCGATGCTCGCGCTGGCCGACACGGGTGCAGCGGTGGCGCTGCGCGTGCGGGCGCTGAACCGACAAGCCTTGGTGCGGATGCGCCTGGGCCAAGGCGCGGCGGCGTTGGTAGCGGCGCAGTCGGCGCTGACGCTGGTGCAGCCGCAAACACAAACGAAGAAGCGCGGCGAGGCCACCGTGCAAGCGCTGCTCGCACCCAGCCTGCTGTGCCTGGCCGAAGCGCAGCTGCGCGCGGCCTCGCACGAAGCTGCCGCCACCAGCGCCGAGCAAGCCGCTGCGCTGTTCGAGGCCGCGGGTGACGTGGTGGGCCAGGCCCGTTCGCACTGGATCCTCGCGTTCGCGCAGACGCGCCTGTCGCGCAACGAGGCCTCGCGCAACGCCGCTTTGCGTGCGGTGGCGCTGGCGCGCCAGGCCGGCGACGACTACGGCCTGGCCAACGCGCTGAACGTGCTGAGCTTCAGTTGCACAGACATCGCCGAGCGCCTGGCGCTCTTGCAGCAGGCGGCCGCGGCGTTCGAGCGCTGCGGCCATGCCTTCGGGCGCGCGCAGGTGGTGGGCAATGTGTCGCTGGCGATGGCCGATCTGGGCCTGTACCGCAGCGCCTGCCGGCTGGGTGAAGAGTGCATCGCGATGTGCGATGCGATGGCGGCGCGGCAGAACCAGACGGCAGAACTTGGCGTCGTGATGCTGTGGAAGATCACACTCGGCGAACTCGCCGGCGTGCGCCAGCGCTGGGCCGCCTACGACGCGTTGGTCAGCGCGCTGGACGAGGACAACACAGGCACCAACCGCGAGCTCATCGCCGCCACATTGGCGCAGGCCGAAGGCGACCTCGCTGGCGCGGCCCGCGGTTTGCGCAGCCTGTTGCGCCGCGTGCGCACGCACAACCCCGGCTTCGAGCTCTACGTGCTGATCCCACTGGCCAAGGTGCAGCTGCAGCAAGGTGATGCCGGCGCCGCCCTGCGCAGCACCCGCCGCGGCATTGCGCTTCACCGCCAGCACGGATTTGCCCGAGCCGGCCTCGGCCAGAGCCAGGACATCTGGTGGTGGCACCACCGCGCGCTGCTTGCTAACGGTCAAAAGGAGGCGTCTTGGGCCGCACTGCAAGAAGCCCACGCGCTGCTGCTGCAAGCGGTGGCCCATGTACGTGACGAAGGCCTGCGCCGCAGCTACCTCAACAAGGTCGAGGTCAACCGCGACATCGTGGCCGCCTGGCTGCGTGAGTCGGCGCGGCGCGGCCTGCCGCAGGCGCAACGGCTGGCCCACCTGGCATTGCCCAGCAGCCTGGGTGAACCGTTCCAGCGCCTGGTCGATACCGGCAAGCGCTTGAACCAGCTGCGCGACGCGCAGGTGCTGCATGACTTCCTCATCGACGAGGTGACCGAACTCAGCGGCGCCGAGCGCGTGCTGCTGGTGCTGGGTGCCGAAAGCGGCCCGCACATCGCCGGCGCGCTGTTGCCACGCGGCGAAGATGCGCAAGCGCTGCTGCATGCCATCACGCCGTGGCTGGACGAAGCACGCAGCAGCCACGCGGTGCGCTTGCGTCACGGCCCCGAAGGCGTGGCCGCAGTCAACCAACGCTCGTGCCTCGTCGCACCCCTGGTGGCGCAAGGCCAGCTGCTGGGCTTTGTCTACGCCGATATCGAAGGCGCCTTCGGCCGCTTCAGCGACGCCGACCGCGACCTCTTGGCGATGCTCGCTTCACAAGCCGCCGTGGCGATAGTCAACGTGCAATGGGCGCGCGGGCTCGAAGGCCAGGTCGCCGCGCGCACGCAAGAGCTGCGTGGCGCACTCGCGCAGCAGACCGCGCTGACCGAAGTGCTCAAGCTCATCAGCCGCTCGGCCTTCGAGCTCGACGTCGTGCTGCAGACCTTGACGACCCACGCCACGCGTTTGTGCGAGGCCGATTTCGGCGCCTTCTTCCAGCCCGACGGCACGGGCAACTTCATTGCCACGGCGCAGTTCAACATGCCGCCGGAGTTTCTCGCCGCGCTCAATGCCAAGCCCATCCGCGCGGGTGACGGCTCGCTCACCGGGCGCGTGCTGCAAGAGCGGCGCGTGCTGCAGATCGAGAACCTGCACACCGATCGCGGCTACCGGCACGACCTGGCGCAGGTGGCCAGCTTCTCCACCATGCTCAGCGTGCCACTGCTGAAGGACGGCGAGCCGGTGCTGGTGCTGAACGTCGCGCGGCTGGGCCAAACGCGCGCCTTCACCGAACAGCAGGTCGATCTGCTCACGGCGTTCGCCGACCAGGCGGCGATCGCCATCGAGAACATGCGCCTCTTCAACGAGACCAAAGAAGCCCTTGCGCAGCAGACGGCCACGGCCGAGGTGCTGGCCGTCATCAGCAGCTCGGTGGCCGACGCCAGGCCGGTATTCCAGAAGATCTTGGAGAGTGGTGGCCGGCTCTTCGAGCGCAGCCTGGTGTCACTGGGCCTGCTGGGCGACGACGGCCTCATCCACCTGACGCTGCCGGCCTACGTGATGAGCCAAGCCGACGCGGCCCAGCGCAAGGTGGCCGAGATGACGCAGGCGATGCACCCACGGCCGGCGCGCGACTCGATCTACGGCTACGCGATGCACAGAGGCGCGGTGCTGAACTACCCCGACGTGCAGCACGGCACCGAGGTGCCCCGTGGCCTGCGCGAGAGCACCACCTGGGTCGGCAACTACGCGGCGCTGTACGCGCCCTTGATGTGGGAAGGCAGGGCCATCGGGGCACTCAACGTCTCGCGCTTCCCGGCCGCGCCGTTCAGCGACAAGGACGTCGCGCTGCTCAAGACCTTCGCCGACCAGGCCGTCATCGCGATCCAGAACGCGCGGCTCTTCAACGACACGCAAGAGGCACTGGAGCGCCAGACGGCCACGGCCGAGATCCTGCGCGTCATCAGTGAATCGCCCACCGATGTGCAGCCGGTGTTCGATGCCATAGCCGCCAGTGGCGTGCGGCTGTTCAAAGACGCCGCCGTGGCTGTCAGCCGGGCGCAGGGCGATCAGGTGGTGTCGGTAGCGATTGCCGAGCGCGACCCGCAGCGCGCCGAACGCTGGCGCAGCGTGTTTCCGTTTCCGCTGCAGCGCGACTACGTCCACGGCGCCGCGATGCTCGACTGCCGCGTCGTGGACATGGCCGACGTGCTGGACACCGGCGGCCAGTTCGAAGCCGGCAAGCGCAACCTGGCGCCGGCCGGCTACCGCGCCATGACTGTCGTGCCCATGGTGCGCGACGCGCTGGCCATCGGTGCCATCGCCGTGGTGCGCACGGCGCCCGGCTTGCTATCGGACAAGCAGATCGACTTGCTGCAAACCTTCGCTGGCCAGGCGGTGATCGCCATCGAAAACGTGCGCCTCTTCAACGAGACCAAAGAAGCGCTGGAGCAGCAGCGCGCCTCGGGCGAAGTGCTCAAGGTCATCAGCCATTCGGTGGCCGACACCGCACCGGTGTTCGATGCCATCAGCAAGGCCTGCCAGCAGCTCTTCAGCGGCGACCAGGTGGTGATCTCGCTGGTGCGCGAAGACGGGCAGGTCTGGCACGCAGCGTTTGCCGGCGATGTCAGCCCCGATGTCGCGGCGGCGCAGCTCGCGCGGCTGGACCAGGGCTTCCCGCGGCCGCTGGCGCAGTCGTACCAGGCCTACCCGATCCGCAAGAGGCGCGTCATCCACTACCCCGACATCGTCCACGGCGAGAGCGTGCCCGAATCGATGCGCCAGATCGGCCGCGATCTCGGCAACTTCTCGTTGCTGATTGCGCCGATGCTGTGGCAGCAGCAGGGCATCGGCACCGTACACATCGTGCGCATGCCGCCGCAGCCGTTCTCCGAGAAGGAGTCGGCGTTGCTGGCATCGTTTGCCGACCAGGCGGTGATCGCGATCCAGAACGCGCGGCTGTTCAAGGAAGCGCAAGAAGCGCGCTCTGCAGCTGAAGCCGCCAACGAGGCCAAGAGCAGCTTCCTGGCGACCATGAGCCACGAGATCCGCACGCCTATGAACGGCATCATCGGCATGAGCGGGCTGCTCTTGGACACATCGCTCGACGAGGAGCAGCGCGACTTCGCGCGCACGGTGCGCGACAGTGGCGAATCGCTGTTGACCATCATCAACGACATCCTCGACTTCTCGAAGATCGAGGCCGGCAAGCTCGACGTGGAGAGCGCGCCCTTCGTGCTGCGCGAATGCGTGGGCTCGGCGGTGGAGCTGGTGCGGCACAAGGCGACCGAGAAGAAGCTGTCGCTCGTCGTGGCGATTGCCGACGATGTTCCGCACACGCTGAAGGGCGACAGCACGCGGCTGCGCCAGATCCTTTTGAACCTGCTGAGCAACGCGCTCAAGTTCACCGAAGCCGGTGAGGTCAAGCTAACGATCGAAGCACGCGGCAGCGAGCTGCACGTGGCCGTCAAAGACAGCGGCATTGGCTTGACACCCGAGGGCATGGCCAAGCTCTTCCAAAGCTTCAGCCAGGCCGATTCATCCACCACGCGCAAGTACGGCGGCACGGGCCTGGGCCTCGTCATCAGCAAACGCCTGGCCGAGATCATGGGCGGCACGATGACGGCACAGAGCGAAGGCGCGGGCCTTGGCTGCACCTTCCGCTTTCACATCCGCGCCGAAGCGGTGGCCGTGGATGCCGCCAGCACCAGCAAACCCACCGGCAAAGCCGCACTCGACCCGCAGATGGCCAGCCGCCACCCCTTACGCATCTTGTTAGCCGAAGACAACCTGGTGAACCAGAAGCTGGCGCTGCGCCTGCTCAGCCAGATGGGTTACCAAGCCGACGTCGCCGCCACCGGCCAGCTGGCCGTCGAGCGTGTGGGCGGGCAAACCTACGACCTGGTGCTGATGGACGTGCAGATGCCCGAGATGGATGGGCTGGAAGCCAGCCGCCGCATCACGTCACGTTGGCCGCTAGCACACGAACGCCCACGCATCGTGGCGATGACGGCCAACGCGATGGCCGGCGACCGCGAGGCTTGTCTCGCCGCCGGCATGGACGACTACGTGACCAAGCCGATCCGGGTGGAGGCGCTGGTCGAGGCACTGCTGTGCTGCGCACAACGCCAAGGCGTGGCGTGACATGAACACGCTCCATCTCGATCTGAAGGCGTCGCGCAGGCCAGCGCGCGCGCCGCCCTTACTGGGCGGAAGCGGGCAGTTGCTGCAGCAGCTCGGGCAGCGCCGTCAGCACGGTGTCCCACACCACGTCGAGGTTGATGTCGAAGTAGCCGTGCGCGATGCGGTTGCGCATGCCGCGCATGCTGCGCTAGGGAACTTGCGGGCGGGCTGTGGTGAAGTCGGGGTACTGGTCCATCAGCTTCGAGGCTGCCTCGCCGACGATGACCAGGCTCATCACCACGGCCCGCTGCGTACGCCTGTCGCCGAGGAACGCCTCCCGGTCCATGCCTTGCACAAAGGCGCAGGCATCGCTTGCCGCCTGCCGAATGTGCTCAAGGTAGTCGGCGAGGCGACTCTGGCTCATACAGGCTGCGCCTGCGCCAGAACCTGCGAGCGAAAGCTCGGTGGCAAGTCAGCCGGCGTCAACACATCCACTCGTACCCCGAGAAGCGCCTCCAGTTCGACTTGCAGTGCGCCCAGGTCGAACAAGGTGGCGCCTGGCAGTGCGTCCACCAGCAGGTCGAGGTCGCTGCCTTCGGTATCCGTGCCGTGCAAGACCGAGCCGAACAGGCGTGGATTGGCGGCACGAAATCGGCCTGCGGCCTCGCGTACAGCGCGTCGATGGGCTTCAAGTGCGGTGGACGGTCGCATGGCATCTGATCCTGTCAATCGTCAACTCGTGTGGCCGGTCGCAGTGCGAGATGGGCCGGCTGGCCGTGCCAGCCTGGCGGCAGATGGTAGGCGAATCCTTGCGGATGCAACACATGGACGACGACGTGACCAAACCGATCCGCGTGGATGCGCTGGTCGAGGCACTGAACCAGACAAAGGCCCGCGATGAAAACTAGAACGACGACATCAACGAAGACCCGGGCCTCTGCAAGCTCGCGGCTCGACCGCTTGGCGCAACTGCCACTGCGCCTTGGCAAGCTGAAGAACGAGGCCGCGCTGCATGGGGCCATCGTCAGCGAAGCCGCCCGGTTGCTGGGCGCGCAGCGTGTGTTGCTGGTGCTGCACCACGGCGCGGCTGCGCCACAGGTTGCCGCATCGAAGCTGCCGCCAAGTGAAGGCGCCGAGGCCTTGCTGCAGGCCATTGCACCGTGGCTGACTGACGCCCGAGACACCGGCGCCAGCCGCCTGCGCCACGGCCCCGAGGGCGCAGCGCCGATCGACCAGCGCAGCTGCCTGGTCGCGCCGCTCGTGGCGCCGCAAGGGCTGCTCGGCTGCCTATATGCCGACATCGACGGCGCAGATGTCTTGGGGGGCCGCTTCGAAGACGCCGAGCGTGGCCTGCTGGCGATGCTGGCCGCGCAAGCGGCGGTGGCGCTGGCACACCGTGCAGAGCTCGCCGCCGTGGCGCGCGGGGCCCAGGCGTCTGCCGACGATGTGGCGGCTGCCCGGGCGGC